>JBAWXM010000037.1:0-24355 GCA_037144075.1 Lentisphaerota bacterium | reverse complement strand
CGAATGTTAGACTCAGGTTCGGTAGACAGGTTCAAAAAAACAGGAAAACTTTAGTTAGAACATATAATTATGCAAAATAACCAAAATTATAGGAGATAAGAAAAATGAAAAAGGCAATGATCAAATGCAAAAAACAAGGTTTTACGCTCATTGAACTCCTCGTGGTGATTGCTATCATCGCAATTTTGGCATCGTTGTTACTGCCTGCACTGAATAAAGCAAGAGCACGCGGCAAGCAAACGACATGTGCAAATAATCTTAGACAACTCCATTTGGGATGGATGAATTATACCTTAGACAATAATGATTTTGTTCCGCCTGGCAATGGTGGTGTCTCCGGCAATAATTTCCCATGGAGTCAATATCTTCAGCCATATATAAATGAGACTAAATCTTATAGTCTCCCCAATTATCGCCCTTTATTTAAACCAAACGGCGTGCTGGCATGCCCCCAGTTTGTACTCGATACCACAAACAATATTCCCGACCGCACTACTTATGGCATAAATTATTATGCTTGGGGGGATAATTACGTTACCCCGGCAGGCGGATCAGGGATAAAACCTTACCTGAAACTCTCTCGAGCTAAAGCGCCTGGCTTATTCTATCTTTTAGCCGATAGTCACACCGGAGCTGCTGCTGACCTGGGGCATTATCGCATCTTGCCTTGTACCCAAGGCGCCGGAACTAATTATTTTCATTTCAGACATTTGAATACAGTCAATATGCTATATGGAGATGGTCATTCAAATAGCTTGAAACCAAACCAGGCATTACTTTCAGCTACCGATTATACTAATTTTGTGTGGACAAATAATCCTCCATGGGCACCAAAACAACCATGAAAAATCATTAGACAATATGATGTAAAAGTATTAAGAAGGGTCAACTACTTTTCGCTATACTAATGAAATATGGGCATGTTTCAAATAATGGTTAGAGATAGTTGACACTTTCTCAGCAGCACGAGGTTGGCAGGCTCAGAGCATATGCACCGTTCCTATGGAACTCGAACTTGGCGGGTCTCCGACAATATCGGACATTCATGCGGAACTTATTGCGATCCAGATCCGCAGGCTCGGAACATCATATGCAGTCAGGCTTTATGATAGTTTATGCCTCACAAAAAGTGTCAACTACTTTTCGCTATACTAAATGAAATATGCCAAATATTATAAAACTAAACGATTCAATCAAACCCGAAGAAGGACAATATGAAGATCAGATTGCTGACCGTGATGATGATGTTGATGGCGGTATCGTTGCCGATCCATGTGCAAGCGCAACGCGAGTATCCTTGTTTTCAGCTTTCCGGGGAGCCCGTACTGAATGGAAAACTGGATGGAGTTTGCTGGAAAAATCTTCCTGAGGCGACAGGATTTCTTATCAATGGGAAGACAGAATTTGCCGTTAAGCGTCAAACCTTCTTCAAGGCCGGCTGGACCAGTGACAGTCTGTATATGGCAATCCGCTGCATCGAGCCGTCCCCTGATAAAATCAAGGCGGTTCAGCCGGATGGCGGCAACCTCTGGGAGGACGACGATCTGGAGATTTTTCTGCTGCCACCCGGAGCAACGATCCCCATGCAGCTCATCGTAAATGCACGGGGATCACGTTGGAGCGGAATGGGCGAAAAAAGCGAAAAACTTTTGGACTGGAAGGCTGTCTCCTCAATCGGCAAAAAGGAGTGGAGCGCAGAGTTGAAAATACCTTTTACGATTTTGCAAAAAACTCCGGTCGTTAATGATCAATGGAAATTCAGTATTGCGCGGACGGTCAACAGTGACGCCACGAGTGTCGAGCATTTCACCAACTGGCCCCGGCTGATGAAAGGTTTCATTGATGTTCCTAATTTCGCATTGATGGCGTTCAAGGGCACACCTCCGACAAAGACCGAGGTGAATGAACTGGAGCGTCAGATGAACAATCAGGCTTTGTCCATGCAGAAGGTGCTTCAAGGAATGTTGCGTGAAGTGACTCCCATTTACCAAAAGTTTGAGCAGACATACGACAACTTCAAAGAGATGGCCAGCCCCCAGTTGCAGAAAGAGGCGGCAGAGCTTAAAAAAGTCATGGCTGCGCTGGAAAAAACGGCGATGAGTAAGGATCCGGATGTAAAGGAGATCGAGGCGGCATTGAAAGTCAACCCGATAGACAGATTGGAGAAGGCGCTCTCAAGGTGTTGCGTTAAAGTGTCCCTAGCCAGCATCGGTGGTAATGTGGCAGGTCCGTGGCAGGACGATGGCAAGCACCGTCTTTGGTGCGATTTACGGGATGGTGCGCCCACCGCCGAGCCCACAAAATTTACTTTCAATTGCGATGAACAGATATTTGCCGGCAAAAACAGCACCAAACTCGACTACACATGGACGGCGAAAGGTGGTAGAGTTCTGATCATGGGACCTGCACCTGTTCCTCCGTCCGGCAATTTCGAGCCGCATCTCGGTATATGGATTTACGGGAACGGATCTGGCGACAGCCTGTATGATGTCCCCATAGATTGGACCGGGTGGCGTTACCTGGATTTGAAACTGTACACCACAACATATCCTCGCTACATATTAATTCTCAATCATGTCGATGAGACCACGTCGCGCAAACCGGTCTATTTTGGTTCGACGCCGATCTGGTACGATGCCGGAGTCGGGAAAAAGACTCTTCTGGAATCACCGGCAACGCCTTATCCTTTCCCGTTCTATTTAGCAGACGATGAAGTATTAAACTTTGGCATCAACAACGGCTTGTATGAGGTTGAAATAGGGCTGGACAAACGGATTACCGATGGCATCATGCCCAAGGTGTATGTCAATGACTGCCTGGCCAATGAAAAAGCGTCGATCGACATTGTCAAGTATCAATGCGAGCTGAAAGACGGCGCATTACGTGTACGCGCCAGTTGCGAAAAACGCAAGTTCAGCGGAATCCGGTATGTAAAATTATCCCGCAAAAATCAGGCCGTGGCGTATTGTGACGCGACAGTTTTGAGCCAAACCCGGAAGACTGCGGAGATTAGAGGCACATTCGGTTATGTCCCGATTGATCCGTTCAGCGGTCTGGAAACCAATGTTGCTTTGTTTGAGCAGGATCTTGGCGGGAAGCAATTGAATGCCGCGGCCCGGATCGTCTATCAGTTCAAGCTAAAGACTGGCGAGTACACTGTCCGTCTGAGATTCAACCGCTGGCGCGGAACCTATCCTGGTGATGCGAAGTTCGATGTGTTTTTACAGGGCGACAAGGTCATGGAAATACGGAAGCCGAACACGGAATTGCTGTCCAGGGATTTCAACGTGAAGGTGGCTGACGGCTATATGCAGGTGGCGTTACTGGGTGTTGTTCCGGATGCCTGCGCCTGGCTCGGCGACATCAGCATCTTCCAGGGCGGCAAGATGATCGGCTTCCTCCAGCCGCAGCCGTCCATCCCGGAAAACATGAATGGCGATTATTTAGGCTTGCGCAATCTGGCGCCGAATCCGAGTTTCGAAGTTGAGGAATGGCAGAGGAACTGGGCTTCCATCTCGCCGAAAAGCAAGCCTGTCAGAACAAATGCCGCCGCGCATCACGGGAGCTGGTCACTATGCCTTGAGCCCGCAATCGGCCCCGCCGGTTTAATCTTCAACTTGTCAGACAGCCGCCAGCCGGCCGGCCCTTCCTGTTCCGGGACACTACTTCGGAGAATCAAGGATGGCGTCAAACTTGCCGATATTTCAAAAGACGAGAGATTTGATGGTACCAGTTGTGTCGGAGCGCCGATTGATTATACGCGGCCTTACCGCTTCAGCGGCTGGGTCAAAACTGAGAAGGCCACTGATCAGGCATATCTGCAGATTGTATGGATCGCCTCCCCGCGGCTGGCGCTGGCTGGAAAACCGCTGATCCCCGAATCACCGAAATTGCGCAGGATAGAGAGTTATTTCAGTATTTTGGGAGTGAGTGAGAGCGTCAAGGTTAGCGGGTCACTGGATTGGCAGAAACTTTTAGTGGAAGCCAAACCGCCTTATGGCGCAAGCCATGCCCAGTTCGTTTTGCGTTCAGATGACAATAAGGGTAAAGTTTATTTCGACGACCTTGATTTTGACGGGTTTGGCTCTAATCCGGTCGAGATTATTCTGCCTCAGATCGGCTATCATCCCAACGGCGAGAAGCTGGCTTTGGTCAAAACCAGAAGCCCGGTTGAGAAGGGTGAATTCCAGTTGAACGATGCCGCAGGCAAAACGGTCTATTCTGGAAATCTCAAGTCCGAAGGCGCTGATGCGTGGGGTATATATTTGAGCCGGGCCGATTTCTCAAAATGGCGCGGCGAAGGTCAATTTACGTTGAAAGTAACGGTCAAAGACCTGCCCGTAACCACGACTCCAGTTTTTGCCGTTTCCTCCAACCTTTATCGTGATCTGGGGATGCTTTCAATCAACACTTATTTCCATAGCGCGAGGTGCGGGACCGAAATACCAGGATGGCATACGGCCTGCCACCTGGATATGGCCACCATCCGCAACGACTACGATTGCGGTAAACAGCCCGAATATTTGGATAAGAGCAAGCCCAAGGGGGCGATAATAAAACTTGTCAATTTGACAGGTGGGTGGCATGATGCCGGCAGTCTCGACAAGTATGGGCAGCTCATGGCGCCTGCGGCGATAGCCATGTGCCGTTTCTGGGAGGACACACATTATGCCTCCAAAGATTTGAAGGAGAAATATCCGGATGTCTTGTCGGAGGCCAGTTGGGGAATGGATTACATCATGCGCTCGATTGACAAGGAGAACAATAAGATTTACGACAATCCGATTGAATGGAATCCAATCACCAAGGATTACATTTGCCTTGGCAGTGATCCATCCGACAATATCAAAAACACGGCGGATGATCCTGTCTGCCGCGCGGCGATTGACCTGAAGACGGAGAAGAATGATCCCAAAGCCATCAGACCGGTGGCGTTAACCCGCCTCGCGAACAGCCTGCGGGAATACGATGAAACCAAGGCGAAGGAGTTACTGGAGATGGCCGCCCTGTGGAATGCCGACGGTAATTTTGCGTTAGCTCTGGCAAGATATCTATCCAATGGCAGGAATAAAAACGAGTTGAGCAGAATCGAAGCGTTGGCGGAGAAAACCATCGCGCCATATCGCGCGGAAAGGTATCCTTCTTTATTTGCCGGTTTCGCTGTCGAGGGGGATTTTCCACTGCTATTTGATTATGTGGAGTTTTGCCCTGACGCGAAGATAAATAATGATTTTAAGGCTTTAGTGCGCCGGATATGCGATGAGATACTCACGCCGCTAGCTAAAAATAATCCATACGGGGTGGTGGATCAGATGGCCGAGCCGGTAATGACAAGAGCTTTCACTCCGAGTCCGAATCAGAATAGTGTGTCTGGTATTGCTCCAGAGAAATACCTGCAGATAACCTATTTCCTTATCAGAGCAGGAAACTTGCTGGATGATCCGGAACTGATCCGGCTGGGCGAGCAGCATCTCCAGTATATGCTCGGGCGTAATCCGCTGGGTCTTTCCATGGTGGGCGGCGCGGGATACCGCGTCTGCAATATCGCAACGCTTCTCTTTCCATATGGCGCAAAATGGATTGAAAACAAGGGGCAAATACCCGGCAGTGTCGGGACTATGTCCTGCGTATCCGACGGATCCAGGAATTGGCTGTACAGCCTGGGGCCATTGGATTTCCCGATTCCCCAGACCGCCAGTGAGCTGGTGAGCACTTTTGCAGGCAGCGGCGAAGTATATGAAGTTCCAACCGGCATGTTGGTAGCCGTCTGCGGCGCCCTGGACCGGGCGTTGAAAGAAAAGAAATAGAATCAATGACAAGAACACTACAGATTTCACGCGTCAAGATGCGCTGGGCGAAACCACTGGGATTCACCCCCCAGTGCATGCTTCATTGCATCATGGCCGCAGCGGAGTATGGCGGCCTGGCATGCTTGCTCTGGGTTCTTACCTGCGGACAAGTATCAATCGGAGGAGAACTTGACGCCGGGGTGTCTCGTATCACAAAATGGAAGAATGACAAGCATGGGGTATTACTTCTGACATTTGATGACAGTCTGTCCACTCAGATCGACAATGTCGTGCCTGAACTAAAGAAGCGCAATCTTGCAGGCACGTTCTACATAAACCCAGGCACACAGCGGTGGGAGGAGCGGCAATCCTCCTGGGAGAAGACATTCCCGCAGGAATTTCCTGCCTTTGGGATGGAATACGGCAACCACACTTTCACGCATCATGGCGCGAAGGACACCGCGGATTTTGATGAGGAGATTGGCAAATGCAACGACGTGATTCTGAAGTTGTTTCCAGCCAAACAGCCTCATCTGATCTCATACGCACTCCCAGGCGTACCGAAACAGGATTGGAACATAACAGCCAATCAGGAAAACGAGATTCTGGCTAAACACCATCTTGTTCGAAGACCAGAATATGTCATTGCTGATAACTCTGGCTACTACAATTCTGTTGATCGTCTGCTTGCCTTGGCAAATGTTGCAATTGCCCAAGGCAGCGTCAAGTGCATCGTCTTTCATGGCGTTGGCGGAGACCATCACATCGCGGATATGCCGATGTTCACGGAGTTCCTCGACAAGCTGGCGGCCAAGCGTGATCAACTTTGGATCACGACAGCCATTCCGGCGCATAAATACTCCATCGAACGCGATGGAGCGAACATCAAAGTGCTCCAGTCGGATGATCGGCAGATCCGACTTCAACTGACGAGCAAAGCTGATACAGGCCTCTATGATTATCCGCTGACACTGATCTCCAGGGTGCCTGCGACATGGAAGCAGTGCCGGATTATCCAGGGAGTGAACCAATTCTCATGTCAGTCCGTAAGCAACTCAATCATGTTCGATGCACTGCCAAATGGAGAGTTGATCACCATCCAAAGAAACTTAGAAAATACAAAATAACATAAGTGACTTTAAAATGATTTTGCAGGAAAAGAAACAGCTTTTCGTTGACTGGGGCTATGGGATGTTCATTCACTACGGCATTTATTCCATTATCGAGAGAGGCGAATGGGTAATGTATAAAGAACGGATGAAAGATGAAGAGTACTTTAAAGTTATTCCGGATTTCAAACCGAAAGAGGGTTGCGCCCGCGAATGGGCGGCGTTAGCGCAACGTGCAGGAATGAAATATATGGTGCTGACGACACGTCTCCATGATGGTTTTTTCCTTGGGTCCAAGTTGCTGCATGAATATTGCGACGCCTGCCGCGAATACGGTCTTGGCGTCGGGTTTTATTATTCTGTAATGGATTGGAGCGATGGTAATTTCAAAAAAGGGGCCTACGCTCCGGAATGGACTGCGTTTGTGGGCAAGACACACCGGCAGCTTAAAGAACTTATGACAGATTATGGGAATATTGACTATCTCTTTTATGACGGCTGTCCACCCGCTGAACACTGGAATGCGAAAGCGCTGCATGCCGAATTACGCACGCTTCAGCCAGGACTCCTGATTAGCTGCCGGTGTCATTTGGACGAAGATGTGTATTCTTCCGAAGGGCATTCCGGCGCTTATCCAGGGAAAACCTGGGAAAGCTGCTACACGCTCAATAACTCATGGGGATACAATAAATATGACAAAAACTGGAAAACACCTGAAACAGTCATTGATCTTTTAACCTCGCTTCGTCACAACGGCGGCAACCTTCTGTTGAACATCGGCCCCATGCCGGATGGAAGCGTTCTATTGGAGGATGCTGAAATCCTTGAAACAATAGGCAAGTGGCTGGAAAAGAACGGCGAGTCCATATATGCCGTCAAGCCGTATCCGTTTGATTACATGGATCAGGAAATATCAACAAGCTGCGGGAACATGGCCTATATATACCTTATCAACGACTATCGCGGCCCGGAACGCATGATAACCGGAATCGGCAACAATGTATTGAAAATGACTCTGTTGGCCAATGGCGAGGAGATCGCATTCAAACAAGACTACGATAAAATAACGCTGACAGGGCTGTCTTTCAGGCAAACTCAAGAACTTCCGCGAGTGCTGAAACTGGAACTTGAAGGTGCGCCGTTCGGCATAAAAAATCCGATGATGCCTGATCTTTCAATAAGGATTAACTAAAGAGGAGGTTTTAAATTTACTAAAATGAAATAAGACGCTGAAAGAAGTCCGTACCATTTTAATTTTATAAAAACAAGAAAAATGCCAACTCCGGAACTCTCAATAACTTGGGGTTTGCAGTTGTCTCAAGGAGGAAAGAAAAGATGTCAAAAGTAAAAGCATTGTTATTCGCAGTGTCCGTGGTTCCATTTGCGCTCTGGGCACAGAATCTCGTTAATAATGGAGATGCTGAAACAGGTCTTGAAAACTGGAACCAGGATCAGGTTCAGGTTGTGACAGAAAATCCGCACTCAGGAGAAAACTGTTTCAAAATGATAAATCCATATGGTAAAATTATCGGTACTGCTGTCATTCCGGTTGACGGAACAAAGACATACAAATATTCAGGCTGGTTTAAGAGCGTAGATGATAAAAAGCCAACCATATATCTGGGTCTCTCTCCGATGACATCCGATAAGAAAACGATTACCGCATTGCAGGTAAACGCAATGCAAGGGACTGACACTGCACTTGCGGTTGGCTGTAAACCGGAAGACACCGTAATCAAGGTTAAAAACGCTTCAAGTTGGAAGTTCGATGACGGGTGCACCTTTATCGCGTTCGATACCGACGACTCAGGTGAATACAAGGATCTTCCGAACGAAAATGTCACCGCTTCTGAAATAACTAAAATAGAGAAGAAGGACAATGTGTGGGAAGTCACATTGAAAAAGCCATGCGGAATGGCTTACACGGCTGAAACAAAAGTACGAGCTCATCACGCCGGCGGATATATGTATGCCACGCATGTAAAAGAGTTCCAGTCAAAGGATTGGAAGGAAGTTGCAGCGGAGATAAAAGGAACCATGAAGTCGGGAGCAGGCGGCAAGCAGTTCTGGCCGGGAACAAAATACGTTCAAATTGTTATTCTGGCAGGTGGCGGAGGAATGCTTTACTTAGACGATATTCAATTAGAGGAAGTGAAGTAGGTTTACAATGCGCGATAACGACAAATTGAAACTCTGGTACACGCGCCCGGCGCGGGAATGGCTTGAGGCCCTGCCGCTCGGCAACGGCCGCCTCGGCGGAATGGTCTTCGGCGGCACTGAACATGAACTGATCCAGTTGAATGAAATCAGTTTATGGAGCGGAGGCCGTCAAGACTCTGACAATCCGGAAGCCCTGGAAAAACTTCCCGAGATCCGCCAACTGTTGTTCAAAGGCCGATATGTGGAGGCGCAACAGTTAGTTTGTCAATATCTTGTCTGCAAGAAGGGGACCGGCTCCAATCGTGGTGACGGAGCCGATCAGCTCTTCGGAGCTTATCAGCCTTTGTGCGATCTGAAATTGTTTTTTGATGGTATGGGAACCCGCAACTGGCTGCCCGGCGAATATCGGCGGGAATTGGATCTGAATGAAGCCATAAACCGGACAAGCTACCGGGTGGGCGGAGTTCGTATCGAGAGAGTCTTGTTCGCCAGTCATCCAGCGCAAGTGATCGTGATGCGCCTGCAGGCCGGAGAGACGGGCAAATTAAGCTTCACGGCGACGCTTGACCGCGAGTTTTCCGAGCGATTGAAAATCATCGACGGTAACCGACTTAGCCTTCAAGGCCGGGCCCATCACAATAAAGGCGGAATGAAATTTGAATGCCAGCTTCTTGCCATACCGGAAGATGGCCGCATCTCCAGCATCAACAACCGTTTATTCATAGAGAACGCCAGCGCCGTCACTTTGCTTGTGGCCGCCAATACCAGTTGGCACGGACAAAATCCCGGGAAGATCACTGCGTCTCAAATCGAGGCGGCCGCCGCAAAATCGTACACCGGTCTCATTGAAGAGCATGTTGCCGATTATCAGCACCTTTTCAAGCGGGTAAAATTTGATATGCATACTAAACCTGTTGACGACATGCCGACCGACCGGCGCCTGGATATGGTCAAAGAAGGTGGACAGGATTCGGATCTGGCAAGGCTTTGCTTTCAATATGGCCGCTATCTTCTCATTTCCTGTTCCCGGAATAACCTTGGACTGCCAGCCAACCTTCAAGGACTATGGAACGACAAATATCACCCTGCCTGGAGTTGTGATTATCACACAAATATTAATCTGCAAATGAATTATTGGCTGAGCGAACCGACGAATCTAGCTGAATGCCACCAGCCTTTGTTTGATTTCATCAATTCCCTGCGCAAGCCGGGAAGACGTACAGCAAGAGTCCATTATGGAGTGCGGGGTTGGATCGTGAATTGGGCAACCAACGTATGGGGCTTCACCTCTCCTGGCGAGGATCCTGGATGGGGACTTTTTCCAGCGGCGGCTGCCTGGCTATGCCGCCATTTATGGGAGCACTACGAATACAATGGTGATCTCGCGTATCTAAAATCGGCCTATCCAGTCATGAAGGAAGCGGCGGTTTTTTTTCTTGATTATCTTGTCGAAGATCCGAAAAGCGGATGCCTGGTCAGCGGCCCATCTACTTCTCCTGAAAACCGTTTCAAGACACTCGACGGTCAGGTCGCATCAATCACTATGGGGCCAACCATGGAACTGGAAATCGCCTGGGATATTTTCACCAACTGCATCAAGGCTGGCGAGGAGCTGAATGTGGATGTGAAGTTCCGCAAACGTCTGGCGGCAATCCGTGATCGCCTCGCCCCGCTGAAAATCAGCAAGGACGGTCGATTACAGGAGTGGATGGAGGAATTTGAGGAACCGGAGCCGGGACATCGGCATATTTCCCACGCCTACGCACTGCATCCCGGCGAGCAGATCACTGGAGCAACTCCGGAATACATGCAGGCGATGCGGAAAAGCGTTGAATCTCGTCTGTCACACGGCGGCGGACAGACAGGCTGGAGCGCCGCGTGGCTAATTGGAATATGGGCACGCCTTGGCAATGGTGACAAAGCTTATGAGATGCTCCAGCATCTGTTCAGAACAAATGTCACTGCGAACCTCTTTACCAGGGCGCATGTTATTCCCCAGTTGGATGGGACTTTTGGTTTGACAGCAGGAATTACAGAAATGCTCCTGCAAAGTCATGGAGGGCTTATTCGTCTTTTGCCGGCATTGCCGAAGGCATGGAAGGACGGAGCAGTCAAAGGTCTGCGGGCCCGCAGCGGGTTCGAAATCGATATTAAGTGGCGGGAAGGCGCGCTTGAAAAAGCCACCATCACATCTCTTCTAGGCAACCCCTGCCGCCTGTCAACAGATGGCGTGTGCCTGGTGACTTGTAATGGAGTCGCAGTTGCGAGCGCAAGTGAAGCAGGAGTTGTTTTCGAAACGAAAAGCAATGCTGTATATGAAATAAACCGGAAGAATAGTTAAAGAAGGCAGAGTTATGACGAGCATAATCGATAAAACATTTACAGGAAGCAGCGTGGCTGGAATTAAGTTATTGGTGGAATTTGATCCGTCACCGGATGCGCTGGATATTCCGGACCCTCGCTTTTCATGGGCTCTGCCGGTCAAAGGCCGCCTGCAAAAGCAGACAGGATACCGGATTCTGGTGGCATCCTCCTCTGATCTCCTAGCGGAAGACAGAGCTGACTTATGGGATTCCGGCGAAGTGCAATCAAGCCAGTCGATAAATATCTATTATGCCGGTCGCCCATTGGCAAGTGACAAGGACTATTTCTGGAAGGTCAAAATCGGCGATTCTTCCGGACAATCCGGTTCTTTCAGCCAGATCGGAAAATTCAGCACTGCCCTGCTGAATCCGGGAGATTGGAAAGCCTTATGGATTGGCTGCGGGAAGACAGATGAAATCGTAGCGGACGTGGATACCTTCACAAGCAAACAAATCCATCCGGATGTTATGCGCATTGAACCAGACCTGCGTTCGCCTTTGTTGCGAAAGGAATTTTCGCTCACCAAACCAGTTCGCCGCGCCCGTGCTTTCGTCTGCGGCCTGGGACTTTACGAACTGCGCCTGAACGGACACAAGGGGGGCTCGCGGGTACTGACTCCTTCAAGAACAGACTATCGCAAAACGGCCTATTATGATACGTATGACATAAGCGCCAAATTGAAAGCAGGGCTTAATGTGCTTGGAATCATATTGGGCAACGGCTTTTTCAATTCACCAAAAAAATTCTGGGACTGGAGAATGCAATGGTATGGTTCGCCGCGTGTCATTTGCCAGCTCCATATCGAATACATGGACGGCACCTTGGCTGTGTTAGTTACTGATAACAGTTGGAAGACCGCCTTTGCCCCGATCATGTTTAATTGTGTCTTTGACGGCGAAGACTATGATGCGCGACAGGAACAACCCGGATGGGATAGTCCCGGATTCGATGATTGCAAATGGACCGCCGCCAATGTTGTGGCCGCTCCCGGAGGAAAACTCGCCTCAGCCATGCATGATCCATCTACAATAGTCCAGACTGTCAGGTCTGTTTCAATCAGCCAGCCTCAGCCCGATCTTTATGTCTATGACATGGGCCAGAATTTCGCCGGATGGGTTCGTCTGAATGTCAAAGGTGCCTGCGGCACAAAAGTCAAAATGAGATATGCCGAATCAATAAATAACGATGGCATGATTGTTCCGGTCGGTGTCAGAGCCGAGGATAATTATATTCTTAAAGGCGATGACAGCGAAATCTACGAACCGCGTTTCACCTATCACGGTTTTCAATATGTTGAAGTCAGCGGTTTTCCGGGAACGCCTTCTCTGGACAGCCTAGAAGGTTGTTTTGTTCACAACGCCGTACCCCTGACAGGAGCCTTCGATTGCGGTAATGAGCTGATTAACCGCATTCATGCATGCACTGTTCAAACCCAGCGCAATAACCTACAGTCGGGGGTACCTACAGATTGTCCCCAGCGCGGCGAACGCCTTGGCTGGGGCGCTGATGGCTGGATTCCGGCCGAGGAATCCATGTTGAATTTCCACATGCCCCGTTTCTACGCGAAGTGGATGCGCGATTTTCGTGATTCGCAGACGTCCGCCGGCCTGGTCGGCATGATCGTGCCGCGTGCCGGCGTGGAAGAGGATCTGGTCTGGAGCTGTGCTTATGTATTTATACCATGGGAACAATATCGCCATTATGGCGACCTGCGTATTCTTGCCAATCACTACGATAGTCTGGTAAAATACATGGATTACCTGGAAAATCAGGGAAGAGCCGAAATCAAAGCGCGTCCAATAGGAACCAACCCTTTATCCGAGTCTGCTGGCCAGGAGTCTCAATTAAAAGGCCATCTCCAGCGGTCGCAATGGGGAGACCACCTCGCCTTGGCCGAGGGCTTTTCCGGGCGAAGCGGTCTGCCTTTCTGCATCTCCACCGCCTTTTATTTTAGAGACGCCTGCGTGATGGAGCAAATTGCCAATGCGCTTGGCAGTACCGGCGATGCCAGAAAATATGCGCGCCTGGCCAATAATATACGGGATGCTTTCAATCAGAAATTCCTCAACAAAGCCCTGAAATATTATGACGACGGCTCCCAGGCGTCTCAGGCCTTTGTCATTGACTTTGGCTTGTCGCCTACCGATTACGAAGAAGATGTCTTTAACCGGATATTGAATGACCTAGCCCAACACCAATGGCATCTGACCACCGGTTATCCGGGAACAAAAAGCCTGATTGACGCACTGACCGCCAAGGGGCGTCCGGACATTGTCTGGAAACTCGCGAATCAGACCGGGTTTCCCAGTTGGCACGATATGATCAAGGATAAGAGGACAACCCTGAACGAGCATTGGGAACCCAGCCGTGGATCGCATAATCATGTGGCTTTAGGCGCGCCTTTGGATGCCTGGTTTTTCACCGTCTTGGCGGGTATTCAATGCGATGACGCTTGTCCGGGATATGAAAAGATTGTCATCAAGCCTTATATTCCCGAAGACCTGGATTGGGTGACGGCATCCATTGACACGATTCGAGGAGTAATAAAATCAGCCTGGAAAAAAGAAAACGGAAATCTGAATATCAAAGTTACCATTCCCGCCAATTCATCAGCCCGTCTCTACATTCCAATTTCAGATCGAAGCGAAATAAAGGAAAGCGGCAAAGCCGCCGCAGAGTCGGAAGGCGTGCAGTATATCTCGACGGAAAATGGGTGCGCAATTTTTGACGTGGGCTCGGGCGAATATGATTTTGTCCGTATAAATATTAAACACATGAAAGAGGAATGATATGATTACCGCAATTATTGTCGGAGCCGGACATCGTGCCATGACTTATGCCGCTTATGCCAAAGCCAATCCGGACAAGCTTAAGATCGTCGGTGTCGCCGACCCCATTGAATTACGTCGGAAAATGGTGGCGAAAGAATACGGGCTGACTCTGGAGCAGTGTTTCGGTTCTGCCGAGGAACTCGCCGCCAAAGGCAAACTGGCGGATGCTGTCATCAACGGCACGATGGATCGGCAGCATGTTCCCACAACCCTGCCTTTATTGAAAGCAGGCTATGATGTCCTGCTGGAAAAACCCTTTGCCATAAGCGAAGAGGAAGCCCGTGAACTTCATGCCGCCGCCCGAAAATACAATCGCAAGATAATGATTTGCCATGTCCTTCGCTATGCCCCGTTTTACACCGAAATTAAGCAACGGATACTTGCCGGCGAAATTGGTAAAATTATAAATATTCAGACTGCCGAACATGTCAGTTATCACCATGTTGCCTCTTGTTTTGTACGAGGTAAATGGCATCGCAAGGACATTTGCGGTTCCTCTGCCCTGATGTCCAAGTGTTGTCATGACCTTGATCTGCTCTCCTGGTTTATGAGCGGAGTCAATCCTGCGAAAATAGCCAGTTTCGGCGGCCTGCATTCTTTTTGCAGAAAAAATGCTCCGGAGAATTCCGGCGAATACTGCCTGCTGGATTGCCCGATTGAGAAAGACTGTTTATACTCGGCACGTAAACACCATCTTGATCACCCCCACCGCTGGTCTTTCTATGTTTGGGCTGGACTGGAACATCTGGATGACCCGACACTGGAACAGAAGGAAGAATTTCTGAAACGCAAAGACAATCCTTACAGCAAATGCGTGTGGAAACTGGACAATAATGTAGTTGACCGCCAGTCGGTGATGGTTGAATTTGCCGACGGCGTTACCGCCACCCACAATATGGTTTGCGGTACTAGCCGGCCCATGCGTAAAATTCATATCGTCGGCAGCAACGGCGAAATTCAGGGTATAATGGATGACAGCAAATTTACGGTACGCCACATTGACCTCAGCCACGGGCATGAATATTCAGAAACCGGGATAGACTTGAATATTCAGGGTGATACCACCGGTGCTTTTGGCGGTCATGGCGGCGGCGACTTGCGCCTCGCTGCGGATTTTGTTTCTTTGCTCGAAGGAAATAAGCCGTCAATTTCATGCACTACATTGGATGATTCCATTAACGGCCATCTGATCGGGTTCTGTGCTGACAAATCAATGGAAGAAAACAGGATTGTAAATCTAGATGAGCAATGAACTTTATAAGAAAGGGGTTCTGGTAATGTTGCTAAGTGCATCATTGGCGTCTTTATCCGCAGAGGGGACAGACTGGAAGTGGGAACGATACGGCCTCCCAAAAAGCGAATTGAAGACATGTACCCCTGAAACAAGGGGAGATCAGGATTTCTGGTGGATACCCTATTTCCAGGAAAAACTGAAACAGCCGAGGAAAGACCTGCTGTTCATTGGCGATTCCATCACCGATTTATGGACATATCCGGCTGATCACCAGTATCCGGGCGGATTGAACACCTGGAATAAACGGTACAAGGATATAGCCACCAATTTTGGGATAACCGGCGACAAAACCCAGACCGTATTATGGCGGTTGACTGAGGGAAAATATCTTGAAGGTTATACGCCGAAACACATTATCATTTTAATCGGCATCAACAATCTGCTTCAAAACGACACGCCGGAAGACACCGCTGCCGGAATTAAAGCAATTGTCGATTATCTGAGAAAGGTTCTGCCTGTTTCAAAAGTACTCATTCTGGGAATATTTCCGTGTCACAAACAGGCTGCTGACCCCATCCGGGCAAAAATCAGGATGACGAATGAAAGAATCAAAAAACTTGCAGATTCTCAGAACGTCTACTTCATTGACATTGGCAATGTATTTCTGGAAAATGACGGGGCGATAACAAAAGACGTGATGAGAGACCTGTTGCACCTTTCGCCCAAAGGTTATGAAATGTGGGCGGACGCCATGGAGCCATCCCTGAAGGCATTCCTCAACAATGAGCCTTTCCCAGTAAATAAATGAACACAAAACATTAAGGAACTTTATCAATGAACATTACATTTCTTGGTGGCGGATCATTACGGATACTGCCGATTGTACGGGCGCTGTTGCAGACCCCGGAAGTGTTTGATGGCGGCAGCATCAGGCTGGTTGACCTTAAACTGGAACGGGCGGAAGCGGTCGGCAGGCTGATCAAGCGGTGTCCGGAATACAGGAACGTCAACTGCGAAGTGGTATGGACGAGTGATCTCGACCGTGCGCTGGATGGGGCCGATTTGTTTTATCTGACTACCGCAATTGAACGGGAACCTTCCGATACGCTGGCATTGCAGGCCTCGTGCGAATACGGCTATCTGCATTCCGACCAGCTTTCGATCAACGGTTCTTTCCTGGCTGCACGGGCTGGCAACATGGTGATGAACTTTGCCCGGAAAATGGAAAAGTATTGTCCGGAAGCCATGATGCTGATTTTCGCCAATCCGGTGCCGGTTTTCAGCGCGGCAGTGACCAATTACACGAAAATCAAGGCGCTTGGAATTTGCGCCGGCTTCGGCAATCATCGCTGGGATCTGCCCCGCATTTGCGGTCGTGACCGTTACGAAAGGGAATGGAATGTAGTTGCCGCCGGAGTTAATCACCTCTCGTTCATTCTGCGCGGCGAATATCAGGGGCGGGATATGAACGAGGTATTGCGCGAACAGCTTACCGCTGACTGGCAGCCGATGCAGATTACTTCTTACGATTGCGGTGATCGCATCCGCGAAGGACTGCAGAAACTGGTCGACATCTACCGCCGGTTTGGAACGATGGTTTTCTCTTCGGAAGGCGACGGCATGTCGCATATCCTGTGGTCATGGGGACTGGAAAAACAACAGCAGTTACTGTCCCGGCGTTTAAAGGATTTTAACCCGGATACAATCGCAGCAGACAGCCTGCGCCGCGTGGAGCAGAAGTTTGCCGACTTCATTGCTGTTGCGTCTTCATCCGCCGAGCCGGACTGGAATACACCGATAGCGCAAAATTCTTTGTTCGGCGTTGATTTCAGCGAGATTTCGGTGCCGATCATCCGGGCGCTGGCGGGACTGGAAACCATGCGGATCACGGCCAGTCATCCGAATCGCGGCGCGGTTCGCGATTTCCCGGACAATGCAGCGCTTGAATATACGATGGACCTGCACGGCAGAAATATCATCCCGGTTGAAAATCAATATATCCCGTCGCCGTTCAAAGGTTTGATTGCATCGCTTTCGGAACATCAGACTTTGATGGCTGACGCGATTGCGCAACAGGACGGCAGGCTTTTCGCCGATGCCCTGGAGGCATATCCGATGAACAAATTCTCGGCCAATAGAGTGCCGTACTTTAACAGGATGTTCGAAATTTTCGCCGACTTGCCGCCGACTCTTTGTGATGGCGTTAACCATTTTAACAGGTAATCATAATCCACCATGACTATATCTGAAAACCAGCATGAAGTTTTGGAACTGAAGCCTAAAACCTACCATTGCGGTACCTTGACCTATACGAAGTTCGGGCTCTTTGCGCTTTTCGCCTGGCTGCTGTGGGGGGATTTTTGTTTCACGCTGATGGAGGCGGTGGTACCAAGCATCATGCCGCTGAAATTGAAGGCGCTGGGTTGTCCGAACTGGCTGCTGGGGATGATAATGACCACGGTGCCGGGCATCCTGAACATCGGCATAACGCCGTATCTGAGTTTCAAAAGTGACCGATACCGCAGTAAATGGGGCCGGCGGTTGCCGTTTATCATCTGGACGCTGCCATTTTTGAGCATCAGTCTGGCGCTGCTTGGTTTCAGCGAGGACATTTCGGTAGTGCTTCAGCGGAACTCGCCGTTCCTTCAGCAGTTCGCTCCCGCGACTGTCGCCATTGGCGTCATCTGTGTTTTTATAACGGCATTTCAGTTTTTTAATATGTTCGTAAACACGGTCTTCTGGTATCTATTCAACGATGTCGTGCCGCCGCAGCTTCTCGCTCGTTTTCTGGGGGCATTCCGCATTGCCGGCACTTGTGCCGGGGCGTTGTACAGTTATTTCATCTTCCAGTACGCGGAATCAAACATGCGGGAAATACTCTTCGGCGCTTCAATCGTGTATTTTATCGGCTTCGGCTTGATGACGCTCCGGGTAAAGGAAGGCCAGTATCCGCCGCCGGAGGGCGAAGCGGACAAAGACAATAAAGGGCTGGGTGCAATTAAAACTTATTTTAAAGAGAGCTTTTCATCCAGGATCTACTGGCTGGCGTTCCTATTGACTGGAGCTCAGGCCGTGGCGGGAGGAATTGGAACGTTTGGTGTTTTTCAAGGTCGGGAAATGGGGCTTACGCTCAAACAAATGGGCCAACTTGGCGCGATCGGCTCGGTGGCCGCGTTGATAACTATGTATTTAACCTCGATTTTTGTAGACCGCTGGCAGCCGATGCGGGTAAATACCTATATTGCAGTCTTTGGTGTCGTGTCCTGTTCGATGGGCTGGGTCTGGCCTTTCGTCAATATTTCCGGCGACTGTTTTTTCTGGTTATGCCTGTCAACCGTCATGATCACCGCTTTTCAAGGTTCCTTGGCCGGGGCTTGCGGATTTCCCATGCAAATGCGACTTTTCCCTAAGTCCAGATTTGGTCAGTTCTGCTCGGCCAACGCTTTGATAAACGCTCTATTCAGGCTGCCGGCTGGAATGGCCGCAGGATTTTTCATCGATATTGTCAGATATTATTGCAACGGCACGGACTACGCCTACCGGTTCCTGTTTGCCTGGTCATTACCATTCAACGCGATAGGAGCCGGAATCGCGGTTTATCTCTATATCTGCTGGCATCGCCTGGGCGGTGATGCCAGCTACCAGCCGCCGACACCCTGGACTGAAAGCAAATTTGAGGAGATGCCGATCATTGCCACAGTAGGCCCGCAATC
The DNA here is from genome assembly GCA_037144075.1 of Lentisphaerota bacterium. Taxonomy (GTDB): domain Bacteria; phylum Verrucomicrobiota; class Lentisphaeria; order Victivallales; family Victivallaceae; genus CAIPAT01. The sequence continues at coordinate 5,155 of JBAWXM010000037.1, read as the reverse complement.
GCGCTGGCTTAACATCGCGCTGCGAACGTTCGATGCACTGATGCTGTCATCAATTGTGATTGTCCCGTTCATGATGTGGTGGATGCATCATAAGCATGCCATGAAGGCTTTATTCTGGCATGGCTGGCTTATATTACCAGCCTCTGTAGTGGTCTGGCTGCTCTGGAAATGGCTGGAAAACAAGATCCGGCGGGACATGAAACGTTCACACGAGAATCTGCCGCCGCTGCACGGCATTCCGCATCATGGAGTGCTGATGGTGGTAGCGGTAACCTACTTGTCTGAACTGATCATCTGGGTCATGCAAATCGTCATGTCTGTAAACCTGTACCAGGATACCAGCGCGATAGTCTTCGGCATCGCTCATGTTGTGGTAAACCTAATGCTGGCGGGTTGCGTTTTCGTGCTGTCAAGAGCCGAGCGCAGTTACCCGATGCCCATGGATATGATCACGGCAGGAAATGCATAGAATTAAATATATCATACGAGAAAACCAACAAAATACTTTTAAAGTAATGAATTAAAAATGTCAATGAATTCAAAAGAAATGGTGAGGTTGACAATTCCCAACGGCATTGAGGTTGAAGTGGGCAGGAATGAGCGAATGCCGGTAATTGTCACGAACACTTAAATTTTAGGCAGCTTAAGCATTCATAATATTGACTGGAAGTCAGAACAAAATCAGGAACATTAACAATTAACCATCATGAAAAACTTTTCGTTTAAAATTCGAGCTGTTCAGCTCGATCTAGCCCGGCAGATGGAAACCATGGAATTTATAAAGGGATTTATCGACTTTATCGCCGGCAACGGCTACAACACTCTGGCGCTTTATCTGGAAGGCCGGATCAGAACGCCGGCATTCCCATTTCCGCCTGACGAAGAAAGCTATACGCCGGAGCAAATGAAGGATATTATCCAATATGCCGGTATGAATAACATTGAGGTCGTCCCTGTAGTATCGGTATTGGGCCATGCCGAATTGTTTATCAAATATCCGGCGCTGGCCGGACTGGCGGAAGTACGCGGCGATTATAATGGACGCTTCGATGGGAAATCATTTTCAACGTTCTGTCCGTCACTGCCTGAAACCGGAAAGTTTCTGGAGGACTACCTTACTGAAGTTAGCGCAATCTTTCCTTCGCCGTATTTTCATGCCGGCTGCGATGAAGACTGGGACATGGGCGGCTGCGAACTCTGCCGGGCAAGACTGCAAAACGGCGAGACCTGTTCCGATATCTTCGCTAAGCACCTGCTGGCAATTCATCAAATTATCGCTAAAAAGCTTGGTAAACGGATGATTATCTGGGACGATATGTTCGAATATTATCCGCAGGCGCTGGAGATGATGCCCCGCGACATAATCATGGCCTGCTGGCAATATCAGGATGACGTGGAAAAGACCAGAGGGCATTTCAACAACCGGGCAGTGGCCGACTCGCTGGCGCATTACGACCGGCTCGGATTCGATTACCTGATCTGTCCGGCGGACTACACGATCCATAATGTCGAGAGTTTTACTGACTACGGGGCAAAACATCAGCCGCTGGGCGGCTGGCTGACCACCTGGGAGAAATCGGAATCGTTCATGCTGCAAAGCATGCCTGCAATCGCTTATGCCGGACGTTTGTGGACATCCGGCGTCAGCAGAAATTACGATCAGGTCATGCAAGATGCAATAAACAGTATTTTCGGTGTTGCCGACGAATTGTTTTTCCAGTCCGTAAAAGCGGTTTGCAGCAACGGATTTTATCTGGAACGCCGCACCAGTCTGAGCGCATTTCTGACCAAACGGGAAAACAATGGCGACTACGGCAGAATGCGTCTAGCGGATATGCTGCTGACTGTATTGCCTGGATATTGGGATAAAGTTAAGATAGCTTCCCGCGACATTCTGGAAGAAATTGTACTTTCACTGCGCGGAGAGCAAATCAGTTATGAACTAGATAAGTTGCTGCCTGAATTCTTCAAACGTGATGCAGATATACTGGAACTGTCCGGAAAATTAAATACAATCATCGCCCGGATCGATGTTGTCGGACAGGATCGCGTTGCGATGTGGCAGCGAATACGTCCGGGACTCACTCCGTGTAAAATGGCGACCGTTTATGAAAACTATTTGAAGAACATGCGTGAAATACCCGATATGGCGACGAAACATGGCTTCCTGAAAGTACATTTTATGCAGCCTGACCAGTATTCGGCGCAGACCACGAGAATCTTTATCAAATATGCCGGAGAAGATACCTGGGGAAAAATAGGTCAAGGCGTTTTCAAGGAACCTGTTGCCGCCGATTGTTTCTACAACCGGATGTTCCTGATCGACAAAGCAAAAATACCTGTCGCAGTGAAAGTGGAGACGCTGAAATACGGAGGGCAGGGATTCACTTACTTCGAAGCTGAAAACAATTGTGGCAGCTTCATTCCGGCAGCAATCTGGAATGTTACCGGCAATGTTACCGATCCGGAAAATATGTTAAGCCATGACTGGCGCTGGACTTTCGCCGGAGAACGCAACACTTTGCAGGCATTTCTAAATCCTGAACTGGCTGAGGCCGTTCACTGTTTTGAAATAGAATTGAAACGCGCAGAATAAATCGTACGTATTTGTATCGCAAACGAGCCCAATTTATCAGCGGCAAAAAAAATGGAACTTTTTAAATCAGTACGGCATAGAAGGAGTCGTATCAATGAACAATCCGACGGTCATTCCGCTTTGGACAAAGGGAAGCCCCAATAACAATGGGGGTGATATTGCGATGCCGAATGGCGAGCCAAGTTTGGTGTTCTTCAAGCCATCCGTACATGGAACCATGAAAAAAGCCCGTCCATGCATTCTTATTTGTTCCGGAGGATGTTATAGCTTTCGCGCCGAGCACGAAGGTCCGCCATTTGCACATTTTTTCGGACTGCACGGAATCTTCTCCGGAGTCATCCACTACAGGGTTAGTCCCAACCGTCATCCGGCGCCTTTTGCCGATGCAGCCAGAGCCGTACGCTATGTCAGGGCAAATGCAGAAAAACTAGGCGTCGATCCGGACAGGATCGGACTCATGGGGTTTTCTGCAGGCGGGCACCTCGCCGCTACAGTCGGCATACAACCGAACCTCTGGCTCGATCCCGGGGACGATCTGGCGAACACTGTTTCGGCGCGTCCCGACAGAATTATTCTTGGCTATCCAGTCGTCAGCGCGATACGCGATTACCACAGCAGTTCCTTCGTCAACCTTCTTGGCGAGGAGAAATCCGTGGATGATACTGTCAGACGGCAATTCTCCCACGAACTGCATGTAACGAAAGATTCTCCTCCCGCATTCATCTTCCATACGGCCAACGACAGTTCGGTGCCTGTTCAAAATTCGCTCAGACTGGCTGAAGCCTATGCCGCTGCCGGAGTATCCTGCGAACTGCATGTTTTCAAAGACGGCCCCCACGGCGTCGGATTTGCCCCTGGCATCCCAACGCTGAAGATATGGACGGAGCTTATGTCAAGCTGGATGCGGGACTGGATTCGTCAGCCATTCGGGGATTAAGAAGTTGGTAAAAGATAAAGCTGAATTATTAGTGTTCGTTATTATGGTCGTCAAAGGCGATTGTTAACGGTGGAATACTAATGGATTTGTCTTGAAAAATATTGTAAACGTTGTCTATATATGGGCAGGAGAGTTAGAAACATGAAAGTTCTTTTTATTATGACATTAATAGGATGTACGGCAGTAATCAGCGGTTGCAATACATGCGGCGGCGGTTCACAGGAACTCGTCCGTTATGACGGCAAAATCAGTAATCAGACCCGGGGCTGGCAGTTTATGAAATCGGAAGCTGGCAAAATGGTCTATGTTCCGTTTGAAGGCTACTATGAAAGTAAGGGCGGACGGATGCAGTCCCCGATCATTAAACTCGATAAGCAATCGGGAGAAGCAGCTTATTATAGTCTCAAATTCAAAGCAAAAACTAGTGAACAATGTTACTGGTGGGTGGACTTTTTTGATGCTGAAGGCAAACCGCTCCCCGATACCAACAGCGCGGTTTATCCGGGTAAGGCCCAGGCAGATTATGACCAGATGCTCTATATACAAAGTTCCGCCTCCAGCATACAGCTCGCATTCCAGTCAAAAGGCGGGGTTGCAGTCAGCGATATTGCCGTGAAAAAAGTTCCTGCTGAAACCGCCGCCAGTTGGAACGATACGCTCTACGCGGAACTCCCGGCATTGGAGTTTCACCCTTCACCCGATTCCTTTAAGCGGCTTCCCCGAACGGCGTCCGCGCTGAAAAGCGGAAAACCGTGGAAAGTTGTAATGCTGGGCGACAGCATTATGAATGACAGTTATAACTCTGTCTTCCAGGCCCTTATCAAACGGGATTTTCCTCAATCCAATCTTGATTTCATCATCTCGGTGCGTGGTTCCACCGGTTGCTGGTTCTATCAGGATCCGAAGAGCTTTGCCGAATATGTTGCCAGATATAAACCCGATCTGCTAATGATTGGCGGCATCAGCAATCTTATCAAAGATAAAGACAATATTCCTGCCGGAATGAAGAAAATTGAAAATGTGATTGACCAGGCAAAGGCGCTTGGTTGTGAAGTTGTGCTGCTGAGCCCTCCGCACTCTGTTGACTGGCGTACCTTTGATTCTAATAATGAATCCGCAAATCTTCCAGTTATGAAATGGAGCGAAGACACTCTTGATCAAGGCAAGGAACGGAGATTAATTTGGTCCCCATATGAAGCTCTTGCGAAAAAGTGCGACATCGCATTCTGGAATATGACAGTTCCGACTGCTGATTATGTTGCAATTTCCGGAAAGCCACACGACTTCTTCAACCGCGACCATATTCACAACAATGATCGCGGCAAGCAGATCATCGGGCGCGTTCTGCAAAAATACTTTCTTACAGCCAATAACGTAAAATAAAGCCAGTGCAAGTGTCAGGACATTTTTCATCTAGATAATCACGAAAGGGCATGTTTCAAAAGGTAGTTGACACTTTTTTGTCATAACGCCTGATAAAATAAAGTAGAACTGTCAAAACAAGCTCCGGCGGAGCGATACATATTGTAGCACCGGACTTTAGTCCGGTGAATAATGATAATAAAAAATTGGAGTTCCGTAGGAACGAAACATATAAGGATTGATATGATTCGAGCCTGCGG
>JBAWXM010000036.1:0-24479 GCA_037144075.1 Lentisphaerota bacterium | reverse complement strand
AATTCATATTTTAAACAACATGTCTCTATTGAATCAGATTATGTATTATATTCTTTAAAAGAAAAAAGTCTAGAGGAGGAATAGTAAAAATGCATTTTTTTCATACTATAACATATGCAAATTCCGGCGATACTGCGGCTGATGCCGGCGTCGGGGCATTTGGCCTTGGGCATCAGAGCGGTTGATAAATCGAATAAAACACTTGGCAGATTCACAATGTTAGCTTGATTTTTATTGAAAATAAAGTAATAATAATTAGATACTTTTTTTAAAAGATTGAAATTTCTAGAATATCCATATATTCAGGCGGTCTTGTGAAAACGCGAATTAAGAAAATTCTGTCACTGGCTGTATCAAAGCAGTGCGGATTGCCCGGCAGCTGGAAATACCAGCCGCCAGCCGGAATCCGGCTGGTTGATGTCAGAAGTATTGAAGAGCTGGCTGAACATGCTGAGGCCTGGAATGAACTTTTCCGCAAGGCCGACAGATTATCGCCGCTGCTTTCCTACCCATGGCTGAGCGCTTTTTTTCAAAGTCTGGTTACGCCGCAGGAACGCTGGTTGTGTCTTTTCGCTTACGAAAATGACCGCATCATTGGAATTTTCCCGTTAGTTGCCAGCTATTCGTACCGGGTTATGGGGTATTCGCTGCAGCTTTTCAAACTGCCGTACCATTTCGCGCATACCAGCGGCACGGACGCGCTGACGCTGCCTGGGAGGGAAGATATTTTTGACGTCTTTTTTGATTATTTGAATCATATTCCATCAGTTTTTCCTGTCTTCAGCTTCAAGCATGTTCCGGAACATTATCCTGCCATAAAATATTTTTCATCTCCAAAGCATAAGATGTGCGCGGTGCGGAAAGCGGCCGGATTTGAGGACTTTGTTCTGGTCCCTGGAAGCGCGGCGGAATACTTCGCCGGTTTGTCCGCAAATTTCCGGAAGAATCTGAATAAGGCGTCCCGCAAACTGGAGGATCTCAAAGACGTCAAATTCCGCTTCTGCGAGAATACCCGCTCCGTGCAGGAAAATACCGCACGTTTTCTGGATGTGGAAAACATCGGCTGGAAAGGGCGGCGTGAAACCTCAATCAAAAACTATCCGGACAGCGCCAGGATGTTCGAAATGGCGGCCGAAGGCCTTTCCAGTGCGGGTATGATGGCATTCAGTTTTCTGGAAGCAGGCGATAAAACTATTGCAGCGCAATATGCCATGCTGTCCAATCGTACAATGTATTGCCTGAAAATGGGGTATGATGAAGATTATGCCGCATGTTCGCCCGGCAACATGCTTTTGCTTAAAATTATTGAAGCGGCATGCGGGTCAGGAAAATTTGACGAGCTTAATCTGATATCCGGCGCGGCAATATTGGACAAATGGAATGTCCAAAAAAGACCATTATATCACTTGATTGTTTTTCCTGCAATCCCTGTTTTGTCGCGCCTGCTGAAACTGATTATCCAATCCGGCAGAATCCACAATTTTAACATTCCGCGCTGATGCAGCAGAATATTCCCGTTCCGGCTGAACCGGAACAAATGCTGTTGCCATGATTGAAAAAACTTTGGGAACGGTTATACTTAATCATCTCTGTGAATGACTGTTTAACCGCAGAGAAATATTTAACAAAGACAATAAGAACGGAAAGTATTGATGATACATCAGACCCTGGAAAAACATTTCGGATTTAATGAATTTAAGGCCGGGCAGAAGGAAGTCATCAACCGTATCGTCAGCGGACAGTCGGCCGCGGCGATTTTTCCCACCGGCTCCGGCAAATCGCTCTGCTATCAACTGCCGGCGCTGCATCTGCCGCATCTTACCCTGGTCGTCTCGCCGCTGCTGGCGCTGATGCAGGACCAGCTTCTGTTCCTGTCGGCCAAAGGCATTGCCGCCGCGCGGATTGATTCCTCGCTGAGCCGCGACGAGGAACGCCAGGTTATGGAAAAAGTCAGATCGGGATATTACAAAATTCTGCTGATCGCTGTTGAGCGTTTCAAAAACGAGCGTTTCCGTAAATTTCTCAGCGGAGTACCTATTTCGCTGATGGTCATTGACGAAGCGCACTGCATCTCCGAATGGGGACATAATTTCCGTCCGGACTATCTGAAACTGCCGGTTTACCAGCGCGAATTCAATGTCGCGCAGGTTTTGCTGCTGACCGCGACCGCGACTACGGCGGTAATCGATGATATGTGCGCCAAATTCAATCTGCGCCGCGACGCGGTGATCGTCACCGGTTTCTACCGCAGCAATCTGCGGTTGTGGGTGAAGCCGGTTACAGATGACAAGGACAACGTATTGTATGAACTGCTGAAAGACGCGCCGGAACAGCCGGCGATTGTTTATGTAACCTTGCAGAAGACCGCCGAAACCGTGGCGGAATTCCTTAACGGCAAAGGGGTGAACGCCATTGCCTACCATGCCGGGATGAAGCATGAAGACCGCGAACGCATTCAGGACTCATTCATGGACGGCCAGGTCAACTGCATCGTCGCGACTATCGCGTTCGGCATGGGCATTGATAAACGCGACATCCGGCGGGTCATCCACTACGATCTGCCCAAATCAATAGAAAATTACAGCCAGGAGATCGGAAGGGCGGGGCGCGACGGACTGAATTCCGACTGCTATGTGCTGGCTAATCTGGATAATATCAACGTGCTGGAAAATTTCATTTACGGGGACACGCCGGAAGCGGACAATATCCGGCGGGTACTGCAAGCTATTCCCGGCGGCGGCACGAACTGGGAGTTCAAACTGAACAACCTCTCTTCGGTGTCCAATATCCGCATTCTTACCCTGAAGACCCTGCTGGTGTATCTGGAAATGAAAGGCATTATCAAGCCGCTCTACTCCTACTTTTCCGACTACCGTTACAGCAATATCATCCCGGATGCGGAGATTGCCGCCAAGTTCAACGGCGAACGCCGGCGTTTTACCGAGGCGCTGTTTGCCGAAGTGCAGAAGAGCCGGGTCTGGTCCACGGTCAATTTTGATTCCATTAAAGATGGCTGCGGCGGGGACCGCGAACGGGTTACGACCGCGCTGGAGTATTTTGACCAGAAAGGCTTTATCAAACTGGAAGCGAAAGAAATGACGGAGGTTTTTGAAGTCACTTCACCGCTTTTTGACATTGAGAAACTGACCGGGGAACTGGATCTGCTGTTCCGGCGGAAAGAGCAGGCGGAAGTCGAGCGGATTGCAAAGATGGTGCGCGTGTTTGCCGGGAACGTCTGTCTGAGCTATGCGCTGGCAACCTATTTCGGCGAAGAGTTGAACTGGGCAAAATGCAATCACTGCTCGGTCTGTCTTGAAGGCAAAGCGGACATAAAAAGCAGTATTTCGCTAAAACCGCTGTCCGGTTACAATTTTGATGAACTTGCCGGCCCGTTTATGGCAAAGCTCTCCGTTCCCGCCACAATTGACCTGATTACCCGCTTTTTATGCGGCATCACCGTGCCGCTGATTTCAAAGATCAAAGCCAAGCAGCTGCCCGGATTCGGCACACTGGAAAAATACCGCTACGCCGATGTCCGCGCCTGGGTGCACAGCTTTATTTAACCGGAATTTACAGGATAGATTTATATAAAAAGATTTCGTCTATAAAAGAAATCTTTCTCGCTTGGTACGATTATTTTTGATATAGACGAAACTTGACTCAAGGTTTTTGAAAACAGATTCCATTTCGCATGCCTTCATCATTAAAGTCAAAATTCTGATTGCGGAGATACTGGTGATCTTTGCCGATTCAGATGGACAGTACGCATAAGCGCGATGACTTCCGGCAGGTCAACAAAAGCTTCATTTTTTAAAAATCGTAATAATCCCGGTTAGCGCTTGACCACAACTTGATGTAAAATTTCTTTTGACAACATTGCCGGATCCGGTTCAACTCCTATACCTGGCACATCTTTTGCCATAAACATTGAAGGCGCGGAATGAACAATTTCCGGCACGGCCAGATCTTTTCCATATAATCTTCCGGCCGGGAAAATGTCGCACGGATATTTGATATTTGACAGTGTGGAAAACGCGATATTATGAGATGCGCCGATTCCTGAATCTCCCATGCTGCCTACCCAGCAGGGGATACCGGCGGACTCGCAGATTTTATTGATTTCCATGGCATTGGTAATGCCGCCGGTCCGTCCGAGCTTTATATTGACGAGGCGGCAGGCTTTGAGCTGAACAGCCTTGCGCATTTTAGCTTGAGACGTGATGCTTTCATCCAGGCATATCGGGGTTTTTATTTGTGCCTGAAGAAATGCATGATCCACCAGATCATCACTCATCAGCGGCTGTTCGATCATCGCCAGATTGTATTTGTCCAGTTGCTTTAGCATTTTGATATCGGCAAGCGTGTAGGCGCTGTTGCAGTCGACATGGATTATCAGATCAGGAAAAGTTTCCCTGACGGCGGAAATCATATCAAGTTCCCAGCCTGGACCATATTTCAACTTTACCCGCTTGTATCCGTCTGCAACAGCCTTTCTTATGATTTCTATCAGCACATCCACTCTTTCCAGGATACCAAAATCCGCCCCTGATTCCACATCAGGACTTTTCCCTCCAAGAGTCTGCCATAAAGGTTTGTTCTGCATTTTCGCATAGAGGTCCCACCAGGCCAGGTCAAACCCTGCTTTTGCAAAAAAGTTTCCTTTGATCCAATCGAGACCATCCTGTAACTGCCGTCCGGAGGAGATATTCCTGCCAAGCAGTGAAGGGGTTATGAATTGCTTCGAAACCAGGAACTGGCCTTCGGCGAATTCCGGAGAAAATGCCGGATATTGCCATGATGCGGCCTCCCCCCAGCCGTAATGATCTCCGGAAATAAGTTTAACCAGCACTGATTCAATGGTGTGAGTACTGCCAAACGCGGTTTTGAAAGGATGAATCATAGGCATTGCGACATGATAAATTTCAATAACATCAATTTTCATTCTCTTCAATCCCCTCCAATTGTAATAACTTTGATGCCATGCAGGGTTATTCTAATTGTGTTTTGGTAAAAAACTGATTTCGGCGATAAAAACGCCGCCTTATAATACGGCGACGATTTCATACTGCCTGGAATGTGATTAAGATTTGCGGATTTTAAACAGTTTTCCGAAGCTGGGTAGTAACTCAACATCGATTGTGCATCCAGAAGTAACCGTTTTGATTTTCTCCCATTGTCCGCCGGGTATGGAAAATTCAAATAATTCGCCGTCTCCCAAACTTATGGATACCCTGGCGACAGATTTATTTTTCCAGTCGCGATTCATAATCATAAATGCATCAGTACCGTCATTACCTTTGAACATTCCCACGATATACTCGCCGCCGGTTGCTTTGACCGGACTTGCCGTCATGTTTTGAGCGCCGTTCGGGAGCGGGTCGGAATGATATACCTGATTTGAATTAAGTTTCATCAGTTCCGGTCCCAGGCTTTTGATCTCCTGATTTATTTCAGCAACCCAGTCTGCGGCCGGCATTCTTTTTCCATCCTGATACAACCCGCCGAAACTGGCCGGTCCGTCATAAAGAAACCAGCTTATTCCGCGTCCGCCGTAAACCATAGTTGTATAAGCCAGCCAGCGCAGTTCGTCTTTGCCCGGCATTCTCCAGGCTTTTTCAATGGAGCATGCCTGAATGATATTAAGGAACGGCACTCCGGCCTGGCCGGATGCGCGCCTTATCAGTTCCAGATTCAGGAAATACTGTTTGCGCTCTTTGTCTTTGCGCATGAAATAGTGGTCGTAGCTGATCAGTTCCGGTTTTGTCAGGTTAATATACTGTTTCAGATATTCATCATAAAGCAGGATGATATCTTTACAGGCTGCAACACCCTCATAATTAGCTGGAATACTTACAGTCCCTTTGGGCGGCTCTTGTAAAAATACGCCTAACTGTTTCTGGCTGGCATAGGTAGGCAGTAGATTAATATATACTAAATGACCGGGATCGCGTTCTTTTAAATAACGTATCATGCGGCTCCAATCTGCAAAAGAGTCGGCCCCCGGCTCGTCTTTCAGGTAGTATCCCTCAAAGGATGGATGCTTTTTAACCGTGTCGATAAATTCGTCAAGTTCAGCCTTCTTGACCGGATCGTTCAAAGCCTCTGGACGTAAAAGCGGAATATAGCCGTTACCCACAAGGGTCTTGATTTTATATTTGTCGGCATTGCCCAGCATCTTCAGCGTTTCTTCTTTGGTTGAACGAACATCTTTTCCATTCCAGGACACGTTGGTTAACGTGAATCCCTCACTCACCAGCCTGGCCAGGTTTTCATCAGTCGCCGCAGGCGGACACCACATCGTGATGATAAATTCTTTTTGTTCCCAGCCGCAGGAGGCCGGCAGGCTGAAGTATGGAGTAAGCACACAAAAGGTAAGAAGCATTAACAATATTTTGTTCATTGATCATGTAACCTTATTTTCTGTTTTTGATATTTGCAGACTGAACAACAGCCGAATGTTCGACGATGGTTCACCGTTTTGTTTCCAGTCCCCTCCTGTAACCTGGCTGTTCCATATAAGATTAACTTTGCTGCAGCAAAATTGATTTTATAACACTGGATTAATTGGGTCTGGGTTTACCGTCACGAGTCCATTTATTATTATTCAGTGAATCATTTAGCAGCGGTCCTGAAGCTGAATATAGATTTGCGCACAGTACTTCACCGCCGCCTGGAGCCGTTGCTGAAGTATCGACATGACCATCCACCCATGCAACGGCTAATTTATTGCCATGATTCGGCCAGACGCCGCCGTCGCCATTTACAACGCTATACGATGAAGTAAGGGCATAATATCCGCAATCTCTATAGCGCGTATCCCATGCAGATTCCGCAAACATTATCATCCGTGATGGATACTTAATCTGCTCTATTTTGGCTGCTGGTCCACTGCCTGACCACCGCCTTAATAACCCCAGATATGCCCAGTTATAGCCATAATCAACATACTGCCAGCCCAGGGTGGGGGTGGTTTTCGCAAGCAGAGGCATGGGCAATGCTATATTAAGGAGCCTGTTATAGCCTGCGGCAGCGTCCGGCCATGCCGGGTTGGCTGCCGAGGCGCGTTTATTGCAAACAAGGTTCTTGCGGGTTGTGTAATTGTTTACTGTAAGCACTCCTGACCAGAAAATATTAGATCCACCCGCGGCTGGTTGAATATGAATAGGAAAGGAGCCATAATCATTGACATACATCGTCATTCCTGCGCCAAGTTGTTTTTGATTATTCATGCAGGTGATAAATCTCGCTTTTTCTCTGGACTTATTCAATGCCGGCAGCAGCATTGCGGCCAAAATGGCGATGATCGCGATCACGATAAGGAGTTCTATGAGTGTGAACTCCAGAGCTTTACAACTTTTTTTGATTCTCATTTTTGACTCTCCTTTTTAGTTGCTTAATATTTTTTAAGTTCCTGCTCTATCCAATTCTTAATTTGCGCCGCAGTTATTTAATGCAGGTTACAATGTTTTTTTTATCATGATAACCGGAGCTGTTTTCAAGCCGCATGGTTTAATGACGTATGCATCCTGCCACAACTCACCAGTGGAAACAAATTCTCCCGGGCCGGTCCAGCCGGGATTGCGGTCTGCCAGATGCAATGGTCCGTGCGAATTCCGCCGGTGTCCGAACAGCTCCACCGTAATTTTGTTAGCGTCCTTTTTCAAGAACGGGGTAATGTCCAGTTCCGCCGGTTCCCAGGCAATCACTCCGGCATTGGCGCCGTTGACAAACACTCTGGCGGCCGGAGCTTGAAAATCTGGCAGAGAAATAAAACATACTTCGCCTTTTCCTGCCGTATTATTAAATGACATCAAATAGGAAACGGAACCGGAATAGAACGGCAGTCCCTGCCTGGTCCAGTCGCCGCAGCGGAGCGCTTGAACGGGCGCAATAATCACCGGATCGGCGAATGCAGTCAGCTTTACGCCGAAATCACCCAGCAGGAAAGCGCTTTCAAATCCGGGGTGATTCTCACTGTAATCACAGGTCAGCAGCAGTTCATTGCTGCCGGTTTTCATGATTGCCGGATTGATCGGGATTTTTTTCAATGAGCGGTCCGTCCACCAGCCGGATTGCATATCGGCTGAAGCAGGATATCCATTCAGGGTGATTGTAAAAGTTTCCGGCCTTTCCAGTCCCAGATAGAGCGGACCGCCGGACAGTGTTTTAACCTGGATGTCGTACTTCAGAAGGACACGGATTTTTCCGGCCTCGGGATTTGTCTTTCTGAGCCACGGCTGAACCATGCGCCCGCCGCGCGGCGCTACCCCCAGAGATTCACGCGCCTGATGGTCGATCCGCAGAATTTCCTCCGGCGGCTGCCAATTGCCGTCGCTGATTTTATATGCAGGGCGATCCAGCACCAACACGTTCTCTTCAGACAGCATGACCGGATAACGGTCATGCTTCAAGGATACTTTCCGGACCGGACAGTATGCAGGACGCCGCGGAAATGACTCCGCCGCTTTACGTTTGGGAATGATAAACAGCCGTGAACCGAGTTCGGAGAAGCCGGTGGATATTACCATCTGCCCGTCTTCGCTTTTATATTCGGCGGAATAGATGCTGCCGGTATCCGGATCGACTTCCAGCGGAATCCCCTTGCAGCCGTCAAAACCGCGGATTAACACTTCAGGCAGTATTTTTGTGCGTTTACTGACCGGCAGCGATTCGGTATTCGGCGGCTGGTCGCTCAAACCGGTATTGCAGACAAACAAGTTGAAATTTTCAGAGTCTTCTTTCAGCAGATAGAGCAGTTCAGCAGCTTTTCTGCCGGAAGTCTCTGTAAACAGAATTCTGCGGCCCGGCTCAGCGGCTGCGGCAAGTTCAGCGCCTGACGCGGCTGTTATGATACAACTGGATGCGAATTCAACGGCGTCATCTGATGCCAGCGCATCGACATGTTCAGGCGCTTTCCCGGCAAAAATAACAGTTCCGCCTGCAGTTTTTAATTTTTTTAGCAGTTCCAGCGTAGTCTGGCGGAGCGTGAGCAGCGTGGGAACTATAACAACTTTGTATAGCGCCTGTCCTATTTCCAGTCCCGGATTTTTCCCGGCGTTCACTCTGCCGTGCCGCGCCATAATGCTTTCATCACCGTAATCAAAATCCAGTCCGGCTTCCAGTAATGAGTCCTGCAGCTTGACAAACATCGCATCCTGCTGCCTGTTTTCTCCCTGTGCCCAGTTTTTGCGAATCAACGTCCAATTGCTTTCGATCGGATGAATGACCAGAATATCCCTGATTTCTTTGCCGCTGATCATAACCCGGTTGATTCTGGCGAAATAGTCTTCCACTTTCGAATAAACCTGCCACCAGGGGGATTGATAGAAAATCCCGGCCGGATAGTCGCGTTTAGCCTCTGCCTCCATTGTATACCAGCCCAAATGCATGCAGCGGAGGTTGACGCCAAGGGCTGCCTGCCAGTCGGAAAGCGCCTTATAGCCTTTGAACGGGAAATCCCAGCCGGTACAGCCGTAGGTTTCGCTCAGCCGCCATTTTTTTCCGAACTGCCTGGCGGCGGAACTCAGTTGTTTGGCGGTGGCATAAACACGCCAGTATTCAGTCAGTTCGTCAATGCCGGGAGCCTGCATGTATTCATAATGCGGCATGCAGGCGCCGACGGAACGGGTCTGGTCGGAAAGTGTATCCTCCGCCAGCATGTGACAGGTAAAAAGCAGTTTGTTTTTTTCGCACCAGTCGCCGATTTGTCTGGAAAAAGCCTTGACAAACATCGCCGTGATGCAGTCGCAGTAATGATACGCTGTCCGGTTCAATTTGCCGTCCGGGTGCCCCATCCACAATTCCGGCAGTCTGTCCGTTAATTCATATCCGTAGCGTTCATGGAATACATCCGGCAGTCTTCCTGTCCAGGCGCTGGTGAAGCCGTCAGTCGGAAAAATTGGACTGTAACGCGGCTCATCGGCAAATATCCCGGGAATAACCCCGCCGAAATTTTTGCTGCATCGCTTCAGATAAGTTTCGTGAGTCACTTCAATAAACTTTTTTACTGCATCCGGATTCAAGGTGTCAAGATAAGTCTGGCCGTTGAACCAGCTGTCCGGTTCATCCATTTTGACTGCGCAGGCCAAAATCATTTCATGCTGCTTCAGGCTGCGCGGAACCTTCCGGCTGCTGAGCTTTTCATAAGCATATTTTCCATCATCGCGCATTTTAATCAGAAACAGCCATTGCGCATCATCCGGAACAGGGGTTTTCTGCAAATCGGTTATTTCCGTAAAGCACAGTTTGCGAATCCGGTATTCCAGATGTTGTGTAACCAGCCCGCCAGCAGCGCCGGACGGCCAGCGGTCCTCGTCATACAGCCATACCTTCATTCCCAGTCCGGCGGCTTCGTCAATTGCGGCGTCAACACATTTAAACCATTCATCACCGAGGTACTCAGTATTCAGCCCCACCCGTGCGTGCAGAAAAAAACCGCCCATCCCCATCTGTTTCATCAGACGTATCTGGCGGCGCATTTCCTCCGGTTCCAGTCTGCCGTTCAATGCCCAGAACAATGCGCCGCGATATTCCGCGGATGGATTCTTTATTGCTTCAATCAATTGTTTTTTCATTTGCATCAGGAGCTTTTTATTAAAAATCTTAATTTATTGCAAAAACTTAATTTACTGTTATCTTTAATTTAACTCTTAAGTTTCCATTAAACCTTAACTGTTTCAACATTGAATAGCATTATATGGACAAAATGGCAAATAAAACAAAATCTTTTGACAAGACGGCGGATTTTTTTTTCCAGTATTTTGATTTGCCGCTTACGGTCCTTCACATAAGTCAGCAATCTCATACACGGGTTCATACTCATGAGTTTTGCGAAATCGCGGTAATTTTCAAAGGGAAAGGGCTGCATAACTGTAACAACAGTTCTTCTCTGATCACTGCCGGTGACGTACTGTTCATTCCGCAGGGTATTGCGCATGGCTATGACAAAACTGAAGATCTGGAACTGATCAATATACTGTATCTGCCAGCCCGGCTGGGCATCTCCGGACTGGATATTGCGTCTTCGGAATTCTACGGCATGACCATTAATAACAAAATTCCTGCGGAAAAAGATTTTACCAATCCTCTTATTCATCTGTCCGCAGAGGAACTTGTCGAAACTCGGCGCTTATGCCGGCTGCTGGAGAAAGAGCACGAGGAATGTGCTTACGCGCATGAATTTGCCAGCCAGTCACTATTTATTGCGCTGATGCTGTTGTTCGCCAGAAGTTATGAACGGAATGAAAGCCGGAAACCGGCATCATCCCAAAACCTTATCGGCAATGTAATTGCGTATCTGAACCGGCATTACGCTGAAAAGGTCAACCTGAAATTGCTCGCCGGCAAGACCGGGATGTCGCAACGGAATATGATGCGGCTGTTTGGAGCAGCTACCGGCACCACGCCGGTGAATTATCTGCTCCATCTGCGGATTTATCAGGCCACAATAATGCTAAGAACAACCGGGCAGAGCATAAATGAAATTGCAGAACAATGCGGGTTCAATGACAGTAACTATTTCACCCGTCAATTTCACCGCCTGGCCTGCAAGACCCCATCTGAATACAGAAAAACCCTCAATTCGTCGAGAGAAAATGTTTCTGTATGAACAATGGATATGCTTTTAGCAACGCGTGTTTAACTCTGAATAGCACAATTTATGCGTCGGTATCTGCCGGGTGATATGCCAAAATGTTTTTTGAATGCGGCAATGAAGTACGTGCTGCTGAGATAGCCGCAGGCATCGGTTATTTCGTCTAGCGACATGTTCGTGTTTTTTAACAATAAGGTGGAATGTTCAAAACGCAGACGGCGGAGCATATGGTTAAAGTTCTCTTCGCCGTTTTCTGTAAAAAGACGCGAAATATAGCTTGGAGTGACGCCAAATATCTGGGCTACATGAGCACGGTTGATCGGGGCGTAAAAATTCTCCTGAATATACTGTTTTATGCGGAGTTTGGTTAAATCCGCTTTGCCTGCCGGCAGCCGGGTATCTGCTTTGATTGCCTCCAGCGTGATTTTCAGTAGACCGGTAATCAACTCCACTACTCCGGCTGCGTTCGGATGTTCAGATATAAGATTAAGCGTCCTTAATAACGCATTGCCTGCCTCGCCCAGCGGTTTGGATGTATGATAATAAATATCTGCGCCGCGTGATTCATAAAAAGAGTTAAGCTGGCTGAAATTAATATATGTAATCCTGATATAGGCGGAGTTATATATTACCGAAGACATCTCATGCACATAATCCCATAGCGGCCATTTCCAATGAAAAGGCGGGCAATAATGCAATTCGGCAGGGTTCATGACCGTTTCGGTTATTTCCCCATTTGACGCATAAGCTATGTGTTTGCGGCCGCTTAGCGGAATGTCTATGCGGGATTCGCAGGTAATGGACACGGCTCCGGATTTTGCGGGCTTTTTCTCTGAGATATAAACCTTGCGCACACCGATATTATCAATAATATGCTGCATCAGACGTATGAATGAGTCCTTTGACAGATGTTCTATATTCAATCCGCTGGATGTCATAATTTATTTGCCTGTATGGCGATATATTTCTGTAATAATATAATAGGTCTTAATTCCGGCTTTTCAACTGTTGAAAGGTTATTTATACCTGACTTACTGTTAAAGGCGTAATTAATTTATTTTAGAAAGGTATCATATGAATAGTTTATGTAACAATTTCAATATTGACAAAGAACAGTTCCACCGGATATAATATAGATACGGAATATTTATAAATCAAAAATTATGGACTGATTAAAATGATCAAAGAATTCATATTTAAAAATCCTGAGCGTTTTAAAGAATGTCATGCATCGACTATAGTTGAACTGGAGAACGGAGATTTTCTGGCTGCCTGGTTTGGCGGCAGTAAAGAGGGTAAGGATGATGTGGCGATCTGGGGCGCGAGAAGAAGCTCCGGCGTCTGGTCAGCCCCGGAGCTGCTTGCAAAAGTGAATGATCTGCCTCACTGGAATCCGGTGCTTTTCAGAGGAACCGGCAGCAAAATTTATCTTTATTTCAAAGTGGGAAATAATTGCAGCCACTGGCATACCCTGGTAATGTCTTCAACCGACAATGGAGAGAACTGGTCGATTCCCGGGGAATTGATTCATGACGATATCGGCGGAAGAGGACCAGTGAAAAACAAATGCATTGAACTGTTTGACGGCGCCTGGCTGGCGCCGGCTTCAAATGAAATAGGCTCATGGCAGGCATTTGTTGACAGAAGCACGGACAACGGCAGTACATGGAACCGGAGCGATTTTATCCCGGTGAATAAAACAGTCTCCGGCCTGAATGAGCTTGGCAAAGAAGCGCCGCCGGGGGTGATTCAACCCGCGCTTTGGGAATCAAGCCCCGGCAATGTACATATGCTGCTAAGGAGCAACTCCGGAAAGATTTGCCGCAGTGATTCCAGTGATGGCGGACGAGTCTGGAGCGCAATATATGAAACCGGTCTGCCAAGCAATAACAGCGGTATTGATCTGGCAAAACTGGCAGACGGAAAATTATTGCTGGCATATAATCCTGTCAGCCAAAGCTGGGGCGTCCGCTGGCCGCTGACTCTGGCCGTTTCACCGGATAACGGCGAAAGCTGGAGTAAGAGGCTGGATATTGAAACCGTACCGGATAGAGAATATTCCTATCCCGCTGTCATCGCAACAAGTGACGGCGGCGCGGCAATTACTTATACATGGGGAAGAGAAAGTATTGCTTTCGTTAAGTTAACCCGGCGTGACATCAGCGGTAAATTCAATAATTAACAAGGAAAAGGTTTAAAACCATGCAGCAGCAATTTTTAAAACAGCCGTTAACCGGAATTATTCCGCCATTGGTTACTCCGCTGACCGATGAAAACAATCTGGATTGTCCCGGACTTGAAAAACTGATAGAGCATGTGCTTAAAGGCGGCGTTCACGGTCTCTTTCTGCTGGGAACAACCGGTGAAGGGCCCAGCCTCAGTTTAAAATTAAAATATCAAATGGTTAAGAGGTCATCGGAGATTGCCAACCGCCGGGTCCCGCTTTTGGTAGGAATAACCGATACTTCTTTCGCGGAGTCGATTAATCTGGCGGAACATGCCGCGGAATGCGGCGCGGACGCGCTGGTACTGGCCCCCCCTTATTATTTCCCCCCCGGTCAACAGGAATTGATGGAATACTTTGAGCATATAACTCCAAAACTGCCGCTGCCCTTGTTCCTCTATAATATGCCGGCCATGACGAAGGTTAATATCGATGTTGACACATTGCGCAAAGCTTCGGAAATAAATGGAGTTATCGGGTTCAAAGACAGCAGTTGCAGCATGATTAAATTTCATGAATATATTACCGCCATGAAAGACAAAACTGCGTTCAGCCTGCTGATCGGTCCGGAAGAGCTGCTGGCGGAATCGGTGTTATTTGGCGGAAGCGGCGGCATTCCCGGCGGTGCAAATATATTCCCGCAACTGTATGTTAATATTTACTATGCCGCTAAAAATGGCGACATAAAAACAATTCTTGAATTGCAGAAAAAAATATTTATCCTGAGAAAGTTGTATTCATGCGGACAATATACATCGAGCCTAATTAAAGGCATCAAGTGCGCATTGCATTGTCTGGACATATGCAGCAGTTTCATGGCTGAACCATTTAACGCTTTTGGACAAAAACAGAGTAAAGAGATTATTAAAATATTAGTAGAATTAAAACTGAGAAACTGAAACTAAGGAGTCGTTCAAAAATAACTGACACTTTCTTCTGGTGTCTCGTGGCCACTTTCTGCTTTGCCGGTTCGTTACAAAGCTACGGCTTTGCTCATCTCCGGCAACCTCAAAATTTCTCCCCGATACCCGCAGCATAAAAATTCCACTTATTTCTTTGACAACTCCTAACCGTAACTGCGCAATAAAAAAGCGGGAAAAAACTTGTTCAGTTCTTTCCCGCTGAATATCTATTCTCTGCACGGCTGAAAATTCAACTATAGATGAATAGGATTGTGGATTGGATTTTTTCGATCCGACTGACAGGCAATATGAATATCGCCGGAAGGAGGAGCGGAAAAATACAACCGCAAGACATTCACCGCAAGGCGGTTGCGATCTTTTGAGTTTGGATTCGCACTCTTCGATGTTTTCGATACCCCGGTATCGGCAGCCTCTCAGAATACGAACCAATTCTCAAAATCTTCGCAATCTATAGTTTAATTTTCAGCCGCGCAGAGTATAACTACTGCTGATTAATATCTGTAATGTTCCGGTTTGTAGGGGCCTTCCACCGGGACGCCGATGTATTCGGCCTGCTTCTTAGACAGTTTGGTGAGTTTGGCACCGAGTTTGGCCAGATGCAGCGCTGCAACTTCCTCGTCCAGCTTCTTGGCCAGACGGTAAACGCCTACTTTGCGTTTCGGGTTCTTGGCGATGTCGATCTGAGCCAGCGTCTGGTTGGTGAAGCTGCATGACATTACGAAGCTCGGGTGACCGGTGGCGCAACCCAGGTTGACCAGGCGGCCTTCAGCCAGCAGATATACGGAATGTCCGTCTTTGAATTTATAACGGGTTACCGGGCAGAAACTGCCCTTGATGACTTCCTTTTTGACACCGGGCCATTTTTCCAGCGCACCGACCTGAATTTCATTGTCGAAATGGCCGATATTGCAGACGATGGCCTGATCTTTCATCTTACTGATATGTTCAGCGGTGATGATGTCGCTGTTGCCGGTGGTGGTGACGTAAATATCGGCATAGGGCAGTGCGTCTTCCACGGTGCATACCTTGAATCCGGCCATGCAGGCCTGGAGCGCGCAGATCGGGTCGATTTCGCTGACCATGACCTGGGCGCGTTCATTGCGCATGGCTTCGGCGGAACCCTTGCCGACATCGCCGTAGCCGCAGACCATGGCGGTTTTGCCGGAAATCAGCACGTCGAGAGCGCGTTTGATCGCGTCGGTCAGCGAGTGGCGGCAGCCGTAGATGTTATCGAATTTGCTCTTAGTGACGGAGTCGTTGACGTTGACCGCCTGGAACAGCAGTTCTTTTCTCTCCTCCATCTGGACGAGGCGGTGAACTCCCGTGGTGGTCTCTTCGGAAACCCCGATGACATTTTTCGCCACATTGTGCCAGTGTTTTTTATCTTTCTTGAGAACTTTTTTCAGCAGTTTATTAATGATCTGCAGTTCATGATTGTCAGTCGGAACATCGAGGATGGAGGCGTCATTTTCCGCCTGGTAGCCGCGATGAATCAGCAGTGTGGCGTCGCCTCCGTCGTCGACAATCTGGTCCGGGCCTTTGCCGTCCGGCCAGGTGATGGCGCGGTAAGTGCAATCCCAGTACTCTTCCAGAGATTCCCCCTTCCAGGCGAAAACCGGAACGCCTGCTTTCGCAATTGCGGCGGCGGCATGGTCCTGGGTTGAGAAGATGTTGCAGGAGCACCATCTGACGTCGGCGCCCAGCTTGACCAGAGTTTCAATCAGCACCGCGGTCTGAATGGTCATGTGCAGGCTGCCCATGATCCGGAGACCT
This sequence comes from Lentisphaerota bacterium, assembly GCA_037144075.1. GTDB lineage: Bacteria > Verrucomicrobiota > Lentisphaeria > Victivallales > Victivallaceae > CAIPAT01. The sequence continues at coordinate 7,966 of JBAWXM010000036.1, read as the reverse complement.
TTCAGCGGTTTGGTTTTGCCGTATTTTTCGCAAGTGGCCATCAGGCCGGGCATTTCTTTTTCCGCGATTTCGATTTCTTTGCGTCCGAAATCCGCCAGTTTCATATCTGCTACTTTGTAATCCATAATTTCACTCCGTTATTAAATTTATTTTATATTTGTTCAGTAAAATGGAAATATGGCTCCGCTAGAAACCGCCGGCTTCCTCCAGTAATTTTCCCGACAGCATGACCGGGATGATTCTCTTTTTAAAACACATATATTTCAAGCCTGTAATTGTTTGCGGATCACGGTCCAGCGTTCTTCCGGAATATCAGCGCCGATCACCTGGACTACTTCCGCAGCGGTGATTGAGCCGAAACGGGCGCAGTCGGCCATCGGGCGGCCTTGGAGATAACCGTAAAGGAATCCGGCCTGCCACAGATCGCCGGCGCCGGTAGTATCAACCGCCTTCACCAGTTCGGCGGGAACGCGGACAATACCGTTTTTATCTTTGATGCAGGAGCCTTCGCGACCCAGTTTGACTGCGGCAATGTCGCAGTATTCTCCGAGTTTTTCCGCCATTTGCTCCGGTGCAATATCGCCGCAGAACGCTCCGGCTTCGTCTTCATTGGCAAAAACGATGTCCACATATTTTTTCAGGAGTTCAGGCAGTATGTCGCGCTTGAACTTGACCAGTTCGAAGGTTGCCAGATCAAGGCTGACAGTACAGCCGTGTTTTTTGGCGGCGGACAGAACTTTTTCAGCGAGATCGCCGACAAAAAGCAGATAGCCTTCGATATGGACATGGGCGATATTGGCAAAATCAGAGTCGAGGACTTCCGCCGCCGTCATTCTGGCGGCTGCGCCGAGGTCGGTGCGCATGGTGCGTTCGGAATCCGGGGTGATCATGCTGACACAGCGCCCGGTATGGGCGGAACTGTCAAGGCGGAAAGAGGTATCTTTGCCGCCGAGTTCAACCAGCCGTTTCCGGTAGTAATCGCCATCGGCGTCAGTGCCGACTTTCCCGAGGAAAGTCACCGGCACGCCGAGTCTGGCGAGTCCGAAAATGGTATTCCCGGCGGAGCCGCCGGGGGCTTTGACCGGATTGCCGGGAATCTTACTGAGCAGAGATTCGATCATGGCCTGATCAACCAGTTCCATGCCGCCTTTGGCGGCGGCGATGGATTTCAGGAAGCAATCATCAGCGCTGACCAGCAAATCCACAATCGGGGAACCTGCTCCGAGTACCGCAGGGGTATTTTTATTCATCCGGCATTCCTGTCGTTACAGATTAAAGGTACTTGGCAGCAGCTTTTTTCAGCTCTTTGACCTTGTCAATTTTTTCCCAGGGGAAACCTTCGCGGCCGAAATGGCCGTAGGCGGCGGTATCCTGATAGCTCCAGCCGTTGGCAAACGGCTTCTTGAGCTGCAGCGTTTCCAGAATTGCTGCCGGTTTCAGGCTGAATACTTCACGAATGATTTTTTCCAGCATTGCATCGTCTTTAATCTTGCCGGTACGGTAGGTATCGGCATTGATGCTCAGCGGTTCAGCCACGCCGATAGCGTAGGAAACCTGCACTTCGCATTTGTTCGCCAGTCCGGCGGCAACAATGTTTTTGGCGATGTATCTGCACATATAAGCGGCGGAACGGTCAACCTTGGAGGGGTCTTTGCCTGAAAAAGCGCCGCCGCCGTGAGAGCCGACGCCGCCGTAAGTGTCAACGATGATTTTGCGTCCGGTAAGCCCGGTGTCGCCATGAGGTCCGCCGACTTCGAATTTGCCGGTGGGGTTGACATAATATTTAATGCCGGCGTGCATCATGTCTTTGGGAATTACTTTCTTCGCGACTTCTTTGACCAGCGCGGTCAGTTCTTCAATTTTCATGTCCGGGGTATGCTGGTGTGAAACCACGATGGTCTCGACTCTGGTCGGCTTGCCGTCTTTATAACGGATGGAAACCTGGCTCTTGGCGTCCGGACGAAGGTACGCATATTTTTTCGGTTTGGTTTTTCTCAGTTTGGCCAGTTCCTTGACGATCTGATGCGCGTAAATAATCGGAGCAGGCATCAGTTCCGGGGTTTCGTCAGTGGCAAAGCCGAACATCATGCCCTGATCGCCGGCGCCCTGTTCTTTGAACAGTCCCTGTCCGGCGGTAACGCCTTGAGAAATATCCGGCGACTGTTTATGAATGCAGACCATGACTTTGCAGCTTTCAGCGCAGAAGCCAATGGTGCCGTCATTGTAGCCAATTTCAGAAACAACCTTGCGCGCAACCTGTTCCCAGTTAACCTGGGACTTGGTGGTTATTTCACCGGAGATAACGATTAAATCGGTAGTTGCGAGAGTTTCGCAGGCTACCCGGCTGTTCGGGTCATCTTTCAGGCAGGCGTCGAGAATCGCATCTGAAATCTGGTCGCAAACTTTATCGGGATGCCCTTCCGAAACAGACTCGGAGGTAAAAACATGTTCCGCGTGAATCTTGCTCATAATTCGTTCCTTTGCGTTAATTATTCAATAAATAGAGCGGGAAAAAAAATCCCGGGCATTGGATACCCGGGATTGAAATTAATTCATCATTTATTTATTCTTGATTGCTGGAACCAGTTCGCCGCGGCGATTCTTGGCTCTGGCTTCTTCAGAAGAGCCTTCAACCGCAGGGCGGTCTTTGCCGTAGCTGATGGTCTTCATGCGGTCATCCTGAACTCCCGCCGCCTGCAGCGCGTTTCTGACGGCGATAGCGCGTCTTTCGCCGAGTGCGCGGTTATATTCTTCAGTGCCGCGGTCATCGCAGTTGCCTTCGATGATCATGACTGAATCAGCATGCTCCTGCAGAAATTTAGCGCCGGCGGCAATCTTGCCCTGTTCGCCGGCCTTGATGTTATCTTTGTCGAAATCAAAGTAAACCGGCTTGAGCAGCCCGGCATAACGCGGGTCGGCGGTGAATTCGCCGGGGATCTTACCCAGAGAGCCGTCATTCGCGCCTTTGCCCCAAGCATTGGGATCCTTATCGCCTTTAATGCCCAGACCTTCATCGGGATCTCCGCCAATCGGAGGAGGAATCGTCCCGAGAGCTTTAGGATCAGAATTGTCAAACATACTGCAACCGGCACCCGTTGTTACTACAACTGCCACTACCATCAACGCGAGGAATAAATACTTCCACATTTTCATCTTTCTATCTCCACCTTGTTATAATATTAGGATTTTTTTAAATAATGAATTTTGATTTATATAACTTTAATATTGATAATTGATATTGTAAAGTTATAGTACGTTGTTTTAACGCATTTTTTTACGTTTTTTTTTATTTTTATGAATTGATTTATTAGATTTCTAGGTTAAACGGCATTTTCGGGGCATTTAAGACGTTTTTTGAAAAACTGCTTTTTGCTCCGGTATTCCGTTTCACAGCAAGAAATACGGTTTCATTATTAACACTTATGGATATTGATTATGAACATCGAATGGACAAAACTTGGTTTTGAGTTCTTCCCGACCAAGTCTAACATCCGTTTTTCTTATGAAAACGGACAATGGGGAGAGGGGCGGCTGCACAATGATTATAAAATGGAGCTTTCAGTGGCGTCGAACTGCATGCATTACGGGCAGGCGGCATTTGAAGGACTGAAAGCGTTTTCCTGCAAAGACGGGAAAGTGCGGATATTCCGCCCTGAAGAAAATGCCCGGCGGCTGAACAGCTCGCTGCGTCATCTGCTGATGCCGGAAATTCCCGAAGCAACATTTATAGATGCGGTGAAAACGGTTATCCGCGACAATATTGAATATGTGCCGCCATACGGTACCGGAGGCGCGCTTTATATCCGTCCGGTGGTTGTCGGCACCAGTCCGCAAATCGGGATTTCCGCCAGCGAAACCTATGAGTTTATCGTAATGGTGGTTCCGGTCGGACCGTATTATAAAGGCGGCATCAAGCCGGTTGAAGCCATGATTGTTGACGACATTGACCGCGCGGCGCCCTGCGGCACCGGGCACACCAAGGTTGCCGGAAATTACGCCGCCAGCCTGCTGCCGTCGAAGATTGCCAAGAAACACGGCTGTCAGGTCGCGCTTTTCCTGGATTCCAAAACTCATTCGTTTATTGAAGAGTTCGGCACCAGCAATTTCATGGCGATTACTCCGGACGGGAAGTATGTCACGCCGGAGTCGCCGTCGATTCTGCCGAGCATCACCAATAAATCGCTGATGACAATTGCGGAAGATCTCGGCATAACGGTGGAAAGGCGTCCGGTTCCGGAAACTGAACTGCCAAGTTTCGCCGAAGTCGGCGCCTGCGGCACGGCCGTAGTCATCACCCCGGTCGCTAAAATCCATCACGGCAATAAAGTGTATGCTTATAATACCGAAACGATGGGGCCGGTTCTCAAAAGGCTTTATGACCGGGTAACCGGCATTCAATACGGTGAAATTCCTGATGCTCACCATTGGATGATGGAGCTTTAAAAGGCGAAAATTCAGGATTTGCATGTATTACAACCGGGCCTGAGTTAATCGCTCCGGCCCGGTTTATTTTAGTCGCTCCGGCCCGGTTTTATTTTAAAGGAGTCTTGTGTTTATGAAACTGATTAAAACCATTGCGGAAATGCAGCAGTTCTCGAAATCCGCCTTGCGCCACAGGCAAAAAATCGGAGTGGTTCCGACGATGGGTTATCTGCATGAAGGCCACATGTCGCTGGTGGACATGGCCCATAAACTGGCGGACGTTGTCATTGTAACGGTTTTCGTCAACCCGACACAGTTCGGGCCGAATGAAGATCTGGCTAAATATCCCAGAGATTTCGACCATGACTGGAGTTTGTGCGAAAAACGCGGCGTCGATGCGGTTTTCGCCCCGGAACCGGAGGAGATGTATTGTCCCGACCGCAGCGTCTGGGTTACGGAGGAAAAACTGTCGCGGGGACTTTGCGGCCAAAGCCGTCCCGTTCACTTCCGCGGCGTTACTACTGTTGTGGCGAAGCTGTTCAATGCGACGCTGCCGGATGTGGCGGTATTCGGACAGAAGGACGCCCAGCAGGCAATGGTTATCAAGCGCATGACCCGCGACCTGAATTTCCCGGTGGAAATCGTCGTCGCCCCGATTGTCAGGGAAGCTGACGGGCTGGCAATGTCTTCCAGAAACAAATACTTGAGCGCGGATGAAAGAATCCGGGCGCTGGCAATATCCGCAGCGCTGCGCGAGGCGGAAGCTGGAATTAAGACAGCCGGTAGAAAAGCCTTGTGCGGTCTTGCGGAAAGCATCTCGGCAAAGATCGCGGCAGCCGGCGGCAGAGTTGATTATGTTGAAGCGCTGGACGCGGACAATCTGGAACCGGCGTCGGAGTCAACCCGCTGTCTGCTGATCGCGGCGGCCGCCTATTTCGGCGCAACCCGCCTGATTGACAATGTCATTATTAATCTGGACTGAATGAAAGGACCTGGAATATGATCAAAATCTGCTTTAAACAGAAAAATTTTGAAGAGGCGTTGCAGGCGCTTTACTGCCGTCCGTCCTATCCGCCGGAAATAGAGCAATCCGTCCGGGAGATTCTGGCTGACGTCAAACATAACGGCAACGCCGCAATTGTAAAGTATGCAAAGAAATTCGATCACGCCGAACTAAAACCTGCTGAATTTCAAGTCTCAGCCGCTGAAATCAAGGAAGCGGCAGCCAGGGTCGGCGCACCGGAAAAAGCCGCCGTCAAAATCGCGCTGTCCAACATTAAGACTTTTGCGAAACTGCGCATTCCGAAAGCCTGGCGTCATTCGCCGCGTCCCGGCGTGATGGTCGGCGAACGCTTTCAGCCGATGGACCGTGTGGGAGTATATATCCCCGGCGGGACCGCGCCGCTGGTTTCAACCGTGATTCATACCGCTGGCATCGCCAAAGCCGCCGGAGTCAGAGAGATCGTCGCCGTCACGCCTGCGGGCAAAGACGGCAAAGTGCATCCCGCCGTGCTTTACGCCATGAGCCGGGTCGGAATCAACGAGATTTACCGCCTCGGCGGAGTTTACGGCATTGCCGCCATGGCCTACGGCACGGAAACCATTCGCAAAGTCGAAAAAATCGTCGGCCCCGGCAACGCCTATGTGACCGCGGCGAAGAAGCTGGTTTACGGCGAAGTCGCGCTGGATATGGTTGCAGGCCCCTCGGAAATCATGGTCATTGCCGACGACGGCTGCAATCCGGAATTCATTGCCGCCGATCTGCTGTCGCAGGCTGAACACGGCAGCGGACTGGAGCAGGCCGTGCTGCTTTGCACTGACGCCGCGCTTATCGGCCAAGTCGAAAAAGCCGTTATGCGCCAGAAAGCTTCATTGAGCCGTTCCGGCGCCGTTGACAAAGTGTTGAAAAGCGGGGTTTTCCTGATTGAAGTGAAAGACATTAATCAGGCCGTGGAAATCGCCGGACGCTATGCGCCGGAACATCTGGAAATAATGTGCCGCAACGCCGCCAAAGTCGCCGCGAAAATCAAGGCCGCCGGCGCGATTTTTCTCGGTCACTGGACGCCGGAGCCGATTGGCGATTTCTGCGCCGGGCCGAGCCATGTGCTGCCGACCGCCGGCAGCGCTAAATATTTCAGCGGCTTGTCGGTTGAAGGTTTCTTCCGCCGTTCCAGCATCATTCAGTACTCTAAAGCCGCGCTGAAGAAAGAAGTCAAGGCCGTGGAATGTTTCGCCAGGATGGAAGGACTCGACGCGCACGGCAACAGCGCATCAATCAGAATCAAATAACGCTACAACAGGAAATATGTCTCGCACAAAGGAGCAAAGGCACAAAGGGATTTAACATGGATAGGCAGGATAATAAAAACCGTTTCACCATGAAGAACATGAAGTTGGGAACCAAGGAAAAAATGTTTAACCACAGAGTTCACAGAGCGCACGGAGGAAAAACCTGAGTTAGCGTATTTATGCGGGGAATCCGCATAAAATACCCTGACTCAATGTATTATCTTCATGACCTTCATGGTAAAAAATGGCTGTTCTCTGTGCCCTCTGTGGTGAAAATGGATTTCTATATGTTCCCGCTTTGCGGGATGTTTTTCGTGGTAAAAAAGGATTCCTTTGTGCCTTTGTGGCTTTGTGCGAGAAAATAGATTTCATGGGGGATATAGCTCGTACGAAGGCACAAAAGCGCAAAGATGAATGAAAATGAAATCGGGGAAGTAATAATTTAAGGCGGACTTTGCCCGCAACTCGAAAAAAGTAGTCAGAATGGAAACCAGAAAGATATCTCGCACAAAGGCACAAAGACACAAAGATGAATGAGGATGAAATCGGAAAAATAGCCGTGAATTGTGCAGTTCGACTGCACAAGGAGCTTGGCCCAGGTCTTCTTGAAACCGTTTACGAAGTTCTTCTTGCTCATGAACTTGAATTGAACGGTTTGAAAGTTGAACGACAAGTTCCGATTCCGATTGAATATCACGGGATAAAATTTGAAGAAGGCTTCAGAGCTGATATTGTGATTGAAAATAAAGTGATACTGGAGTTGAAATCCATTGAGGCAATCAATGCTGCACACAAAAAGCAGGTATTGACTTATCTCAAGTTAACCGGATGCAAACTCGGATTTTTATTGAATTTTGGAGAACCGTTGATGAAAGATGGAATAACAAGACTTATCAATGGTCAAATTCAATAAATATCTTCGTGCCTTTGTGGCTTTGTGCGAGAAAAAATAGAATCCAGGAGAATATTTCGCACGGAGGCACGAAGTCACAAAGGGTTTTAACAGGGATAGGCAGGATAGGCAGGATAGGCAGGATAGGCAGGATAGACAGGATTTTCTTAATTTAAATCAAGGTCATAATCCTCTACCAATAAATGTCTTATCTTCGTGCCTTTGTGGCTTTGTGCGAGAAAAATTGAATATTGCGCTTGAGGGCGCAAAGAGACAATAAAGCCGGTAAAAGTAACAAATTACTATAGATTGAAAGGTAAAATTAATGAAAATCAGAGTGAATAAAAAATCCTATTTCCGTCT
>JBAWXM010000035.1:0-24699 GCA_037144075.1 Lentisphaerota bacterium | reverse complement strand
ACGGAAGACGGGGATAAAACGGAATATCCAATAACCAACACGGAATATCCAATATCCAACGGGAACAGCCGGGAGACAGGAGTCAGAATAAAACCGGAAAACAACAGCCGGGAGTTAGGAGTTAGGAGTTAGGAGTTAGAACTAAACCTAAAACTTTAAACCTGAAAAACAGCAGTCAATTTTAATAACGTTTAAAACATAGAAGCCTAAAACAAAGATACTAATGAGGTAAAAATGAAAGCATATTTTCCTGAAGTCAAGCATTTCGTCAAGTATGAAGGACCGAAGTCGTCCAATCCGCTGGCGTTTAAATATTATGACGCTGACAAAAAAATCGGCGAAAAAACTATGCTGGAGCACCTGCGTTTCGCAGTTGCCTACTGGCATACTTTCAAGGGAGCTGGAGCGGACATCTTCGGAGCCGGAACTTTCCGCCGTCCATGGCTGACTGACAGTAACCCGATGAAGGCTGCTGAAGATACGCTGGATGCCGCATTTGAGTTCACCTCCAAGCTGGGTGCGCCATATTATTGTTTCCATGACCGGGATATCGCGCCGGAAGGCAAAGATTTCGCCGAGTCCTGCAGGAATCTGGATAAGATCGTGGCAAAAGCCGCCAGACTGCAAAAATCCACCGGGGTAAAACTGTTATGGGGAACCGCTAATTTATTCAGTCATCCGCGCTATGCGCACGGTGCCGGCACCAATCCCGATGCCCATGTTTTTGCCTATGCCTGTGCCCAGGTCAAGCACGCCATGGATGCCACACTGACCCTTGGCGGCGAAAATTATGTGTTCTGGGGCGGACGCGAAGGTTACGAAACCCTGCTGAATACCGACTACTGCCGCGAACAGGAGCAATTCGCCAGATTTCTGTCGATGGCGGTGGACTATAAGCAAAAAATCGGTTTCAAGGGAACATTTCTGATCGAACCCAAGCCGCATGAACCGACTAAACATCAATATGACTTCGATTCCGCCACCGTGCTGGGATTTCTGCAAAAGCATGGGCTGCTGGAGCATTTCAAACTGAATATCGAGGCCAATCACGCAACCCTGGCGGGGCATACTTTCGAGCATGAACTGACTGTGGCGTCCGCCGCCGGAAAACTCGGCAGCATCGACGCCAACACCGGCGACCCGCAACTCGGCTGGGATACTGACCAGTTCCCGTCCAATATTTACAGTGCGGTCTACGCTATGCTTGTAGTCTTGAAGCAAGGTGGTCTCGGCGGCGGCGGCTTGAATTTCGACGCCAAACCGCGCCGCGGTTCAACCGATACCGTTGATCTTTTCCACGGACATATCGGCGCGATGGACATATTTGCAAGAGCGCTGCTTATCGCCGACCGCATCATCAAAGACGGCGTGATTGACGGTTTTATAAAAAACCGGTATGCCGGCTTTGACAAAAGTTATGGAGCAGACATCATTAAAGGGAAATCTTCGTTCGACAAACTGGAAAAGGTCATTCTGGAAAAAGGCGAACCGGAATTGAAGAGCGGCCGCCAGGAAATGCTTGAAAATATCATTAACCAGTATATTGTCTGACAACCATAATCAGCAAGGTTTATTATGAGCATTTATCTGGGACTGGACAGCAGCACGCAAAGTTTAAAAGCTGAAATCATTGACGCTGAAGCCGGCAAAATTATCTGTTCGGAAATCGTGAACTTTGGCAAAGACCTGCCGGAATACAACTGTCCGAACGGATTTCTGGAAAATTCCGATCCGCTGATCAAACATGCCGACCCGCTGATGTGGGTTGCCGCGCTCGATATGCTGTTCTCCCGGCTGCAAAAACAACATGCGCCGCTGGCGGAAATCAAAGGCGTCAGCGGTTCCGGACAGCAGCACGGTTCGGTTTATCTGAACGGTAATTTCGAAAAAATACTCGCGGCTCTTTCCACATCTGAGAATCTGGCGGAACAGTTGGCGCCGGCGCTCTCCCGCAAAACCTCTCCAATCTGGATGGACCGGGCGACCAATGCGGAATGCGCCGCATTGCAAGAGCGATTCGGCCACCGGATGCAGCAGAATACCGGCTCTCCGGCGATTGAACGCTTCACCGGACCGCAAATCCGCAAATTTGCCAAAGATGAGCCGGAAAATTACAACCAAACCGCATACATCCACCTGGTCAGTTCGTTCATGGCCTCGCTTCTGTGCGGCAAAAGCGCGCCGGTTGATTTCGGCGATGGCGCGGGCATGAATCTGCTCAATCTGAAAACGCTGGAATGGGATCGGGAAATCGCGGAGTTTACCGCGCCCGGACTGTTGACGAAACTGCCGCCGGCAGTAAGTTCAAATAATACCGCAGGCGGATTAAGTTCATACTTTACCAGATACGGTCTCAAAGCGGGGACTCCGGTTGTCGTCTGGTCGGGTGATAATCCGTGCAGTCTGGTTGGAGTCGGCGCATCCGAGCCAGGCGTGGCGGTAATCAGCCTCGGCACCAGCGATACGTTTTTTGCGGCGATGCGCGACTTCAAGACCGACCCGGCAGGATGCGGCCACGTTTTCGGCAATCCCGCCGGCGGCTTCATGAGTCTGATCTGTTTTACTAACGGGTCGCTGGCAAGAGAAAACGTCAAGGAGGAGTGCAATGTCTCGTGGCATGACTTTGATCATCTGGCGGAACTTTCCATTCCCGGCAATCATGGCAACCTGCTGCTGCCGTATTTCGCCGCCGAAAGCACCCCGCTGGCATTGACTCCTGGCATAAAATATCACGGGTCCGAAGAATTTTGTTCAGGCAAGAGCGATAACTCAGTAAGAATCCGGGCGATACTGGAATCCCAGGCGCTGACCATGAAACTGCATTCCCGCTGGATCGGCGAAGATTTCAAACGCATCCGCATTACCGGCGGGGCTTCGGAATGCCGTTCATTCCGGCAGATACTGGGCGATGTGTTCCAGGCGGAAATCGAAACAATAGCTGTTCCGGACTCCGCCGGTCTCGGTGCCGCGCTCCGCGCTGCTAATGCGGCTGGCAAAATCCCATTCCAGGCACTATATGAGAAGTTCACTGCCGCCACTGAGTCGGACACCCCGAATCCAGCCAATGCCGCAGTTTACACCGCAGCGCTTAAAGCCTATGCCAAACTGGAAGAACTTCTATAACCCGTCATTATTTACTGGTCTGATAGCCGCGTTACACCAGTTCGGTGAAAGTTCCGGCATCCACCAGCGGTTTAATGCGGCATGGACTACTTCCAGCATCTGAATTGATTATCCCGAATCTCTATTTTGTCCCAGGCCGGCCGTGTCCGGAAATGATCTTCGGGTTAATGTTTGACTATGGAGGTAATTTCAAAAGTAGTCAGAATTCAGGAGCCAGGAGTCAGCGTTTGACTGCGGTGTCCGCAGTTTTATCAAATAAGAAACGAAAGATAAAAGACAAAAGTAAAAAGATAAAAGTTTAAATCAAAAAAAAGATTTCTCTGTGTCTTTGTGCCTTTGTGGTTAAGTTTCAAAAGAGAATAATTGGAAGACGAACTGGATTTGAGTTAGAATTTCATTCTGAATTCTGGATTCTGTCTTCTGAATTCCCGCAAAACGCGAGTTTTGCAATTGGCTCTATGGCGTGAAAAATATTAATCATGAATTGCATTATTTTAATCGCGGACAATATTATCTGTCAAGATATCTTTGAAATTCGCAAAAAGGGAGAACCGGATTATGAGAAACGCGCAATCTTTAATAATGCTTTTTTTTGCCGCCGCTTTTGCGGTCACTCTTTACGCTGCGGAAACTCCTGAGGTCAAATATGACGAAACCAGGGCAGTCCAGTTATATGACAACGGGGATTGCGATAATGCTTTCCAGTTATTTTCAAAAGCCGCCGCCCAGGGTGACGCCACCGCTCAATATTATCTTGGACGCATGTATTTCAACGGAGAAATAGCCGGCGGGAATCCGGATTACGCTAATGCCTTTGTGTGGTTTCAAAAAGCCGCGATAAACGGGAATGCCAAAGCTCAGGCCAGTCTCGGCAGAATGTATTTGCTCGGTCACGGGATTGCCCAGAATTTTGATAAAGCGATGATGTGGTATCAGAAAGCCGCCGATCAGGGCAATGCCCACGGCCAATATGGGCTGGCGTCCATCTATTACCGGGTCAAAATCGACTATTCCAAAGCGATGGAATGGTACAAAAAATCCGCCGAGCAGGACAATCCCTACGCCCAGTACAGCCTGGCCTGCATGTATTATTACGGCGATGGCACTGACAAAGATTTCAAACAAGCACTGAAATGGTTCAAGGCGGCCGCCGATCAGAATATTCCTTCGGCGCAATTTGATCTTGGGGTAATGTACCTGAAAGGGCAGAGCGTCCAGCAGAGCGACGGCATCGCGAAAGACTGGTTTAAAAAAGCTGCCAACAGTAATTACAAGGCGGCAATAGCCGCGCTTCAGGACATGGGGGTAGACTATCAAAGCAGCGTCCCAGGCGGAAACGAAGCGTCGCCGAATTCAAGTTACCAGCGGCCGGCCAACGACGAGTATCAACCTTACAATACCGGTTTGTGGCTTACAAACACTTATTACCGGTAAAATTGGCAGCCGGATTTATACCACTGCTGAACGCCTGATCGTCTCGCGATAGAATTCGGCGCTGGCTTTGGGAATGCGTTCCAGTGTCTGATAATTGACGTAAACTATGCCGAAACGCTTGTTGTAGCCGCATGCCCATTCAAAATTATCCATCAGACTCCAGACGAAATACCCTTTCAGCGGGATGCCTTCATTAACCGCCCTGCTGGCGGCAATAAAATGATTCCTCAGGTACATGATGCGATCGGTATCGTAAACCTTGCCGGCATGGTCGAGTTTATCAACCGCGGCGCAGCCGTTTTCGGTAACATAAATGCCTTTGACATTCCAGAGTTCTTTCAGGAAACGCGGCGACCAGTAAGTGATATTCGGGCCGATATTGAGCCACGGCATATTCATTTTCGGATAACTTTCCGGCATGGGAATTTCCGCGAAGCCCAGCTTAGATTCAGGATCGGCCTTAACATAGGTCGGAGCATAGATATTGACGCCCACGAAATCCAGCTGCGAACTGATAATTTTCATGTCTTCATCGGTAAATTCCGGGGCATTGACGCCGAGATGCTCAAGCCATTCCGCCGGATAAGCGCCTTCCATCATCGCGGTCATTCTAGGCGCTGAATACCAGCGGAAAGCTTTTCTGGCAGCATCAATATGCTCTTTGGTTTCATACAGCGGAACCGCTGAAGTCAGGTTTTCGGCAAGCCCGATATTGGGTTTGATTTTGGCGTTGGCGCGTATCGCCTGAACCGCCATGCCGTGCGCCAGACAGCCGTGGTGGACGGTCTGGTTGACAGTTTTAGCATCAAGTTTCAGTCCGGGAGGAAACACTCCGATTTCGTATCCCAGATTGGTAAAACAGAGAATTTCATTTACCGTAAAATAATTATTAACCCGGTCTGATATCCGCGATGTAACATGAGCGACATATTTGCCGAAAGCATCCACGGTTTCACGCGAACGCCAGCCGCCGTATTTATCCTCCAGCGCCTGCGGCATGTCCCAGTGAAACATCGTCACCCAGGGTTGAATGCCGTTTGCCAGCAGTTCGTCAATGAGCTTATTATAATAATCCAGTCCTTTGGGGTTGATGCGACCTGTTCCGTTCGGAAAGACCCGCGACCAGGAGATGGAAAAACGGTAGGCCTTGATGCCCAGCGATTTCATCAACTGGACATCCTCTCTATATTTCAGGAACTGGCCGGCGCTGATATCGCCGTTGTGATCGTTTTCGATGCGCCCCGGCTGATGGGAAAAATGGTCCCAGTTGGAAATCCCGGCTCCGTCGGCGCGCGGATAGCCTTCAACCTGAAATGATGCGGTGGCGGCACCCCATAGAAAATTCTTCGGAAAAGTGTAATAATCTTTCATACAGTCAGGTTCCTTCTATCAATAATATAAAGTTTATTCTCTGAGCTTCATCGGAACAAAACCTTTAAGTGTCTCGAACCCCAGGCGTGCGTAAAATTCTTCAGTTCCAGGTTCGCCGATCAGTCCGATCCAGTCAATGCCTTTTGTTTTAAGTTCGCGAATCAGTGCTTTGACGATTTCGCCGCCAATCCCACGTCCGCGGTATTCGTCCAGCACCACAATATCCTGAATATAGGCGTCGCTGACATTGTCCGAAACCGCGCGTCCCATCCCGATCATGCGGTCATGGTCGAACGCCCCGGCAAAACAGGTGGAATTTTTTACCATACCGGGAATAAAAGCTTCCGCAATGTAATGTTCCTCCCACCAGCCTGCGGATTTATACAGACTGACTACTTCCGCCGTGTCGGCGGAAGTAATTATGCGTATTTCAATATCGCTGGTTTTGGTCATTAACCGCTCCCGGCAAACTCATTTCATATTGTCAACCACGGCCTGGGCGAATTTAGAACATGAAACTTCGGTGGCGTTATCCATCAGCCTGGCGAAGTCGTAGGTTACAATTTTATTGCTGATGGCATTTTCAATGCCGCGGATAATCAGGTCTGCCGCTTCTTCCCAGCCGAGGTAGCGAAACATCATTTCGCCGGAAAGCGCCAGCGAACACGGGTTTACCTTGTCCATTCCAGCGTACTTCGGAGCGGTGCCGTGGGTGGCTTCGAACAGCGCGTGGCCGGAAACGTAATTGATATTCGCGCCCGGCGCAATGCCGATGCCGCCGACGCATGCCGCCAGGGCGTCGGAGACATAGTCGCCGTTGAGGTTCATGGTGGCAATCACGTCATAATCTTCAGGACGGGTGAGTATCTGCTGGAGGAAAGCGTCGCAGATGCAGTCTTTGACCAGCATTTTGCCGGCCGGCGCCTTGCCGTCGCAATCCGCCCAGCATACCGCCTTGTCAGCGAATTCCCTGCGGACCAGGTCGTAGCCCCAGTTCTTGAATCCGCCTTCGGTGAATTTCATAATATTACCCTTATGCACCAGCGTAACGTTGCGCCGCTTATGCTCAATTGCATACTGCATCGCCGCGCGCACCAGCCGTTCAGTACCTTCCTGTGAAATCGGCTTGATCCCGATGCTGGATGTTTCCGGGAAGCGGATTTTCTTGACTCCCATTTCTTTTTGCAGGAAATCAATCATCTTTTTGGCTTCCGGGGAGCCGGCATTCCATTCGATCCCCGCGTAAATGTCTTCAGTGTTTTCGCGAAAAATCACCATGTCGGTATTTTCCGGATTCTTGACCGGAGATGGTACTCCCTTGAAATACTGCACCGGACGCAGACACACATAAAGGTCCAGCATCTGGCGCAGCGCCACGTTCAGCGAACGGATGCCGCCGCCGACCGGCGTGGTCAGCGGGCCCTTGATCGCGATAAGGTATTCGGATATAGCGGCGACGGTTTCATCCGGCAGCCAGACGTCTTTTTCGTAAACGGCGTTGGCTTTTTCGCCGGCATAGATTTCCATCCAGGACACTTTGCGCTTGCCGCCGTAAGCCTTTTCGACTGCGCTGTTCCAGATCATCATGCTGGCGCGGGTGATGTCGCCGCCGATGCCGTCCCCTTCGATATAGCCGATAACCGGATTGTCGGGAACATTCAGTTTGCCATTGCCGCCAAGCGTGATTTTATCTCCCTGCGGAACTTTGATTTTGTTATATTCAGCCATTATTGATCCTTTTACTGTTTAATAGAAATTATGTTCAGAATATATATCCGCCACGATCTTTTTTCCAGAATCACAGCGCCATTTTTACGAATATTCATGCCTGACGCAATGAAAGCGGCGGCACGGATGGCTTACGGGAAGCTCTACTTGTTCAGCATTTTTTTCATCTCGCCATTTTTCAGCAGCGCGATAAATTTGTCTTCACTGTAATCGCAGCTTTTCAGGATGGATGCGGCATTTTCCGAAGGTTCCCACTTGCTGTTACCCATGCGGGCTTCAACAAAATAACGGATGACTTCAGCCATATCCTGCGCGGACTGAGTTTTATAGCCTTTATCCCTGAGTTTTTCGTAAAAACCCAACCCCATCATATTGGCAATCAGGCCGGGATCGCTGTTCGGAGATATGGATACCTCGCCAGAAATAGAGCTTTTGCCCTTCCAGAAAGCTTTTTCATCGGCATTCGTGGTTATACCTGTGATATCCTTATACTGAAACCCGGCGTCTTTAATTTTTTCCAGCAGGCTGCGCGTAGCCTTCAGCGTATCCATAGCATCGGTTTTCCATTCTTCACCAAAGCTGCCTTTCAATTCGGCAATCAGTTTTTTGTCATTCATGTACAGTTTCTTCTGTTTTATCTGCTCCGCCGAGTCTTTAGAGTAGCCGGTTGAATTATTATAGTTGCTATTTGTTTGAAGATTATCAAGCGTTTGCGAATTATAATTTTTCGCTTTTTTCGACGGGCAATATTTATTATCCTGATCATTCTGATAGGTTATGATTGTTGTTTTTCCATCCTGAGAATAAGTAGTTTTGTAATTTTTTCTGGCTATTTTATCTTTTATATGCTGATTGATCATCGCCTGAATATTCGGGTCAAGTTCATTGGGTTTTCCAGTGGCTGCCGTTGGCGTGCCGGCGGTCGTTGTCGTATTGGCGGTCGTGGCGGCAGTATTGCTTTTAGTCTTATCATTAGCAGCTTTCTGGTCTTTGATGTACTTTATCTTCTCTTTTGACGTTGCGGCGTTGTCTGCGGTCTTCTGCTTCGAACTGGTTGACGTTGCGGCGTTGTCTGCGGCCTGCTGCTTCAAACTGGTTGCCGTTGCGGCGTTGCTTTTAGTTTTATCAGCAGTTACGGTGGGAACTCTGGTTTTCAGGTCTTTAACCGGCTTCGCGTCTTCTTTTATTTTTGCATCAGCAACCTCTTTCAGTTTGGCTTTCTGCTCGGCGGTCAGCGCGGCAACTTCTTTTAATTTTGCCTGATCGGCGTCATCTTTTGTTTCGGCATACGCGAATGGAGTGGAAAACAGCAGACAGACAATCATTGCAGATAATTGAATTTTCATATACTCTCCAAATGTATTAATTGTGGCATGATGATGTAATATAATTCACATTAATCTGTTGTACAATAAAACTTTTACTATTGCAGCAGCGGAATATGAAAAATACGCACTGCCAGAATTGCGCAGACGGCCGCCGCATTGTTCAGGAAATGCAGCAGAATCGCCGGATACAGTGAATGAAAATGCAGATAAGTCAACTGAAACGCCACCCCCAGCAGAAACAGCGCCGGAAACTGCGCGAACGAGTCGTGGATCATCGCGAAAAGCATCGAGGTTAAAACGACTGAGCCGGCAATTCCAACCCGTGCCGCGATATAACCGTAAATCACCCGCCGGAACAGTATTTCCTCCGCCACCGGCGCGATAATGGCCGCGGCAATGGCAAGAAGAATAAAACCTGTTGTATCACAGC
This sequence comes from Lentisphaerota bacterium, assembly GCA_037144075.1. GTDB lineage: Bacteria > Verrucomicrobiota > Lentisphaeria > Victivallales > Victivallaceae > CAIPAT01. The sequence continues at coordinate 15,285 of JBAWXM010000035.1, read as the reverse complement.
TCAACGCCAGCGACAGAAATGCCGGCGGCCGGTAATGGATATCGAAAAAATCCAGAATTTTTTTGAAATTAATCGTCGTAAATGCTGACACGCCGAGCATAAACACACACACCGCCACGCATATCCAGACATTGCGCAGCTGCCATTTATTTAATCCCATTTTTTCAGAAAAAGGTTTATCCGGATCGGTAAATTTACATATCATCAGTATCGTTGCCAGCGACAGCAGCGGCGGCGGAAAACACACAATCAGAATCATCAGCGATTTCGGCATTTCATTCAGTCCGGCAATCATCTGATGACTGCATGACAGCAGCAGCGGGATGAACAGATAAAACAGAAAAATCAACGATATTCCCGCAATAAATCCGCGGTTTAAATACTTCTCGTCTTTCGTAAACTTATTATTGTAAATATCCAGCATAAAATTCTTTCTGTGTTTTCAGCGCAAAACTGTCGCGGAGTTGAAACCATCACAGAATATAGCCGGAAGACCGTCGTTTGTCCAGCGCCGCAAATTCCATTTTAATACCGAAAAACAACAAAGCTTACTGTTCTTTACCCGACAGATCCATCGCCGGAACTGACCACTGCCCCTGGGCCAAATCCAGGATTCCAAGCTGTTTGCCGCTTTCAATAAACACTATCCGCTTATAATTGTGCTTCGGAATCACTACGGACAGATGACTTTTCACGGTATATGATGCGGTACTTTCAGGCTGGTTGAATCTGTAATAAATGAACAGGACATCATTGTCGGCAAAGATCTGCCTGATATTAAACAGTGTCAGATTGGGGTCAGGCGCCGGAATCACGTGCGCGACAATGATAATCTGTTCATTCTCATAAAGCTTCGCATCCGGAGCGAACGGCCGGTTCCCGCCCATCACCGGAGCCGGGTGGAATATCGCGTCCCATTGTGCCGGAGTCCGGATCAAGGCATACAGCACCGGATATTTTTTATCCTCCCAGTTTTTGATAAAACTCTGAAATTCGTCATTCTTTAGCATCCGGTATGAAACAGCTTTTGCCTTTGATCCACCGCCGGCGTCATCAATGCCGCAAACTGCCGGAATCTGTAATATGGTCATCAGGGCAATAATCATTCCAAACGTTCTCATATTCATAAACCCTTTCATTAATTTTACCAATCTGCTACCATGGAAGCGACATGACTGCGCCGACCAGCAGCGGGATGGAAAAGTTATCATCAATATGCAGTTTCTTTTCGTACAACTCCGCTGCCGCCGCCATAACGATCCCGATGCAACCCTTCATGTACAATGATGACGGATAGGTAAAAATGCAGCCGCAAACAACCAGCACAATGACGGATGCGGCAATAAATGCCAGCGCGCCTTCCAGCGACTTGCCGTTGGCGAATTTTATCTTTCCGAATTTTCTGCCCACCAGCGCGGCGGCGGTGTCACCGATCAGCATTACCGTAAACGCGCAGATTGCGACCGGCGGCTTAAAGCAGAGGACGGACAGAAACGCCGCAGCAAGCACATAGGGGCCGCCGCTCAATTCGAAGCAACCCTTGCCCGCCGAATTACGCAGCATCCGTCCGAAGAATATTTTATAAAGCGGATGAATGACCGGCCATTTTCTGAAATTTCCATATTCCAGCAGCACATCCGCAGCAGCCAGCAGCATGAAGATCAGCGCAGCCCATTGGAAAGGCAGAAAATACATTGCCGCCGCCATCCACAGCGAACTCAAATGAATCATTTTCCGGTATACTTCCTGACGGTACGGTATCGGCATGACGTCTCCCTCTTTACTTATTCATTTAACGGATAATTCCTCTCCGTAAGCCAATAACATATCGTTTGCCGGCAGGAAATCAACCGGCAAAAATGATTACATGAAATTATGCGGCATTGGTCATTTGGTGAAAAATTAATTTATAACAATGGTTGACATTTCCTTTTTTCGGTGTAAAATTGAAATAGTGCTATATATCAGTTAAGGGGTTATTAAATGCTAAAAAAGATAGACAGTTCGGTGCCGATGCCGAAATATTATCAGATCAGCGAAAGCCTGAAAGCGCAAATCGTTAACGGGAAATTGCGTCCCGGGGATAAAATTCTCTCCAGCCGGGAGTTGTCCGAATATTTCAATACGACCCAGGTAACAGTACTAAACGCGCTGCGCTATCTGGAGACAGAAGGCTATATTTACAAGACTCAGGGCAAAGGGGTATTTGTGTGTGAACAGAAGGCCGCAGCTCCGTCTTCCCGGCGCCCAAAGTACCATCAGGCAGGCCTGATAATGGCTTCAAAAGATGACATGTACCAGAATCTGGCGGACACGTTGATTGCAGAACTTCAGAAGCATAATTACTATGCAATTCCTCTTGGCAATCATCTTACGGATGACACGTTTTCCAGCGAAGATAAAGAAAAGCGGATACAGCAATATATTAAAGATGGTTTTGATTCGCTGGTCATCGAGGGAACCCGTCATGTTCCATACCTGAATCTGCATCGCAATAAAGAGAAATTCCGGCAGTTAAACTATGTGATTTTTTATGAAACAAAACTGGAGTTCCCGGGTGCTAATCAAATAATTTGCGATTTTCACAAAGCCGGTTACCTCGGCGCCATGCACCTGATCAACTCCGGAAAAAAGCGGATTGCGATGCTGACATTCGAGCCTTACACCCCTGCCCTCATCACCCGCCACGGCTGCGTCAAGGAGACTTTCGACTTCAGGATTGCCGCCGGAATAAAGCAGGCAATGACTGAAGCCGGCATAAATTCCAAATCAGGCTTTTCGGTAATTCACGATATGGCGCCGGCTCATGACTCCACTACTGAAAATCGTATTGAAAATTTTATCCGTGCTGGAGATTGCGGGGTGTTTTCAGTAGCAGACTTCCGCGCATTGAAAGTCTATCATGCTGCGAAAAAAATGGGCATGGAAATTGGCCGCGATGTCAGCGTAGTCGGACTGTTCAATACTTCGTGGGCTGAAGTAATCACCCCTGCCCTCACGTCTGTTTCCGTCAATGAAACTCAGATCGGAAAAATCACGACACAATGTATTACCGAACATGCAAAAGGGGAACGAATTACAGTATCCCCTGAACTGATTATAAGGGAGTCATAAAAGGTAGAAAAATGGAAAACAAAATGGATGTTGCAGTACTGGGGCTTGGCGGCATGGGCGGAACCCATGTCGGCGCGGCCAAAGCATCGCCTTATGTCAGAAATATTTACGGTTATGAGCAGGATCCGGCTAGAGCCGAACTGCGCGGCAGGGAACTTGGGATCAACGCCACCAGCGACCTTGCTTCGATCATGAACAATCCGGAAATCAAGCTGATTTACATTGCGTCGATAAATGAAGCCCATACCGGACAAACCGAAATGGCCATGCGCGCCGGCAAAGCCGTCCTGTGCGAAAAGCCGATGGGCATTGATCTTTCCGACGCCAGGCGAATGCTGGCAGTGGAAAAAGAGACCGGCGGCTTTCTCCAGATCGGGTTTGAACTGCACTATTCTAAAATGTATATGACCGTGAAAGACTGGATTGAGCAGGGGCTGATTGGAACTCCGGTCAATACTCAATGCCGCTACTATTGCAGTGAATTTCACCTGAAAGACACCTGGCGCAGTAAAAGCAAGGGCACGCTGATCGGAGAGAAACTGTCTCACTACCTCGATCTTCAACGCTGGTGGATCAACAGTCCCGTTGACGAAGTTTTTTCCATGAACGCGCCGAATGTGGTGAGCTATTTCAACCATCCGGACAACCACCAGATCAATCTGCGGTTCAAAAACGGCGCAGTCTCCAGCCTGAACTTCGTCATGTATATCGGAGAAACCGATCATACCGACCCCCTGCTGGAAATGCTGGAAAAACAGGCTGACGACGGTCATTATCTGCAATATCATATTTTCGGTACTAAAGGCGCGATTGAGACCGATGTTTTCCGCCGCCGCATCCGCCGCTGGGAATTCAGCGATTCACCTAAACAACTGGTCAGCAAAATTGTCGAGAAAATCAGTTTCCCGAAAGAGGAAGACCAGGCATGGTTCCACAATACGCACGGACAGAACCTGAGAATCGCTGAACTGGTCGCCCGGGGACTGCCCCCGGAAACTGCGGCTTCAGACTCCTATGAAACAATGGTTACCGGGTTTGCCGCGGAACGGTCGGAACGCGAAAGACGCATCGTCAAGCTTTCGGAATTCCAGTTGTAACCGGTTCCTGCTTTGTATTGCTGCTGCCGGAGAACAGCCAGACGGGTCCGTCCCAGAAGGCTTTTTCCAGCAGCCAGAATGGCGACCCCAGCACATAACATCCGGCGACGCCGCAATATTTGGAGGAAAAATCAATCGGCGGAAAAAACGCGTCCTCGTCGGAGAAATCCCAGTTGCAGGTGTTCCAGATCAATTTTCCCGGCCACATTACAGTATAGCCGATAAAAGAGAAAATCCCGCCGCCGAGCTGCGCCGGCCCCAGGTAGACGAAATCCACCGGCCTGGCTTCCTTCCAGTAAACCCCGAAAGGATCGTGCCAGCGTTCAGGCGGTTTCGGATAACGGCGATATACGTCTTCAGACGGTTTCGGCGAACTTGCAGGCGCAACCTCGGAGAAGACCGGCAATCCGGCGGTCAGCATTATCAGCAGTACAAAAGTCATAATTTCTTTCATCGGCAATTCCTTTCAATCCAGTTTTAAAAATTCAGGGTCAAGCATATAACCCGGTCGCACACTGCTCATCGAATGCAGCATATTCTGGCGGATATGCGGAATGCGCTGTTCCATCTGGTCAAGCAGTTTTTCAAAATACGCCCGGTCGCCAGATTTTTCCAGTCGATCCTGGTACACACATTTCCCGCAGTCTGGAAAACCGAAAGTGCGGGCGCACTCGACAATCATCGCCTCCGGCACATATGTCAGCGGGCGCACAATCCGCAAATCCAGCGCATCAGCCTTGACATTCGGCGCCATGGTCTTGATTCCCAGCCCGCGCGTCAAACTGATAAGCATGCTGACGCAGACATCATCAAGATTATGGCCGAGAGCGATTTTCCGGCAATCGAGCTCTCCGGCCTGTCCATAAAGTTTGCCGCGCCGGATTCTGGAACACAGCACACAGGGACGGCGTTCCGCGCCTTTATCCTTGAGCAGTTCCTCCATGCCGACACTTACGACATGGTGAACCCATCCCTGCGCCGCCGCATATTTTTGAATCGCAGACGGGTTGAAACCCGGGAAACCAGGATCGAAAGTAACAGCTATAACTTCAAAATCAACCGGCGCATGATGCTGAAGATGCATCAGCACATGCATCAGCATCATGCTGTCCTTGCCGCCGCTCAGGCCGACCATCAGCCGGTCGCCGCCGGCGATCATGCTGTAATCAGCCACGGCCTGTCCGGACAGCTTGCAGATTTTCTTGAATATTTTTGATTTTTGCGGTTCAGCGTCCATGCAGTATCCTTTGCTTTACAGTACAAGAGGATAGCATAAATTCACAATGGCGCAATTTCAAATTACGGAAAAGAATAATTCAGATTAATTGTTCTTCCAGAGCTTTGATCTTGGTTTTAACCGAGTCTGCATCAAACATATAACCTTGAGCTTCGGAATGATAACCGAAGCGTTTGTCCTTCTCAATATAAGGCAGCGCCCGTTTGATGTTTTCAAGTTCATCGGCGGCACATTTCAAATACTCGGGCAGTTTGCCGGGGTTCCACTCTTTGCGCAGTTTATATGTCCTGAAGACATTGTATGTGCTGCGGAAAGCCGCACGGCAGACTTCCGCATTGGCCAATTCTTCATCCGCATGTTTGTCGCTGACGCCGTTCAGGCCTGTACTCAGCAGCGTCACTCCCGCCCGCCATTTTTCAGAAAGCAGCTTAAAACCTTCGATGATTTCATCCAGCGAGAAATCGGCAATCGCCCCGGAAACATCGTCGCCGCGTTCATCCAGCAGCCATGAACGTCCGGCGGATTTGCCGCTAAGCGGCCCCGGCGCCGGCGTCATCATTATGGCGTAGTTGGTGGGGCCGGCATACAGATACGGAATGCATATCGGATAACTGTTCATCGCCTCCGCAAAATTATCCCATGCGGCAGCGACTCTGTCCGGACGGCAGCCGGGGAAATACAGTTCCGCGAACGTTTGAATCGCCATATCTTTATCATCCGGACACTCTTTGCTCAAAAAATAATTGAATCCGCCGGTATTCGCCGTGATCATGTTGCCGAAATTCCAGCATCCCATAAATCCGGCAAGATTGTTTTTGCGCAGAAAATCAGCTTTCCGGAAAAGATTGCCCAGGACTGGAAGATTCGGCACTGTCGCCAATTCGTGAGTCGTACCGAACTGGAGCTTCGCCAGGCAGGCCAGGCCAAGTTCGCGGGCAAGCTCAAAGGACGCCTTGAACTGCTCGGACGGGCCGGCATAGCCAATCGAATACTCATCTATTTTATGCTGCTTGTGTCCAAGCACATCTTTGAACCCGCCGCGTTCGAAATCCGCCATCAGAATAACGTCCTTCGGCAGCTTTCGGATAATCTCCGCGCACGGGATATCAACATAAAAAGACCACGACCAGTTCCAGGCAATGATCGCAATGTCGTTTGACACTGAACGAATACCATCCCGGATCAGGGTAATAACCTCACTGACAATATCCTCCGGCTTGCGCGCCGCGCAACGGGGACACTCTACCGGCATGTAGCTGATCTCGCCCAAAGCGCCCAGTACCCGGCCGCGCCGGGCGATGCAATGCGCCGGAAATTCCGAGGCGGTAATCATTATCACCCCGCCCAATCCGGGAAGAGATTTTGCCAGGTTGGCGGCGGCGTTTCTCAGATAGCTTTTTACTTCAGGCGTGGATGTGCAGATGGATCGCACCCTGATGACTTGTCCGGGTTCGCCCTGCAGCTCCTCCTCCTGCCCTGCAACGCCGGCATGATTCTTCCAGAACGCCTCGTCTGAGACTTGAATCGCCCGCGGCGGCTGCATGTAGATGAAGACTTTAATGCCGTATTCAGCGCCGCGCTTTATCAGTTCGCGCATATTTTTCAGATGAACAGCGGAATTGCGGCCGAATTCGGGAAATTCATCCGCCGTAACCAGATTATGCAGCAGGCCGTGCACCCATATACCGTTGAAGCCGGCCCCGGCAATGCTTTTAAGCGCCTCGCCGGTATATACCTGCACGGCAGTTACGGTCTCGTCGTGCAGATCATTCGGAACCAGCGTAAATTTGCCGAATTCGCTGTAAGGGGAACGCCATATCTTGTACATATAAACTCCATCATTTTAAAATCCGTTATTATATATTCATACAGCAAATTAAAATATATTGATATGATTTATATACAAGATTATCAAAGCAAAATATATTAGATTTATAAATATATCGATATGTTTATCAAAGTTCGATATGGAGAAATTCAGGATAATGTTCAGTCATATTATAAATGGCTTTGATATATTCCCTGACCAGGGCCCTGGAACCGCAAATGCTGACCGCTCCGGCATTTTTGCCGTCTTCAGTCGGCATCATCAGATTTCCAAGCGCGATGAAACCGTTAATCTGCAAATCGGTAAGCGGACTCACGAACATTTCGGAGTCCTTGAGAATAGTCACGCCGGCGGTGCCAAGGATTTCGCCCATGGCGTCCGGCATGAAATATCTGGCGATATAGTAGAACATCGGATGAATCATTGCATACAGTTCAAGCAGCTCATAACTCTCGCTTTTACCCAGCCTGGTGGCAAACATGCGCTGGTTAAACTCCCGCTGATACTGCAGAAAGCCGTGCAGCGAATTTTTCTCGCTTCGATATTTATTGGGACGGATGACCATCAGGCTGATATTGCGCTGGTCAGGCGGAATATCCTCCATCAGCGCGGTGTCCACCGGGAACAGGAATTTGCGGTCGCGAAAATACTCACTCTGCGCCAGTCCCCAGATAATCATGCTGGAAATCGAAGCCGGCCCGCCCATTTCGGCGTAATACCGTTCATTCAGATGTTTTCTTAATTTCACTACTTTCTTAAAATCAGCATAAATTCTTGCCCGGAAAATTCTGTGTCCGAAATAAAAGATCTCCGGCTTGGCGGCATTGCTGTTCAATGCCGGATATTTGATCTGTCCGGCAGAACCCCATTCGTCTTTCAATTGCTGCAGCATCTCCTGCATCGGCATGCCGTCCACCGGCACATGATGATATTGAAACCAGAAATCAGCCTCGGCGAAATCACTGGTAAAACGGCAGACAATATTCAGCAAGCCGAAACCAGGATGGCGGCGGGTTTTTAAATTAGGAGTAGCCAGCCTGGATCTGATGAATAAATCAGCATTTTCATTCCCCGGCAGCGTTTCAAACTGAATAAATGTGCCATTCAAAGCCCGCTCGATAAAATGCCGCAGTTCCTGCCGGCCTGTGCGGGACAAATCTTTGCCTGTCCTGATCCAGCTCCGCATTTTTTTATAAACCACCCATGCCCGCTTACTGTCGCTTACCCCTTCCAGCGACTGGTAGATCTCAACCATTTTAGTTAATGCCGCTGTCATGATATTATCATCAATAATCGAAAATTTTGAGCATTTTCTATCCAGATGCATAATCAGTTTACGCAAAACTCCGTCTTTGCCGAATTCGGCTTCAATTATGTCCGTAAACAGCAGTTTCTTCCGCGTTGTCACGAAAAAACCCCAGTCCAGAGCCCAGTGGCAATCCGGATTGCGGCTCAAATAATCTGCCAGCCGCTCAATCACAATCGCGACGGCCTCGGCTTTATTCTGTGGCGGAGTCCTGCCGGCGGCGTAGGTCACCCGGAATGTGGACAGAATAAATTTCGAGTGCTCGTTGCGGAGAAAAACGCCGGTCGCCTTGCGCCAGCCATTTTCCTCAGCACTGAAACCGATTTTTTTCAGCAACTGCAGCATTTTGATAAAAATGATTAAAAGAAATGTTCCGAAACTCCAGTGGTCTATCAGCCTGCGCATGCGCAATTTGCCGAAATACCGGTCTGCCTGCTCAACCAGTCCGGGAGACGGAACGCTCTTGCCGCTTTCTGGTTTGCTTTCCAGAGTATGCGGCGGTTCACTTATAACAGTTTCCGGCTTTATCTCCAGTGGCGTGCCAAGATATTCCGCGATTATCCGCGCAGTCTCCTGCGGCATTTCCTCCTGCGGTGAATGCCCGCAGTCAGGAATGATATGCAACTGCGCGTCAAAAAGATCTTTCTGAAATAAGAATGCGTCATCCACACTGATAATCCGGTCATCTTTCCCCCAGATAATCAATACCGGAATATTGATTTTTCCGATCAGATGCAGAAATTTTTTCTCATTGGCTATCTCAATCTGCTTCGCTGATAAAATCAGGCATTCCTTGGCTTTGGGCTGGCGCAGAACATTACCGTATTCTTTAACAGTTTCGCGGCTGATTTTGTTTTCATCATGAAATGCCTCCTCCAGCACTAGCGCGGCCATCAGGTCTTCGTCAGCCAGCCTGATCAGCGGATTATTCGCCGAGGTAGCGGTAAGATCGTCAATAAAATCCGGCAGTTTTTGAAACACCCCGGCGCTGTCCAGCAGAATCAGTCTGCTTATCCGGCTTCTGACCTTTTCGCTTATCAGGGAAATCAGGCTGATTACGCCGCCCATCGAATGCCCGACCAGAATTACATCACGCAGATCCATCCGCCGGATAAACGCGGAGAGAATCACCGCCTGATCGTAAGGCGCCAGAAAAGCGTCGCATTTCTTTTCGGAATAACCATAGCCTTTCAGATCAATCGTGACAAACCGGAACTGCTGCGGCAGGAAACTGATCATTTTCATCCAGGTATATGAAAATGACGCGAAACCGTGGACAAAAAGAATTGGCTGCCCGCTGCCGCGGTCAGTATATGCAATCGAAACCCGATTGATTCTGACAAACTTATAGTCCTGAGCATCCATAGCGCAAAAAACTCTCCGGGTTAATTATACACAGAACCTGAATTGTTCTCGACTCAACCCGGTATACAATACGTTATTTAAACTTGAAATCAACACAGGCTGCATTCTTTTTATGCTCCATACTGTAGAATGACCAGATTCGTTAACCGCAAAATCACAAAAAATGCCGGTCAGATGACCGGCGACTTCGTGATTAACCGATATTCGTTATTGTCTACTCGACTTTTGCTTCATAGCATTCAGGCGTGGTCATAGTGCGGTAGAACTCGGCATATTTATCCCGTTTCTCCGGATCCTGGCGCAAAGCAATGGCAATGCGCGGATGTTCGTTCAAAATTCCGGTAATCATGTAAGGAATAATATATCCCCATTCGATTTTCTCGCGGAGCGGCAGGAAGACGTCTTCGATCACCTGCAAAACCGGCTCCAGCGAGTATTTCGGATTCTTAAGGAAACTGAGCAGGAGTTCCATCGGGCAATTGCCGGGGCCGCGGCCGATACCGTATACGGTGGCGTCGAGATAATTGGCGCCTTTACGGATAGCTTCAATCGTATTGGCAAACGCCAGCTGCTGATTGTTATGAGTATGAATCCCGACTTCCCGGGTGGGCAGATTATCTTTGAAAGTCTTCACCAGATAATGCACTTCTTCAGAATATAAAGAACCGAAACTGTCAACGATATTCACTGCGGTAACCGGAGCCTCGGCTTCAATCTGCCGCAAGCCTTCTTCAAGTTCAAAATTAGCAGCGGTGGAAATAGCCATGATATTGATGAAAGTCTCATATCCCTTCTGATTGCAGTGATTAGCCAGATCGATCGCCTTGTCAATGTCCTTGACGTAAGTCGCCACGCGGATGAAATCCAGCGGACTTTCTTCACACGGTTTGATATCGTCTTCTTCAACGCGGCCGATATCCACCATAACGCCAAGTTTCATCTGGGTTTGCGTATCCTGGACAATCTGCCTGACATCTTCATCCATGGAAAAACGCCAGGGGCCGAATTCTCCCGGCGGAAACAGTTTCTGAGAAGCGCGGTAGCCAACTTCCATATAGTCCACTCCCGCGGCGCTCAGCCCCAGAAAAACTTTCCTGACCATTTCATGCGAAAACTGCCATTTATTGATCAGCCCGCCATCGCGAATAGTACAATCTACAACTTTAATCTCTTTTCTGTACATGGTGCCATCTCCGATACATTGCATTTCGTAATTATTATCCACTGCCCCGCATTTATACTCTATAAGGTTGAAAATTTTAAATAGATTGCGAAGATTTTGAGAATTGGTTCGTATTCTGAGAGGCTGCCGATACCGGGGTATCGAAGGCCTCGAAGAGTGCGAATTAAGATTCAAAAGATCGCAACCGCTTTGCGGTGAGTGTCTTGCGGCCGTCTTTTTCCGTTCCTTCTTCCGGCGATATTTATATCGCCTGTCAGTCGGATCGAAAAAATCCAATCCACAATCCTACTCGTCTATGTTAAATTTTCAACCTTATAGAGTATATCATTTATTTTTGACAGGCCTCAATATAATTGTATTGAGTTGATATGCAAGCAGTATGAAGGCATTCATCCGATGGAAAAACAGGAAATCATGAGCAAACACAGTTGCCAAGTCCCCGCAAATGGATATATTATACGGGTTTACAGATCAGAAAAATAATTTTTACGTTAACAGATAAGACATTAATGATGAAAAATAAGCAAATTACGGCGCGGGAAGAAATCATCCGGGAATGTGAGAATATTATTGTAAAAGTCGGCACCCGCCTGCTTACAGACACCCGGCGAATCGCGATATTCATCGCCGGGATCAACAGCATGCGCAAAAAAGGCAAAAAAGTGCTGCTGGTAACTTCCGGCGCAGTCGGCCTGGGCATGCAGCAGCTCGGATTAAAAAAACGGCCGACAGAGCTTTCCGAAATTCAGGCGCTGGCGGCAATTGGTCAAAGCAAGTTGATGGGACTTTATGAGCAGGAATGCCGCAATTTCGGTTTTCTGCCGGCCCAGTTGCTGCTGACGGCGGATGATCTGCGCGACCGCGAACGCCATCTCAACGTGTTAAACTGCATCAATTCCCTCTGGAACAATAACGTCCTGCCGGTCATCAACGAAAATGACTCCGTCTCTGTGGATGAACTGAAATTCGGCGACAATGACATTCTTTCAGCATTGCTGGCCACCATGACCCGCTCCAGACTGACCATTATTCTGACTACCGAGGAAGGTTTGAGAGAGAAGGTTGACGGAAAACTCGCCGGACGGGTTTCGCTGGTGGAAAAAATTGACGATAACCTGAAAAGTTCCGCCTCCGGCACCGACAACAGCACATTTTCCATCGGCGGCATGATTTCCAAGCTGCGGGCGGCGGAAATGGTCAACACCGCCGGAGATTACCTGTGGATAGCCGACGGCAGGCAGGACTCCACGCTGGATGACATCCTTGACGCCAAAGACATCGGCACACTGTTTGTGCCGGCCATAAAAGCCCGCATGGATTCAAAAAAACGCTGGATCAAATATTTCTCGCGCTGCCACGGCAAAATCACCGTGGATGCAGGCGCGGCGGAAGCCGTCAAATGCAAAGGACGCAGCCTGCTGCCTTCCGGCGTCACCGGCGTCGCCGGAAAATTCAAACGCGGCGACACGCTGGAAATATCCGGCCCCGACGGCAAAGTCGTCGGACGCGGCCTGTCTAATTTCAGCAGCGAGGAATGCGCATTGCTCATGGGCATCCAGAGCAGCGAAATCAAGAAAATCCTCAAACGCGACGCCGATGATGAAATCATTCACCGCAACAATCTGGCAGTAGTCGCCTGAATCACTTCCGGAAAACTCCAATGAAGATTTATATCAAGACCTACGGCTGCCAGATGAACGAGCGCGACTCCGAAGCCTGCGCCGGCATGCTGGTGAAAAAGGGGCATTCCATCGTGGATGTCGAAGAAGAAGCCGATGTTTTAATCTTCAACACCTGCAGCGTCCGCGAACTGGCCGAGCGCAAAGCCATCGGCAAAATCGGCATCATGAAGAAGCTCAAGAAAATCAAACCCGCCCTGATTATCGGGGTCATGGGCTGCATGGCGCAGAATCTCGGCGAAGAACTGCTCAAAAAGCTGCCGCACGTTGATTTCCTGATCGGCACCGGACAACTGCACAAACTGCCGGAAATTCTTGAAGCGGCCGCCGCCGAACGCCACCAGGCGGCGCTGCTGGCGGAAAGTCCCGAAGTTCTCAACGGCATGTCCACTCACTTCGCCGGCAGGGAAAACCCGATGTTCGCCTTTGTCGCGATCACCCGCGGCTGCAACCGTTACTGTTCGTACTGCATCGTGCCGTATGTGCGCGGACGGGAAATCAGCCGCGATATTCCGGACGTGGTTCAGGAAGTAAAAGAACTGGTTGATTCCGGAGTCCGGGAAATCATGCTGCTCGGCCAGAATGTCGCGGCTTTCGGCCTAAACGGCGATACCAATCCGCCGCCGGAAGGCGTCTCCCCCTTTGCCGACCTGCTGCATGAGCTGAATAAAATTGAAGGTTTGAAAAGAATCCGTTTCACATCCCCATACCCTTCATATTTCAATGACAAGCTGATTGACGCCATTGCCGCGCTGCCGAAAGTATGCCATAATCTGCATCTGCCGCTGCAATCAGGGTCAAACCGCATCTTAAAAAAAATGAACCGCCATTATACTGCGGAGCAGTATTTGACGATCGTGAATAAACTTAAAAGCCGGATTCCGGATATAACGTTCTCCACCGATGTGATTGTCGGTTTCCCGGACGAAACCGAGTCCGATTTCAACGCCACCCGCGATTTAATGAATGTCGTGGATTATGACAATGCGTTCATCTTCAAATATTCCCCGCGCGAAGGCACGCCGGCGGCAAAAATGCCCGATCAGGTCCCGCTGGAAATAAAAGAAAAACGCAATGACATACTGCTGAAGGATCTGGCGGCAAGAAGCGAAAAACAAAATCACGAACTGGTAGGTTCGACCCAGGAAGTATTGATCGAGGGTCCAAGCAAGCGCAATCCCAGCCGCTGGTCGGGCCGGGCATCAAATGCCAAGATGGTGATATTCACCCCTGAAACCGGAATGCGGATCGGCGAACTCGCCAGAATCAAAATCCACCGCGCCACGAAAGCGTCGCTGTTCGGCGACATCGCCGATTAGCAAAGCTGCGTTACGCTCTTATTTAACAACCGCCAGCAGGCAGCTTCTTGGCTGAAGTTCGACGCTGATAATGCCGTCATTAATCTTCACAATCTGATCATTCCAGAAGTTAACCGCTGAATCAGCTTTTACACCGTATGGGTTCAGATCGAAAGAATATGCGCCGGGCTCGTCATTCCAGTTAATCAGCAGAACCCGGTGATAATCTTTGACTTTCTGGAACCAGTAAGAGGGTTTGTCGCTGCAGAACAGGTCAACCGGAATAGCGGCGTCGCCGGAATCCGCGCCGACCACGCGCCTGGCCAGTTCCAGTCCGCGTTCATTAAGCCGCGGCATATTGTCGGACAGATTGACTGCGCCGGCAGCGGCGAGGACAATACTGAGCAGTAATTCCGCCTGAGGACGGGAAACTTCATCCACCAGCGGAAATTCACAGTAGCCAGAATCAGTCATCTCCGGGGTGATATACACCAGACAGCACAATAATCTGGTCATGTCCGGATCGCTGGCGGTGTCCAGGCTGCGGCACAGCGCAAAGTCCGGATCATTGATCCACAACCGTTTATTGCTCCAGAATCTGGCCGCCACCGAGGTGACATTATGGCAGATGCCTTTCCAGGTGGCGTGAATGTCCGATCCTATGCGGACTGCGTCCACAACTTTATTGCCCGCTTCGAAATTATAATTGCAGCCGAGAATCCTGGCCTTGCCGTTGACCGCCTCATAAACCGGTTCGACTATTTTTCTGACTATTTGACTGCGGGGAACTGACGCATCGGCAAATTTACGCGCGCCAAGCGTACTGCCCAGGAAGTCGAGTTTAAAATAGCCGTACCCCATATCGGCATAACGTTTGAACATATCAAAAAGATGTTTTCTCACTTTCGGAACAGTGGGATCCAGCACAAAACCATGACGTTTCATGCACTGGAAAGAAAGACACGGCTTGCCGGATTCGCCCATCGCCAGCATGTCGTAATCCATCTGGGCAATGCGCGCATGCGGTTCAACGATGGTCGGCGCAAACCACAGCCCCGGCACAAATCCCATCTTTTTGATTTCCTTTGCCAGATATTCCATGCCGTTCGGAAACAGATGATTCGCCTCCCATTCGCCGTAGCAGTACTGCCAGCCGTCGTCAACGATTATCCGCTTGA
>JBAWXM010000034.1:0-24822 GCA_037144075.1 Lentisphaerota bacterium | reverse complement strand
CTGGCTGACAACCAGAAGATCACAGGAGATTTCGTTATGGAGTCGATAATAAGCTCAAAAATGCAAGGAGAACGTTAAATGAAAATATTAATGATGGCTGGATTTTTGTTTGCTGCCGTCGCGTTAATAATTGGAAATTATGTCATTGTAAACTTTTTAGTAACCGCTTACAATGAAGCGACAAGCGGTTGAAAAGGAGTGGGAGAATATGAACAATATATGTGGGCATCGTCTTCCATTTCCATTCAATCTTTTCCGGAACGATAAGAATGCAACGTATCGAATTGAATGTAAAAAGTGCGGCTGGCAGAAAGTGTTCCGGATATTCAGCGGAACGATATGGTATGCGCCTGGCGTGTCTCCATCGGACAATGTAGTGAAAACGCAAAGTGATCTGCCTGCTGCCTGTCCAGAATGCGGTGGAGAAGTAAAAAAAGTCAGGCTGCCGTGCTTCGCCAAGGAATATTAAACGATCATGAATTTGTCTTGGGCAGGAAACTGCTCATGACAATTTTTTCAAAATGCGATAATCTTTTCAAAATATTCTGAACGATAAATCAAGCTGAAAAGACCTGACTTAGCTTACCATATATTTCTCTACAAGGAATGAAAATGGCCCAGCAATAGAGTTACCTAGGGATCGATATTTTGCTACTGGATTTCCGATTAAAACAGAGTATGTCTGGCGTATCTTGGCAGACATACTCGAATATTTTTACAAAGCCCTTTCGATTTCCAACCATAACGTTACTTTTTTTCCAAACCGCAGAATATCGTTAATGCCTTATTGGTGCGCTTCCGGTCTGATACCCAATATTATTTTTCCTGAGCGTTTTCCCCGATGTGGTTTTAATCGCGTGAAAAGTTTTTAAGAAAATAATTGAAAAAAATATCATAAAGCTGTTGGGATTGCAAAAAATACGATATTTTAAACTTGTTTTACGAGCGAGTGTAGCTCAGTGGTAGAGCCTCACGTTGCCAACGACTGAAAGAGTTATTGCTTTTTTATTGCTTTTTATGTTTAAAAAGGCAATAAAGGTAATAAAGTAATATTTGGGTATTCCTTATTGGAATAGAGTAATGAACAGGCAAGTTTGAGCTGAAAGCATTAGAAAAAAGGCAAAAAAATTGGAGCGAGTGAACGGATTCGAACCGTCGACAATCACGTTGGCAACGTGAGGCTCTAAGTACAAACCTTTTAAGTTGATTGCTTTTTGATTGCTTTTGCATTTTCCAACATCGTAATAAACGTGAAAATTTACAGGATGTTGAAAAATGAAAACAACAGGATTAGGCTATCTTTTTAAACGAGGGAAAAGTGGAAGTAAAGTTAAGGACAGTGAACCGGGAATATACTATTTGCAGTATACTGTCAACGGCTCTAAGAAATTCATGTCATTAAAGACTGGCAATAAAGTTATTGCCCAGAAGCGCAGGAAAAAGACTTTATTGCCAGCATTATTTGTTGATACCAGCGAAAAAGTTATTCTCCATATAGCCGAGGCTCGTAAATTATTAAACAATGTTAAAATAAATTTAGATGATGTTTGGTCTAAATATGAAAACTCTACGAAACGACCACAATCAAGTCCTGGTACTTTAGGTAATTATAAACGTATGTGGAAATGTTTTAAAGAATGGTTGAACGCTGAACATCCATGTATAAATACTGTTAATCATATAACCCCCGCCGTGGCAGAAGAATATTCTGTTTTCCTGTGGAAGAAAAATATAGCTGAAAACACCTATAATTATCATCTACAGGCATTAAATCTTGTGTTGAAAATCGTAACAGGGGAATTACAAACCGCATTTACAGGTATTAAACATAAGGTTGGGGAACAGATAAATAGAAAAGATTTTACTCCAGTACAAGTCAATAAAATATTCTCTGTTTTGAATGATAAAAAATTCAATATTATGCATAAAGATGAAATGCGGTTATTATGTATGGTCGGATTATTCACCGGATTAAGATTAATAGATGCGGCATTATTGAAATGTGAATCCATAGACTTTGACAAAAATGTTCTATCTGTTATGCCTATAAAAACCCGTGGTATTCAGCGTTGGGTACATATTCCGATTCATCCAGAATTAAGAAAGGAATTGCTTAAAGTGGAGATGTCACAAACCTATGTTATGCCAAATGTGGCAGAACGTTATTTGAGAAATCCAACAGGTGTAAAACTTGATTTTATGCAGATATTGGATGCTGCTAAACTAACAGATTTTAAGGCAAGGGAAAAGGGCAGGGGAAGACGTTTATATGGGTATCATTCTTTTCGCCATACCTTTGCCAGCACAGCCAGTAATTCAGGCAGTGGGATAACTACACTTGGTTCCCTGCTTGGTGACAATCCGCGAACATTGGAGAAGTATTATATTAAAGTTAGTGATGCCAACAAAATTAAAGCTGTCAATAGTCTTCCGTCAATAATAAAGCCAAGCGCTTCCCTTGCCGTTATAGATAAGGACGCTCTACCAGAGCGGGTAAAAATGGCTATTCTGCTGATACAGGAATTGAAAATCAGCATGACAGTCAAAAATCAGATTCTGGCACTTTTGCAAACGTAATTTCATAAGTGAAATAACCAGCGAATTTTACCATAGGCTCGATGGAAATACTGGACGGAATCAGAGATATTTGCAGTCTGAATACAACCTGAAGCACAACATAAGTTGTGCTTCAGGATTGAGCGTTTATGGAATTTATCAGTCAGGGCAGCAAAATAACAGGAAACTGAAAACCATTTTTAAATGCATCCAGTTTCGGAACCACTTCGACATTATTAAATCAATCCGCAGATATGAACCATCCCCCAAAAATAGTATTTATACTTGCATTTTATATAACTTAATATAACTTATCGTAACTTAATAATACCCGATATAAGCTTAAATAAAAATAGAGAATCATGTATGAGTAAGGATGACGATTTCATTTTAGAATATCTGCGACACTCATTCGATACCAGTGCCGCATCCGTGCATAGAGATTTTAATGAAGAAGCTCGGCTGATACGCCGCAGTAAGCTTGAATTGAAATTGGCGGGTACACTTTATGACGATAAATTGCTTTTGAAATGGCTTCCAAACGGCAGAACAGACACGATGGGTAAAGGCGATGATCGTCAGGAATACAATATCATAGAGTGGCGCAATATCTGGATAAACGATAAACTTTTCCAGTCAACTTTTGACAGTAATCATGTTTCTACGCCCTTGATCGAATTTTACGCTAATATTCATGGAATTTCTATTGATGAGGCTGAAATAAAGCTGTTGAATATATTTTCCGTATCTGACGATTTTGATAGGGATATAAATCCAGAGACGTCGGGTATTCAGCGGATGCCATTGAGCGGCTCGAATATTAATCAATTCGATTATTTTTTTTACGATATTAATCATTTTGTTATTGGACGACTTGGTATAATAAACTCTGCGGTAGACACAAGACTGTTGCCGATCAGTTTCTTTCAACAGCTCAAATCTAAGTGTGCTCTTTATATTCCATTTGACATACAACGAATATATAATTTTGATTTTTTACGAGAAAATAAAAAAAATCTGGTTATCCTTACAGATTCGATTTTAGCCGCACATGAAAATCAGACGAAAGCGCGGCTTTCCCGTATTGAAGTTGACTTCGTATCGTGGATCGGTGGAATAGATGCGCTAAGCAAAAAGGCCTTAAATGAGTTTCGTGGACGCAAACTTTATTACTTAATTTTCAATCATTCCGGATTCACTGGCGGAGAGACATACCGAAACGCGTTAGCGGTTGCAAAGAAATTTGAAGAGGAGGGAATTCAACTCAAGCTTGTCTCTTTCCTGACAGATGTTATGCCGCAGCTTCCTAAGATTGGATATTTTTTAGGTTTTCCGCGCATTGTGAATAAGGAGGCGCTTGCGGATCAAGATAAGACTGTACTTCGCGAACCTGAACAGAAATTTTTAAAATTATTTCAAGCAGCGTCCTGTAAACCGACGCCACTTCTGACCCCGATTGTCATGCCTCGGGAAATAACCATTTTTCGCGGCCCTCCGTTGTCTGGTAAGACAATTTTATCCACCGCAATGGCATGGGCGATATCACAAGGCAGTGGCCTGTTTTTGGGATGGAGAGCCACGGTACCCAAAAAAGTGTTATATATCTTTGGCGAACAGCCTGACGGATCTTTGTGGCAAACGATGGATATCCACTTCAAAACACATATAAAAGGTAATGTAACAAAAATCGAAAACCACATATCCCCAGAGGATATGCCTCTTCATATTCATCAAGGAGCAATGGCTTTACTTGTGAATTTACAGGCAAAATCCTATCCCATTCGGAAAAAAGGAGTGACGGTAGACGATCCCATTGGAAAAACAATTTACTATGACCAATTCTGGGGGATTAGCGCAGCCAACCAGGTCAGTGGTTTCAAGATTGACGACTGGATTACATATACAAATCTGCAACTTAAATTATTACGAGACCAAGGACACGATATGTCATTAATCGTCTGGGACAATCTTCTTGAATTGCAATCTCTATATCGGAATCCTTCGGACGTGGATTGCCTTAACGATTGGCTTTCGTCGATGCAGTTTAGAGGCTATTCCGTCTGGCTCATTCCGCCTGGACGACTTGGAGATAAAAATTCAAATCGCCTGATTAACGCGCTGCGCATAAACAATTGCATTAGTGTTGAAAAAATAGAATCCGTAAACCCATCTGACATCTCAATGTCAATTGAAGTAAGCCAGAGTCATAAGGTTTTTGAAAAGCTGAAAAATAAATTTAGTATGACGCTTGATCCCGCGGCACGTTGCCCGGTCTGGCATTCAGTTGAAACAGGGCTAACCAGAACCAAGAAGAAGGTTATCGTTAAAAGACTTCTGTTGCAAGGTAAAAACGGTCCTCAGATTGCCTTGGAAACAGGGTTCTCGCTGTCTTCAGTAAAGGACTTGAAGCGAGCGCTCGGCGAGACCACAAAGACACCAAGTAAGGCCCCGCATGTTAAAAATAAATACTATGAAATTAACCATAGAGATTAACATGTCTGCAAAGATGTCATGCGGATACATCAAGCCACGGATTGCGGGCTCCGTGGCTTGATGTTCTTGCAGGCCTCAGCGTTACGGCATCTTGCTGACAATCTGTGCATGGCGGGTGATGTCTAAAAGTGGTCTCTGTATATATGATTATGATAGTAATTCATTTTTCACATCCGTACAATCATATCTATGAGAATGGATTAATTAAGAAAAACTGCTGCCCTTCTTTCTTCGGAATACTCGCCATTATTTAAAACTCTTCAGCACAACGACTATTCTGGTAATAGAAAGAGTATAAGAAGAAGTAAATATAAAGAGAAATATATTCTGAGCAGTCAATCCATTTCATAAATTTAAATAACGAATTACTCCCCCAGTTGTTTTTCAGAGAAAAACAATAAAAACAAACCACAGGAAATTTTATTATGTCACGCCAGAAAATCACACAAGATTCAGATTTTGATGGTCATCCAATTCACACCGGTAATAATCAACCTTATATTTTAAATATCCTCCAAGCATATAATGATCGCCTTCAATATATGAACCGCAAATACTCTCAGGTTGCCGTTGCTCACATAATAGTATCAACCCCGGAAGAACTAGATCCGACTCAAGCAAACAAATCTATCAGTAAGGCATTGGAAGTATTAAAAAAAGGATTGAAGAATAAAGGTACTGAAGCCCAGATTGGCTGGGTAAGAGAGTCCGTTGATAATACTGTTTCAGTAGCAGAAGAGCAGCGTGCCCATTACCATATCGGCATTATTGCCGACGGTTCCAAAACTCAGTCTGGATTCGGTCATGCTAAACATCTTGGTCGGCTCCTGCATAAACAGTCTGGCGGGGTCTTCAGTCCAGGTCATGCGCACTGCGAGCCTCCTGATTCAGAGAAGTATGACAAACAGGCTGAGTACAATCAAAAAAAAAGTTCTGTCATTAAAATCAGACGCGATAAACCACATGCCGATGAGCAGTTTGAAAACGCTCTGAATTGGTTAAATTATCAAAGTAAAATAGCCACTAAGGGGAACGCCCCGCATGGTCAGCGAGAATTCGGTTTCACTCGTCTACCGAAGCAAGAATAATCATTTCATCAACAAGGAGGTAAAATGCTATATGTATTCGCCGCTATATGTCTGGCTACGTTAATATCCGTTATCATTTTCATCATTAAAATTATCTGGCGATAATGGATTCCGATGAAGTTAAATATTCAATCTCAAATTGACTTTACACCTTGTCGCCAGCATTGATTTAAGCCTTCCCTGACAGGTAGTACAGGTGAGGCTTTTACTGTTCTCCTGAGCTGTTAACCGACTGAGCTATCGCATTCTTTTTACCATCATTCAGTCATCAATGAAAACTTTCATATTTTATATCCGATGCATGAAATGCAAAATATATTCCAACCCTTTCATTCCATTCCTGTTTAAAAAAACTCACTGTAAATATTTTTATGTATCCAAACCAATTTTCGGTTCTTTCAAAATAATCCATGACAAGGAGTCCATAATGACAACGGATGAAATTTTGCATAATCTGAACCCTGAACAGACCCTGAGTGTTACGACTATTGACGGTTACGTAAGGGTAATCGCCGGACCAGGAACTGGTAAAACCAAAGTCCTGATTAGTCGGTTAATTTACATAGTTAAGGTCAATGGAATTGACCCGAAGAAGATTCTTTGTGTAACTTTTACGAACAAAGCCGCGAACGAAATGCGGGAGCGAGTAACTGCGCTGTTAGGCTACCGCCTTGATTCCACGATCAGCACCTTTCACGGGTTCTGTTACAAATTTTTATTAGGCCACGTTCATCTTCTGAATTATCCGAATAATTTCATGATTATAGATGGGAGCGAACAGTTAAAAATCATTCGTGAAATATATGCAGAAAACAATATTTCTTCACATGCTTTCCCGCTGGCTGAAATGATCGCATACATTTCCGGTCTGAAAAATAGAATCGAATATATTCCAAGTTCAACAATGCTTGGTCTTCCCCTGGATTTAAATAATCCGAAGAATAAAGTATTCGCGTGTTATTTGCAAAAACAAAAAGAATCCATGTGTCTGGATTTTGACGATTTATTACTCTTCACGTTGCATATTTTAAGGCATCATGCCGATTTGCTGGAATACTGGCAGAACCGGTTCCAGTATATCCAGGTCGATGAATTCCAGGACGTGAATCAGGCGCAGTATGATCTGATTTTTCTGCTTCAAGGTAAGCATAAGAATCTGTTTGTCGTAGGAGACCCTGACCAAACGATTTACTCCTGGCGCGGATCGAATATTTCCTTCATCAACGATTTTGAGACGCAATTCCCTGGAACTCAGACGTTTTTACTGAAAACGAATTACCGGTCAAATTCCAGCATTCTTGAGGTATGCAATGCCCTGATTAAAAATAATAGTAACAGGATTGACAAACCACTGATTCCGGAAATCATTGGTAAGAATAAAGTTATTCATTATGGCGCGAGAAATATTTACGACGAAGCGCATTTTATTGCCGATTCCATTGAAACGCTAAAGACTGACCACCATGCAGAGTTTTCAGATATTGCGGTTCTATATCGCTCCAGTTATATTAGCCGACAGCTTGAGGAGTCGTTCATTCAATCTAGAATCCCATACACTGTTGTCAAGGGAACCGCGTTTTACGAACGGCTTGAAATTAAGGATGTCCTGGCTTTTTTGAAAGTACTGGTTTACGGCGACGATATTTCTCTTCTCCGGATTATCAATAAACCATCCCGGAAAATGGGCACGATGCGCATCGAATTTCTTAAAAAATATGCACGGGATAATAAAGTCACACTACTTCAGGCGCTAAATGCTTGCGTTGGTCAGCCACCGCTAAAATTCCCGGAAATTATTCAATTTGTGGCGATATTGAATACCGTTAAATCCAGGATCGGAGAGTTATCTACCTCCAAGGCTATAGATGAGATTCTGAACAAAACCGGGTATGAAAAAGCTTTGCGATATGATCTGGACAGTGACCGGATAGAGAATGTCATGGAGTTGAAGCAGTCAGTGACAAGACAGGAAGAAACGGCTGGCGGTACATTGGAAATTGCGGAATATCTGGCAGGGGTCGCACTTTATGCTGAAATGACGGATGAAACGCATCCGAACAGTGTGAAACTGATGACTATACATTCCTGCAAGGGTTTGGAATTTCCGTACATTATAGTTTGCGGCCTGAACGAAGATAAGTTCCCGTCATCAAGGATTTCCAGTGAAACCGAAATGGAGGAGGAACGGAGATTGGCATATGTTGCTTTTAGCAGAGCGAAACGCGGGTTGATTTTGACAAGTGCCAATGGGCTGGATTATAAAAATATTCCGTTGCGTCCGTCAAGGTTCTTGTCTGAAATAACTCTTGGCCTGATACGGGAAATCAAGCCCGCCAATTTGCATATTCCAAAATCTTAAATACTGCTTGATTGCAGAGGGTAGAATCATCAAAAAGAGGGGGGCAAGTGCATTGCCCACAGTCCTCTTATAATGGTGTTGGCTGAGTTTTTATTGCCGAAAAAGCTGCATGAAAATTCATCAAGAATGCAGCATTGTAAATCTGAAACATTAATTAAAAATCATCATTCGACGGATCGTTATCTTCCGGATAAACCAAATTACCTTCTTCGTCTTCAACCATTCCCATATCATCGTCATAGCCATCGTCGTCATCATCACCGTTATTCTCATCGTTGTCATTTTCTTCAGATTCTGGATCGTCTGCGATATATTCATCCTTTAATTCTCCGTCTTCGGTAAAAAGCTCTTCATCATCAAAGGCATTATCATCATGCATTTTATTTTCCCTTGGTATAGATAGTGTTCAATAATACCATTAAGATAGCATATAACAAATGCCGTGCAACCGTCTTTTATCCTGAAAGAGAGCGGAATTGAATCTGTATGGCGAATGCCCATTATCCGACGAAGTGGGCTTTAAATTGTCCGCAAACGGCTTGCCATTGAATTTTACAGGCGTTTCCGTTCCATCCCTGTTCCTGATTCAAAATGTTAATTGGCAATCGGCAGAAGGCAGGTGCAATCAATATTTTCAGATTTTTAAGAGTACCTATAAAAAAGCCGTTTTCAATGGGGGGGTTACCTACTCCCCTGGACGGCAAAATCAAAGCAGCCTTGATAGAAAACGGACCAGCATTTCCAGCAAATAAATGAAACAAAATGGACTCAGTATAATTTTGACAGCTTTTATTATTCCGGTTGGCAGAACATAAATATGCTGTTATATTTTGAGATGTGAAATATAACCAGATTTGAAATCAGGTGCTTGATGTTTAATGAATTTGCAGTGATCGACTTTGAGACAACTGGGCTCAGCGCGGACTATTGTCGAATCATCGAAGTTGCGGCGGTAATCGTCAGAAATGGCGAGGTCGCTGAATCGTTTGTTGAACTTATGTATCCGGGCTACCGTCTGCCGTTTATCATTACGGATTTAACCGGAATAACTGATGCGATGCTTAAAGATAAACCCAAGCCGGAAGCTATCATGCCGAAGTTGAAGGATTTCATTGGCGACCGTCATTGTGTTGCGCATAATGCTACGTTTGATTCCAGCTTCTACCATGCCGAGATGGGGCGCGCAGGTATTGCCCATGACCGCACATTCTTTTGCACGATGAAGCTGTCACGCCGCCTGATTCTGGATTCACCAAGGCACAAGCTTTCAATACTGGCAGATCACCTGAATCTTCCTCGACCGGATGAAGGGAAATGTCACCGTGCGCTCTATGATGTTCTTCTGACCGTTGAACTGTGGAAGCATATTGAAGGCCTTATCAGTAAAAGAATAGGCAAAGCTCCTGACCATGAAATTTATCAGACGCTTATGAAAAAATCAAAGGGAGCCGTTCCCAAATATCTTGACAAAATATTATCGCTGTCGGTAAAAAAGGATATGCTACCATCGCAAAAAAATAATCACAAAAACGACAAATAGCTGTTGGAAAATATTGAACATTACTTAGTTAGTGATAGATTTCGTATTTGAGGTGGTATAGATTTGTGTATTACTATTAAATTGTCGTAAATGCTTAATGGAGGAATCGAAATGTATCAAGTTCATAAAGATGCAGCAGTTAGATGGAGTATATTAAGTGGATATAACAAAGCATTCGTTCCTCAAGCAATAAATATAGGCTGTCCTCTCTGTAAAAAGACACCTGTTACTTTCGCAACTGGCAATCAATGGGATAAGCGCAATGACTCTTTATACGTTTCGCCTACATGTCCTGCCTGTGGGAAAAACGTTAAATTCTGGATGCTATCCTATGGAGACTATCCGAATGAAGTTGATGCGCAAAATAAATGTAAGATATTTATGTATCCAACGCCACCGATCGAACTGCAATATGATCCAGCAATAAGTGAAATATCCCCTAAATTCGCAGAAATATATAGCCAGGCGGCTTTGGCTGAATCCATTGGATACAATCATTTAGTTGGTATTGGTTACAGAAAAGCACTCGAATTTTTAATCAAAGATTGGTTGTGTAAAAAGCTTCCCGACAAAGAAGGCGAAATAGGTAAGAAGAATATTTCACAATGCATTAAAGAGTATGTGGAAGATGCAAATCTAAAAATTTGCGCCTCTCGCGCTATATGGTTAGGTAATGATGAAACGCATTATATTCGAGAATGGTCAGACAAAGATATTGAAGACATGAAAACGTTGTTGAAACTGACATTATATTGGTTATCTGCCCATATCGGAAGTGAGAAACTTCTTGAAGAAATGCCTGCGCCAGTATCGAAAAAATGATTTATAATAAAGTCAGATTAATTGTGGATAAGGGGGCTAGTTCCAAAGTGGTAACTTATGTTTATTTCCCATGCGTCAGTTCTTCCGCAATCAATTCTGCCTGCTTCAATACTGTTTCTGTCGCTAGCATCTGCATATCAGGGGGATAACCATATTTGCGCAGAATGCGCTTTACGATGACTTTCAGTTTTGCCTTTACACTTTCCTTAATGGTCCAGTCAATGGAAGCGTTCTCCTTGATTTTTTCATACAGGACAACTGCCAGTTCCCGCAGTTTGTCTTTTTCCATTACTTCCCTGGCGCTGTCGTTATTGGCAATGGCGGTGTAAAAGGCGTATTCATAGTCAGACAAGCCGATTTCTTTCGGTTGCTTGTCCATGTGCTGAATTTCTTTTGAAATTCCAATAAGTTCGTCAATGACTTCTGCGGCAGTCAGGATTTTATTATGATATTTCTTTATCGAGCTTTCCAGCATTTCCATCAGGGTTCTCCCCTGAATCAGATTCTTTTTGGTGCGGGTTTTGATTTCGTCATTGAGCAGTTTTTTCAGGACTTCCAGGCCGATGTTCTTATGCTCCATATTCTTTACTTCAAGCAGGAATTCTTCTGAGAGAATGGAAATATCCGGTTTCTTGATCCCGGCAGCATCGAAAATATCAATGACTTTTTCAGTTACCAGCGCCTTGTCAATGACTTGACGGATCGCGGTTTCTATTTCTTCATCGGATTTGCCCGAACCTGAAATATCAAATTTTACCAGGCGCGATTTTACCGCCTGGAAGAATGCGACTTCATCCTTGACATCCATTGCCTGTTCATGTGGAATGGCAATGGAAAAAGCCTGGGACAGCGCGGTAACTTCATCAATGAACCGTTTCTTGCCATTATCAAGGCCCAGAATATGCTCTTCAGCGGCAAGAATCAGTGACAGCTTTCTACCGGTCGGCGCGTCAAAATATTCCTCATAGCCGAAGCCGTGAAACATTTGTGAAACTATTTCCAGCTTTTCCAGCATCAACCTGACTGCCTGCTCCTGAATTAACGCCGGATCGCCTTTGCCACCGGAATCAGAATAGAACGACAAAGCTTTTTTCAGGTCTGAAGCAATGCCGAGATAATCGACTATCAAACCGCCGGATTTGTCTTTATAAACACGGTTTACCCGTGCAATTGCCTGCATCAGGTTATGGCCCTGCATCGGCTTGTCAATGTAAAGGGTATGCAGCGAAGGTACATCAAAACCGGTGAGCCACATATCCCGGACAATCACCAGCTTCAATTCATCTTCCGGATCTTTCATCCGGTCAGCCAGCGTCCTGCGCTGCTCTTTGGTAGTATGATGCTTGGAAATCTCCGGCCCGTCAGATGATGCAGAAGTCATAACCACCTTGATTACGCCTTTTTTCAGATCGTCGCTATGCCACTGCGGCCTGAGCAGAACGATTTCTTTGTATAATTCCGCCGCTATACGGCGCGACATGGTTACAATCATTCCCTTGCCTTCAATCACTTCCTGCCGTTGTTCAAAATGGGTAATAATGTCATTGGCAAGCTGTTTAATACGGGGTGCGCTGCCGATGAGCGCTTCAAGCTGAGTCCATTTCGTTTTTGCTTTTTGAGTTTCAGTCAGTTCGTCCTGTTCCAGTTCAGTATCAAGCTCTCTGACGAGTTTTCTGCCTTCATCACTCAGCGTTATCTTAGCCAGACGGCTTTCATAATAAATCCGGACTGTCGCGCCATCCTGCACCGCTTGTGCGATATCGTAAATATCAACATAATTGCCGAAAACAGCAGGCGTGTTGACATCGGTATTTTCTATCGGCGTACCAGTAAAACCAAGATAAGTTGCGCTGGGGAGCGCATCGCGCATGTACTTTGCAAAACCATAAACAATTTTCTTGCCGATAACATTGCCATCCTCATCTTTGTCATCTATGGTTTTGGCTTTAAATCCGTACTGCGTCCGGTGAGCCTCATCCGCAATAACAATAATATTCTTGCGGTCGGAGAGCTTTTCGTAAACGTTCCCCTCTTCGGGTTGAAACTTCTGAATCGTAGTGAAAATCACGCCACCGGACGCAACTTTCAAGAGATCTTTCAGTTGTTCGCGGTTATCCGCCTGCACCGGTTCATGCCTTAATAGCTGTTTGGATGCGGCAAAGGTATCGAAAAGCTGGTCGTCCAGATCGTTCCGGTCAGTGATAACCAGCACCGTCGGATTATCCATTTCCAGCACAATTTTTCCGGTATAAAAAACCATAGACAGAGATTTGCCACTACCCTGAGTATGCCAGACAACACCGCCTTTTCTATCTCCAAGCGGTTGCGCCTTGACTCCAGAAAGCCCGTAGCTTTCTGGTGATTCATGCACAAATTGCTTGTCGGCTGCCGTGTTATCGGCTTTGACATAACCCGATGCTCTGAGCGTTGATTCCACCGCCCGATTTACCGCATAATACTGGTGATAAGCTGCCAGCTTCTTTACGGTTTGAATAGTAATTATTCCAGTCGTTCTGTCTTCTTTTTTCGACTTCTCGAATACAATAAAATGCCGGATGAGGTCTAACAGCGTTGTTTTATTCAGCATCCCGATAATCAGGGTTTCCAACTGACCGATCAGCGGCGAGGCTTCAACCTTGCCATCTGAACTTTTCCACGCCATAAAACGGCTGAGGCCAGCGGAAAGAGAACCGGATTTTGCTTCCAACCCATCAGAGATTACCAGGAAGCCATTATAGGCGAAAAGAGACGGAACCGCCTGCTTGTAGGTCTGCAATTGCTTGAATGCGGAATGAATGGTCGCGTTTTCATCAGCGGGATTTTTCAGCTCAATCACTACCAGCGGTAAGCCGTTGACAAAGAGAATTACATCAGGCCGCTTATTGACATGATTTTCGATAATGACAAATTGGTTGACGACTGTAAAATCATTGTTCTCAGGGTGCTTGAAATCAATTAGCCAGACCAGATCGCCACGGGAATGACCGCTTTTTTGATATGTAACCTTGATGCCTTCCGTCAGCATCCGGTGAAATGCTTCGTTATTGGCTATCAGTTCCGGCGAATTTAAACGTTGTATTTGTTTAATCGCGTCTTCGCGAACATCTGCGGCAATTTCCGGATTGATGCGGGCAACCGCATTGCGGAGTTTATCCAGCAGCAGCACATCTTCAAACGATTGCCGTGCAGGAGTGTCGCTATCGGGCGCAATATCTGGCCCGTAAATATATTGATAACCCTGCTTTTCGAGAAGCTCCAAGGCAAATTGTTCGATATGTGATTCTGTGATTTTATTGGTCATTTTTTATCACGTTCAGTTCCGGTAATACGTTTTATTTCTTTGTCAAAATCGGAAATATAATTATTGTCCTGGACAACACGGTATTCCTCGTATTCCTGTTCCGCTTTCAGCCTGGCTTCAAGCGCTGAAACTCCGCCATTGTCGGCAAGAATCGGATATCGGGAAAGTGTCAGGAAATCATTCAGGAATTTTGCCCAGTCAACCATTCGGGTGATTGTCTGGCGTCTGGCATTATTTTCTGCCAGGTCAAGATAGGCTGAGACAATTCGATTGAGTTCGTCGATATGTGCTTTATTGAGGTAGTTTTTGGCAACCGTCACATCCGATTTCAATATCTTGCCTTCAGGCGCATGTTTCCAATTGGTCAAACCCATATATATCTTTTGCGCATCCGCCGAATTGTAAATGATTTCCGCGGCGGTTTGTCCGGTAATCGCCCAGTGCAGTTTATTCTGAACCGTAGCAAAAAAGTCCTTGGTTATTGGCGAATTTTTGTCATAATCGGACGATAGCGCATAAATATCTGTAATCTTTTGATAGAACCGCCGTTCGCTGGCACGAATTTCCCGGATGCGTTCAAGCAACTCATCAAAATAATCTTTCCCGAAAAGTGTTTTTCCCTGTTTGAGCCGTTCATCATCCATCGCAAATCCTTTGATGATGTACTCTCTGAGTATTCCAGTAGCCCAAACGCGAAACCTAGTGGCCTGGTATGAATTGACCCGGTAACCAACCGCAATAATGGCATCAAGGTTGTAATAAGATGTTTGGTATGTTTTACCGTCTGCGGCAGTATGTGCAAAATTTGCACATACTGCTTTTTCAGTCAATTCGCCAGTTTTAAAAATATTTTTAAGATGCTTGGTGATAACCGAACGTTCTTTTCCAAAAAGTTCACCGAGCGCCTTTTGAGAGAGCCAGACAGTTTCATCCTGAATATAGACTTCAACGGTGACCTTTCCATCAGACCCGGTGTAGATAAGAAAATTTGTGTCGTGGTTCGTCATACAGCCACCCGCACTTCCCCGCTCATCAATTTGGGTAACAGTGTATCCCGCAGTTTTCCGAGTGTTAAGATTTGTTTTCGATTCATATTAATTTTAGGCCAGCAATCGCGGGTCAGATTATCAAATACATTTAAAGTATCCGTATTGGGCTTTTGAAAGCTTAAATTAAAAATGTCTTCAGGTTTAACTCTTTGATGGCTACCGCTAGTACCACCAGCTGCTCCGGATAACTCATCACAGACTTGTTTTGATTTTAACAGACAATAAATAAATCCATGCCATTTATTGCTGATAGGAGAAACAACTTGAAACTCCGTAGAGCAAATAGAGTGATCATCAATATTGGCTGGTATTGCCCATACTCTTGGGACGCGAGGGTTAAGTTTTGATATCAAAATTGAATCTGGAAATACTTTGAATTTGTTGCTCTGTATTTCTGATCCCAACTCTATAATCGGTTGTTGCTTTTCGTCAAATGCCGGTAAACTAAAATGATGATACATGACTGATGGATGACTGTCTGGATGAACATTAACTTTTTTATGTTCTGCAATGTTTAACAACTGAATAACCTCCCACCCATCATCTGCCTGTTCAACAAACAACTGCCGAAAAAGCGTCTCCGCCATGGCTTCCAGCGTTTTGTTCTGGCGATGCAGCAAGTCGATTTTGTCATCAAGACTGGACAGTAACGAGGCGATAGCGTGTTGTTCTGGGAGAGAAGGAAGAAGAAATGTGTGATTCTTAACTACATCCGTTTGAACACGCTGACGACCTGAACTTCCGGTCATTGAAAGAATTGCAATGTCTCGAAATTCATTCGAGGTGGCGAAGTAATAAAGAAACTGCTTATCACTTACATCCCGCTTTTCTCTTAAAACTATGTACTCAGTGGAACCAAAACCAACTTCACCTTCATCAAGAATATCAATATATGCCGTCTTGCCATTTTCTAGGCAAGGAGTTATTCTGGCAACAATGGTATCACCATTCCGAAATTTCATACCGCCGTTATATGGTTCAATGCTAAAAGACGAAGCTTTTTTTGTAAATGGTTGCAATGCTTCCATTGCAATTTTCTTTGATGATACACCCTTGCCCAGAGATTCTGGAGGATTAATTAATGCAATGTTTTCAAGAACAGATTCTTTCCAATCGCTCATACAAGTTTCACTTTTTTAAGATTTTCCAGAATCAGCGCATTGAGCTTCCCTTCTTCCTGCAACTGCGCTTCAAATTCCGCTTTCAGGCTGGTAAAGCGCTCGTTAAAGTCAAAATCATCCTCATCATCGGGCAGCCCGACATAGCGACCAGGGGTAAGCACATAATCCAAGTCTTTAACCCTGTCAATCGAAGCGGTATTACAGAAGCCTTTGATGTCTTCATAGTTCCCGTTCAGGGTTCGCCAGTTGTGGTAAGTCGCGGAGATTTTCTGAATATCATCCGCTGAAAGTTCTTTTGTACGGCGGTTAAT
Organism: Lentisphaerota bacterium; assembly: GCA_037144075.1. Lineage (GTDB taxonomy): Bacteria > Verrucomicrobiota > Lentisphaeria > Victivallales > Victivallaceae > CAIPAT01. Next base: position 8,182 of record JBAWXM010000034.1, on the reverse strand, counting down.
CAGGTGTCCTTCATTTCTGGCGTCTATGAATAAAATGTCGTCAACGCGAGTTGTTTTACTGCGGCGCAAAAACCATAAGCTGGCTGGAATCTGCGTATTCAAAAAGAGTTTTGCAGGCAGATTGACAATGCAATCCACCAGACGTGCTTCGATCAATGCTTTGCGGATTTCGCCTTCTCCTGAACTTTTAGAAGTCAGCGAACCCTTCGCCAGAACGAAACCAGCGATCCCGCCAGAATTTAAATGATATAAGAAGTGCTGAATCCAGGCGTAGTTGGCATTCCCTGCGGACGGAATGCCGTATTTCCATCTGCCATCGGTGCGCAAGAGTTCACCCGACCAGTCACTAACGTTAAACGGCGGATTGGCAATAATGTAATCGGCTTTCAAATCTTTATGTGCATCGTTCAGGAACGAGCCTTCATTGTTCCATTTGATCTGTGAACTGTCAATCCCGCGAATGGCAAGGTTCATTTTCGCCAACCGCCAGGTGGTCTGGTTGCTTTCCTGGCCGTAAATGGAAATATCGTTTACATTCCCCTGGTGTTCAGCCACCAGCTTTTCGGATTGCACAAACATACCGCCGGAACCGCAGCATGGGTCAAAAACGCGGCCTTTGTATGGCTCCAGCATTTTGACCAGAAGTTCAACAATGCTGCGCGGAGTATAAAACTGTCCGCCCTGCTTACCTTCAGCCAGTGCGAATTCGCCCAGGAAGTATTCAAACACATGACCAAGCACATCCGCGCTGCGGGCTTTGGCATCGCCGAGCGCAATGTTACTGACAAGGTCAATCAGACTGCCAAGGCTGGTCGGATCAAGATTACCACGGGCGAAAACTTTGGGCAGCACGTCTTTCAGCGACGGATTGTCTTTTTCAATGGCATCCATTGCGCTGTCAACGTCTTTACCGATTTCAGGCAGTTTGGCTTTGGACTGCAAATATGACCAGCGGGCGGTTTCTGGAACAAAGAATACATTTTCCGCTTTGTACTCATCCTTGTCTTCCGGATCAGCACCGGCGTAATCGCCTTGACCGTTTTTCAGCTTGGAATGGAGTTCTTCAAAGGAATCGGAAATGTATTTAAGGAAAATGAGGCCGAGAACGATATGTTTGTATTCGGCGGCGTCAATATTTTTTCTGAGTTTATCCGCCGCTTTCCAGAGCTGCTTTTCAATCGGTTCTTCCTTGGCGTTATTATCTTTTGCTTTTGCCATTTATTTCTCTCCGTACAGCAATTATTTAAGTTTCATTCTGTAAAATAACTTCAAACCCGCAAAAGGCAATAGAAACTTTCAGCCAACATTCAATAAACTGCTGCCTGCAATATGTAGTTGAAATAATTTCAGGCATATATTACTTGCCTGAAATGAGAGATTTTCTATCTTGTTGCAAGCAGATAAGAATGCGATTTATAGAGGGGGCTGTCGCATTGCCCTGAAGGTGGAAATCGGAGCCGCCTTGTCAAAATTATTACCGATGCTATCACCCAAAAACAGAGAGATTAACAACTCAATATAATTTTACAGCTATAATCGTTCCGGCTGAAACCAGACCTAATACCATCATGCCTCCGGCGGTGCAAAATGCACCGCCGGGGGCTTTTATTTTTATTCAAATGGAAACTACGCGCGGCACGATTCCGAAGTTCCGGTTCGATATCATCACTAAAATCAAACATCTTGCATCCAAAAGTCATTAACCGCAGCAGACACAGGGCGAGTAGCCCTCTCGCTGCATAAAAAAGGAATGTGAAAATGAGTCCAGCAGCAGCATTAATACTCGAAATGCAGATTTATCCGATCATCCGCAACACGATCCACAGGAAGGCCAAACCAATGGGCTCCGAAGACTATCAGGAACTCGTCCAGGACACTACAGCCACGGCAGCGGCAATGCTCGACGCCATGGAAAAGTCAGGCAAGAAGCCGATCCCAAACAGCATTGCGTACTACAGCATCCAGCGCACGAAGTCAGGCCGTCGCTCCTACGGTGACAACCGCACCGATGTGATGAACCCCGGCTATCAGATGGATAATGAAGGCTCAGTCTGTTCGATGCAGGCTCCGGTCGGCGGGGAGGATGAAGATTTTACCATCGGTGATATGATCGCGTCCAGAACCGAAGACATTGCCGCCAGAGTGCTCCGGCAGATTGACTGGGATGCTTTCATGCAAACCCTTGATGCACGGAAACGCAAGATCGTGGAAAAACTGATGCTAGGTTTCACTACCGGCGACATCGCCAGACTGTTGGCTGTATCATCGGCCAGGATAGTCCAGCTCAAGCGCGAAATCGGCGAAGCCATCCGGAAGTTTATGGGGGATTCCATCCTCGTAGATTCCAGTAGCGAATCTGTCTGGCAGCGCGATATCCGCTGCCTCCGCGAACGCGGCGAATGGAAACATACGAAACTGGACCGAATCGACGATCCGGAACAGGTGAACATCGCAGAGGCCATGTTCGGCTAAAAAACGATAACCAGGAAACGGAGCGAGGAGTCAGTGGAAAGCACTGACAACTCTCTGCCTCGCTCTAATCCCTACTTTAATTGGAGGTGATAAAATGGATGAGACGATCGGATGTCCGAAATGCGGCAGCAGTGATAAATTGTTCCTGATATCCACTATTCAGAAAATCGGTACTGCCGTCGGTGCCGGTGCTGGCAGTATTGCTGGCTATTTGGGCAGAGGCTCAGGAATTTGCACCGGAGCAATCATTGGAGCCAGGATCGGTTCAATTGTTCCAGGTGTCGGCACTGTCGCAGGAATCGCCGTCGGCGGTTTAGCTGGCGCATTCGCTGGATTCTTTACCGGTGCTGCAATCGGGAACTATGTCGGCAAATACATTGACAGAAATGTGATTTGTAAGTACAAATGCGGCAGGTGCAATGCAACTTTTAGTCGATAAAGAAATTAACTCGCCAAGTTATCCCACGACATAAAATGGCTGGCTGTTAAGAGTAGAATGTTAATGTGAAGTCAGCAGAATTAAAACGGTTTTAATACTGCTCATAACAAAAAATGCGAAATATCGCAGGAGAATTATCATGGATGAAGACACTAACAAAACAACTGTTCCACTGACACAGGCTGAACTCGATGCAATAGCCGCTGCTGAAAAAGCGGAAGCTGAGGTAAAGGCCCAAGTCGAAGTAAATAGAAAGATCGCGTATAAAAGAGCGATGAAAAATGCCGACCTTGGCATCAAAGAATCCACCGTATCCTGCAACAATGCCAGGAGATGGGCAACCTGGGGAATCGGCATTAGTGCCGTTTTGCTTGGTATTGGCACCCTGGTTTATGCCGTGAGGCGTTAATTCTTAAATAAAATCAGCAAAGAAGAAGGTCATTACGGCCTTCTCTTTGATTACAGCAAACAATGAATGAATTATTGTATCAAGTTTATGAATTGGCTTCGATTATTTTCTTCCCGGCGGCGACGACCTTTTCCCGCAACCATTCTGGTTCCAATACTTTTATTTTCCCTGCTTCTGCTAGAATCCAGCGGATAGCATCGAATTCTGTCGCTGGTTGCAAAACGATGATTAAGCTGCCGTCTGGCTGCGGCGTGACCTTAAACTTTTTAGATGGCTGGTGTTCGTAAAGATAAAAGGCAATGCTGGCATCGCAGCGCAGCGTAATGCCGCTGATTTTCGGAAAATTAAACAGGCCGTTGCGACGGACATCTTCTAGGATGCTCTTGTCTATTTCAAATTTCAAACTGGTTGCTTCCACAGATTTAATCCGGTGAATGGCGAACACATTGACGCTGTTGCTTTCTGTTCTGGCTTTGATATACCAGATGCCTTTATGGAATGAAATTACATGCACGTCAAGTTGCTGTTCGGAACAAGTACCATCCTGGGTCTTGTAGGAAATCTTGATTGCATTACGCAAACGCCAGCCATCGAACACGGTTTTGAAAATATCCGGATCAACCTCAACCTTTATTCCGGATGCAACAATCAGCGATTCAATGAACGCCTTATCGAGGAATTCTGAATTACTGTTTGCCAGTTGCATATCCACGGCATCACGAATCGAGCTTTTCAGCGGTTGCGGCACAAAATCTTCTGCCAGCCTGGCTCCGAGCAGGGATGAGGTCATTAATTCTTCACATAATGGCGGACATTGAAACTCCCAGTAATTGCTGGTTAAAAAATATCCATTGCGCTCCGCATCAAACTTCAACGGAGCATCAAATTCACTCTTCAAAACATCAATATCGCGCTGAATCGTCCGTGCTGAACAATTGATATTAAGATTTTCCACCAAGTCCGTCTGCTTCAGCTTTTCCGCGAACGATATACTGTTCGGATAGTGGTTCTGTTTTAACTCGGCAATGAATTTTATCAGCCTCAGCAATTGTTTCTTGTTTACTGGCATGATTCCTCCGTTTTGCTTTAAACAATATCACCAGGAAATATGAATACAATACCAGCAACGACAAAAGATGGCAAGCCTGTATAAGTATAATTATGAATATAAATCAGTTCATGCCTCGCCAAATTTATAATGATAAAATTGAAAGGGATATGACGAGACAGGACGCATAAAAATAAAACCGTTATTAATGGAGGCCGTTAAAATGAAAACACTAATCTGTATTGGAATCGCTGTCGCGTATGTTTCCGTAATGATTGGAAATTACGTCATTATCAACAGCATTGTAAAAGCCTGTGAAGAAAAGTAAACTGAATAAATTTAAAGGGAGGTAGAAATGAGTAAATCAATAATTGGCAGACGGAAACTTCCCTTTCCATTTAACCTTTTCTACTGGCGGAAAGACGAAACCGGGTATTATAACGTTAAGTGCAAAAAATGCGGCTGGCAGAAAACATACCGGATATTCAGCGGAAAGACATGGAATGCGCCGGGCGTAACTCCTGCTGACAATATAATTAAAACCAGAAAGGAACTGACTGCGGTCTGTCCTGAATGCGGTAGCAAAGTCAATAAAGTCAAACTGCCGAGCTTCTACAAGGAATAGTCCTTTTGAGCATAGCTGCTTATAAATAATCGGCCACGACATAAGATGGCAAGCCTGAAAGTGTAGAATATAAACATAACTTAACTTTGGAGGGTTATATGAATAAGTTTTTCTTAACAATGGTAATCCTTGCGCTTGCTGGCGCATGCTTTGCCGACGACATCGTTGCCGCTGACGGCAGCAATTACAAAAATATTGTCATAAAAGAGACTTCGCCATTAGGCGTTACCGCAATGGTGACAGATGGCAGTTCTGAAAAGGCGTGTTGGATACCTTACAGCAGTATGTCGCCTGCCGATCAACAGAAATACGGCTATGACAAAGTGAAAGCGGATGAGTTCGTCGCTAAACTGAATGCCAATAAGTCGCAGATGGATGACGGCACTATTGTGTCTTCACCCAGGGGGCAGATTAAGGATAAATCCATTCAGTTACCGAAAACGGATAATAATCCGATCCAGGGAAATCGCTTCAATTCTAGTGGGGCTTCCGGGGTGTCACCGATAGTTTCCGGAGGCATTAATCAACAGGCTGTCGCAGTATCCACCCCTGGCGCTTATGCTGGAGTCAGCACTCAGCAGGCGGCGGTATATACTCCAGTTGGCAATGTGGCAGTTGCGCCCAGTGGCATCGGTGTCCAGACCCCGATTGGCAACATTGGAGTATCGCCGAGTGATATAGGGATACAGACTCCTGTTGCTAATATTGGAGTTTCGCCTGCTGCTATCGGAGTGCAAACTCCTATCGCCAATGTTTCAGTAAGCAGTGGCGCAACATATGTCGTTAATGACATTCCGTATACAGTTCCTGCAACTCCAGTTTATCCGCAGCCGATGATAGCGAATACACCTTATCGGCAGCCGATATATTACGATCCCGCATTCCGTCAGCCGGTGTATGCTAATGCTCCGGTAGTCGTGTCTAATGCGCCTGAATATGTTCCTGTTGGTGCTCCTGCTCAGACGTATATCGTCTATAATGGAGCTTATGTTCCTTACGCTGTTTATTATGGGCAGTGCTGGGGTAATAACTGGGCGTATGCCAATGGCGTGTGGTGCCCTGCCAACTGGTACTTCGGTATCGGTTATGGCTGGGGCGGCTATGGCTGGTACAACCCCTGCGGTTATTATCGCGGCACCTATTGGGGCGGTGGATATGGCTGGGGCCGTGGTGGAGGATATTGGGGCGGACGCGGCGGCTACAACGGTGGACACGGCAGATACTACAACGGTGGAGGACGCGGAGGCGGAGACTATCGTGGTGGTGGCGGTGGAACTCGCGGAGGCGGTTCTGGTGGTCACGGTGGACGATAAAATTTGTTCAAGCTAATCACTGGGACGACATTTTGTGTCGTTCCTGTGAGTTTTAAATAATATTTCTCTTATTTGGAGGCATCTATGAAAGCGATTATGATAATGGCATTGCTGGCAGTGAGTATAGCTGGATCGGCATTTGAATTATGGGATGTTGAACCGCGCCAAGTTACCGTTCCTGCTCAATATCAGGACATTTATATGTTTCTGCGCCGGATCGAAACATTTCATTCAACCTGGTATGTTCGAGACGGAGTTCGTGTAATCGGGTATGGTGACCGCGATTATAATTTGTCAAATCCGGTAAATAAAAATGCCATGACGGAAAATATGGCAAACTGGCGATTGCTGCGAAATATCAGGATCATTGACAGTTATCTGGATACGGTCGTTGAAGTTCCTCTGACCAGGCATCAGAAAGACGCGCTTATATCCTATATTTACAGCTCTTCGATTCCAGAATTCACGAACAGCAATATCCTCCGGTTGCTGAATCAAAAACGAGACTATGGTGATGTTCCAGGCGAACTGCGCAAGTCTGTATTTTTGCCAGGCAGCAGGGCTCAAAATTCCTGGCTGGTAAACAGAAGGGAGCAGGAAGTATCTATGTGGAGCAGATAGTTAAACCGTCAGCAACGACAGAAAATGGCGAGCCTGTAAGTGTATAATGTAAATGCAATAAGGTATAATTTGTAATACTGCAACTAAAAACAAAGAGGGAACAATCATGAGCATCAAAATATTTGAAAATGTCATTGCCGAGTTGGAAGCACTGCGGCTAGCAGAACTCGCAGAAACCGATGGTGATCCGGCCAGGGTTGCCATTGTTGAACAGCAACATGCAGAAGCAGTGAAGATAGCAAAAAGCCTTCAGGCAGAGATAACTGAAATATCTGGTCGATGTATTGCCTCGGAGGACGAAAGGAATGCAGTAATAGTTGTTCAAGGCATCATAAAACGAGTCGAACAACTGCATACGGAACAGGTTGCCAATGCTGCTGCTGTCAAAAAATATCGCAAGTTTTTTTCAAATGTAGCGATCGGTGTTGGAGTAGTTTGTGCCGTTGTTGGCGCGACCTGCTATATTGTCAAAAAGGTTGTCTGATCGGCACTTTACGCATAAAAAGGAGCATCCGCTCTTTTTTTTTGATTTAAAATCTTTTCTGCAAGTTAAAGATGAATACTTGCTTGAAAGTCGCTTGATACATGGATAGTTTATACTGTACCTGGGAGATTTTTCAACAAACAAAGGAATGAATATTTATATAGTGTAAATGTATTTTTAAAATTTTAACGTAGCTTTCTACCGCTGTCCACTTCTTAGAAAACGACCATTTTTTTTGTTCAAGGAACGGTACTGAAGGATACGCCCATGCTTTGGGCGTATTCCAGGTACTCCTTGAACGGGCATTGGTCGTGCCTCTAAGTGGACGTATTTGGGATACGTCCTCTTTTTTTATCCCGATTCACGGTAAAAAGCATCGCTGAAAATTTCCGACTGATAAGCAAAATTAATGGATAAGTCTTGTCACGCCACGACACAAAATGGCAGTCCCTTTGGTGTATAATTTATAGATACAAGCAGGCACTATCCTGCAACGGTCGATAACAATAAAGGAGCATGAAAATGAAAGCTTTACTGGTAGTCGGAATTGCAATAGCGTATGTTTCCGTAATGATCGGAAATTACATTATCATCAACGGAATTGTAAAAGCCTGTGAAGAAAAGTAAATAAGCCAAGAACACTTATAATTGTAATGAACGAAAGTATTGTTGCAAAAATATTTATATTTGCCTTGTCTATTTGAACAAAACTGACATAGTAAGAGTTTAGTTCAAAAAAGCTAAGTATAAATGAATAAAAATGGCAAAACA
>JBAWXM010000033.1:0-25206 GCA_037144075.1 Lentisphaerota bacterium | reverse complement strand
TTACTTCATTACCTTCATGTTCTTCATGGTGAAGTGTATTTGGCTTTCCTCTGTGTTCTCTGTGTCCTCTGTGGTGAAAATGTATTCTCTGTGTTCTCTGTGTCCTCTGTGGTTAAATTATAATTAAAGTCGGAATAACTGCGCAATGCAAGAAAAAAATCAGAATCCATCCGAACATCATTTATTGATCAGACCGGTTAAAGAATTCCGGCTGGCAGACCTCCTGGAAATTTTCCGCTACCGGGAACTGCTTTATTTTCTGACCTGGCGCGACATTAAAGTCAAATACAAGCAGACCGTGTTCGGGGTGCTGTGGGTCTTGATTCAGCCGCTGGCGCTGATGCTGCTGTTTACAGTGGTATTCGGGAAATTCGCCAAACTGGAGCAGGACTTGAAAGTTCCCTACGCATTGTTTGCGCTGGCCGGCCTGCTGCCATGGCAGTTGTTTTCCAGAACGCTGAGCGCCACGACCGGCAGCCTGCTCTCCAACGAAAATTTGATCTCCAAAATCTATTTCCCCCGGATGATTATCCCGCTCTCGTCATGCCTATCCGGCATTGTTGACTTCCTGATCGGACTTGCCGGGCTGGCGGTCATGATGATCTGTTATTACTCCGCCGGCCTCTGCCCGCTGCCGACGGCTAATCTCGTATTTCTCCCGCTGTTCCTGATCCTGATGATGATGACGGCGCTGGGCATCGGGTTCTGGCTGTCCGCATTGTATATCGAATACCGCGACGTCGGCTATATTGTGCCGTTCCTGGTCCAGTTCTGGATGTTCGCCACGCCGGTGGTCTACCCGGTGAATATCATCCCGAATGAATATCTGTGGATTGTGGCCTTGAATCCGATGACCGGCGTGATTGAAGGTATCCGCTGGTCGCTGTTTGATTACGCCTACGCTCCCGGCAAGCTGTTCTACCTGTCCCTGGGCATTTCCATATTCACGTTTATTTCCGGCGTCATCTGGTTCCACTGCCGCGAGAAAGTCTTCGCCGACTACATCGGGAAATAAAAAGCCGAAAACAAATACAGGTTTACCACGAAAGACACGAAAGTTCACGAAAATAAGGAAGCTGAAAAAAAGTAAAAAGACAAGTCAGTGAATGTTGGCGTGAAACGCAAACATCCACTGACTCAGATTTTAGTTTTATTTCGTGCCTTTTCGTGTATTTCGTGGTTAAAAAACGTTTTCTCTGTATTCGGTTATAATAAAAATTAATACAAATACAGGTTTACCACGAAAGACACGAAAGTTCACGAAAATAAGGAAGCTGAAAAAAAGTAAAAAGACAAGTCAGTGAATGTTGGCGTGAAACGCAAACATCCACTGACTCAGATTTTAGTTTTATTTCGTGCCTTTTCGTGTATTTCGTGGTTAAAAAACGTTTTCTCTGTATTCGGTTATAATAAAAATTAATACAAATACAGGTTTACCACGAAAGACACAAAAAGACACAAAAGAGAACAAAAAAATACACAGTCAGCGAATCATTGCGTGGAACGCAAATATTCGCTGACTCAAGGTTTTAATTTTTCGTGACCTTTCGCGCTTTTCGTGGTTAAATATGAGGATATTATGAAAGAAGAGATCATTTTTAAAGATGAATGCTATGCAATTCATGGAGCTGTTTTTGAAGTGTATCGTGAAATGGGATGCGGATTTCTGGAATCAGTTTATCAGGAGTGCCTTGAAAGAGAATTGAGACACAGGAGTATTCCTTTTAGCTCACAGCAGGAATTAAATTTGATTTATAAAGGCGAACGGCTGCAGCAGATGTATAAAACTGACTTAATTTGCTATGACAAGATTATTCTTGAACTGAAAGCCGTGAAAGAAATTGTTCCTGAACACAAAGCTCAACTAATCAACTATTTGAAATCGACCGGAATGAAACTTGGGTTACTGATAAATTTCGGAGATTATCCGAAAGCATCGATAGCACGATTAGCGCTGTAATTATTTATTAATACAAATACAGTTTTACCACGAAAGACACGAAAGTTCACGAAAATAAGAAAGTTTGGAAAAAAGTAAAAAGATAAGTCAGTGAATGTTTGCGTTTCACGCAAACATTCACTGACTCTGGTTTTAGTTTTATTTCGTGTCTTTTCGTGTTTTTCGTGGTTAAAAAAATACTTCATGTCCTTCATTGTGAGAAAAAAGTTTTATGTCTGATATTGTTATAAAAGTTCGCGGACTGGGTAAAAAATACCATATCGGGGAGCAGCTCCCCCAGCGCAGCCTGGCCGGATCCATCAAAAACGCCGCCGGATTACCATGGAAAATGGCGAAAAGCATCTTCTCCGGCAAATCCCTCGATAAACGCGAGGAATTCTGGGCCCTCAAAGATGTCTCTTTTGATGTCAAACAGGGCGAAGTGCTTGGCATCATCGGACGCAACGGCGCCGGCAAAAGCACCCTGCTGAAAATCCTCAGCCGCATCACCACCCCCACCCTGGGCGAAATCGAAATGTTCGGACGCGTCGGCTGCCTGCTCGAAGTCGGCACCGGCTTTCATCCCGAACTGACCGGACGCGAAAATGTCTTTCTAAACGGTTCCCTGCTGGGCATGACCAATGTCGAAATCAAAAAGCGTTTTGACGAAATTGTTGATTTCTCCGGCGTTGAACGTTTCCTGGACACCCCGGTCAAATTTTATTCCAGCGGCATGTACACCCGCCTGGCCTTCTCCGTCGCCGCTCATCTTGATCCGGAAATCCTGATCCTGGACGAAGTCCTCGCCGTCGGCGACGCCGAGTTCCAGAAAAAATGTCTGGGCAAAATGGGTGACATCGCCAAAGCCGGCAGAACCATCATCTTCGTTTCCCACAACATGGCGGCAGTTAAAAATATATGCCAGCGGGCGATATTGCTTAACGCAGGCACGACCGCACTTGACGGTAATACAACAACGGCTATCCAGCATTATTTATCAGCGACTAGTTCTACCGGCGGCGAGGTGATATGGCATGATATTGACAAAGCTCCAGGCAATGACCTTGTCCGGCTGCATTCAGTTCGCATCCTTCAGGACGGCCAGACCGGTGCCGCTGCCGAAGTAGATATTGCAAAGGATATTATTATTCAACTTGAATACTGGAACCTTAAAGACGGCCTTTGTCTTTACCCCGCAATATGGCTGCGGGATCCGTTGGGAGCACCACTTTTATCATCCGGGAATGCACCCTCTATGTCCATAGGGGGAGATATGTGGTATGGGAAGCCATATCCGAAAGGGCTTTTCAAATCAATCTGCCGCATCCCTGGAAACTTCTTCAATGAAGGGACTTATAGTGTAACTGCAATAGTTGGGATACTCCCGACCAACACGCAGATTCTTGAAGATTATTTATTATCCTTTACAGTCCACGATACCGGCGAAATGCGTAAAGAATTTACAGGGGGATGGCTTGGAACGGTTCGTCCCAAATTAGCCTGGAATACGGAAAATATTTTATCACAGTAACCCCGAAGAAACAATATTATGCCAGTCCAATGCCGCAAGAATCAGATTTTTATATATAAACATAACGTTATTAAATAAAAAGTTCAGTTCAGTATGAAAATGAAAACATGGCGAAATGAGACGAGCAGGGTTAGTTCACTGTTGCAATCTCTGGTATTTACAGATTCTTCCAGCAACATTACTGCCATAGACTTCGCCTTTGAGTTATGGCGCGACTGGACTGTTGAGCTGAAAAAAAGAGAAGGGTCAATTTATCTGATCGGGAATGGGGCCAGTGCATCAATCGCGAGCCATTTTGCCGCAGATTTAGCAAAAAATGCCGGATTACATACCGAAGTATTTTCGGATTTGTCTTTGATTACTGCGATATCCAACGATATCGGCTATGAACATGTTTTTTCAGAACCGCTTAAACGAAGAGGGAAGAATGGAGATATTCTGATAGCCATAAGCAGTTCAGGACAATCGCCCAACATCCTTCGGGCTACAGAAGAAGCCGGAATATTACAAATGAAATGTATTACCCTCAGCGCCATGTCTCCTGATAATTCTTTAAGAAAAAGAGGGGCATTAAACGCATATATCCCGGCAGACACTTACGGGCATGCGGAAACTTGCCATGCCGCAATACTTCACTATTGGATGGACTTAATTCTCCACAAATCGGATAAAGCCTGAACCCTCAAATTCATCAGGAATATATATGAAAAACTCTCACAAACAATTAAACTTTACTGAAGCCGGAGCTTTCTTCGACAAATTACGCGCTGAAGGGAAAAAAATCGTTCAATGCCATGGTACTTTTGACCTGATTCATCCCGGCCACATCTACCATTTTGAAGAAGCAAAAGCCCTTGGCGATATTCTAGTCGTTACGGTTACGGGCGAAAAGTTCGTCAACAAGGGGCCGGGACGCCCTTATTTTAACGACAAGATGAGGTCCAAAAATTTAGCCGCGCTGGAGTGCGTAGATTATGTAGTCATTATCCCTTATCCTGCCGCTGTGGAAGCAATTGAATGTGTCAGACCCGGCATCTACTGCAAAGGCAGGGAATATATTGACCGGGAAAATGATGTCACCGGCAATATCCATGACGATGTCGCGACCGTTGAAAAACTTGGCGGTCAGGTGCGCTATGTCGGCTCAGTGGTATTCAGCTCCACTAAACTGCTTAACCGGCATTTTGACAACCTGCACGAAGATGTGAAGAGATTTTGCGGTGATGTTGCGCGGGATACTACCGGGACCGCCTTATGCCGGGCAGTAAATGAGTTTTCAAAATTAAAAGTTCTCCTGATCGGTGACATTATTTTTGATAAATATTCTTATGTTAATGTTCTGGGGTTGACATCAAAAGCCAGCATTCTTTCCGCGCGCTTATTAAGCGAGGATTTACAGACAGGCGGGGTATTGGCGGTATTCCGTCATTTGCGACAGTTTACCGATAATGTGACGCTGGTAAGTTTATCCGGAACTGAACCCTGGGCAAAGCATGTAATTGACGAGCATCTGCCGGAAAACTGCAATTCAATAATTTGCGATGACAAATTTACCACAATAGTCAAACAGCGATTTGTGCTTCCTCCCTCCGCCTCCAATTTAATGACAAAGCTTTTCTCGGTAAATATCATCGATGACAAAGAAGTAGCGGCGGCAGTTATTGATAGAGTGTTAGCTAAACTGAAAATAGAACTGCCCAGGCATGATATCGTAATTGTGACCGACTTCGGACACGGCCTGATGCAGCAGACCGTAAGAGAGTATATCCAGCAGCACGCTTCTTTTCTAGCGCTGAACTGCCAGACTAACAGTTATAACCACGGGTTTAATATTATAAATAAACAATATCACAGGGCGGACTGTTTCAGCCTCGACGCCACGGAAATTTCTCTGGCAGCCGGTCAAAGAGAGATGGACTATACCAGTGAGCTTGAAAACCTGCGCTGCTCACTTAAGGCCAAATATGCATGGCTGACCCGCGGGGCGACCGAAACTATTGCGCTCATGGAGCAAAGTCCGCCATGCGCCTGTCCGCCTTTTGAAACCGAAATCATTGATACCGTCGGCGCCGGAGACGCATTCTTTGCGGTAGCGGCTTTAGCGGCGGCAAGCGGAATGTCGAATCAAATAGCGCTGTTCCTGGGGCAGCTTGCCGGCGCACAGGCGGTAAAAATAGTAGGGAATACTGAACCGATCTCCAAAGTCAAGCTCTTGAAGTCGATTGTAGCTTTAACTAATTTCTAGGAATAGCAACTAATTATGGCAAAACGCTGGTTCATCATTGGCAGCAATTCATTTTCTGGCGCAAGTTTTATACGCCATCTGCTGGAACAGGGAGTAACGGCAGCCGGATGCAGCCGCTCTCCGGAGGCATTGGATATTTTTCTCCCATATAAATGGATTCCGCAAGCTCCTGAATTCGTCTTCCATCAATTGGATATGAACCTTGACACCGGGCACATCATAGATGCAATTCGACAGCATCAAGCGGAATATGTCGTCAATTTTGCGGCACAAAGCATGGTTGCCGAAAGCTGGCTTTATCCGGATCAATGGTATCAGACTAATGTTGTGGCCAACGTGCGGCTGCATGAAGAACTGCGTAAAATAAAAGCTCTCAAAAAATATGTTCATGTAACGACACCGGAAGTGTATGGCAACTGCTCCGGCGATGTGCGGGAAAATACTCCGTTCAACCCCAGTACGCCTTATGCCGCATCACGCGCGGCCTGCGACTTGCATCTGCTGACTTTCTTCAAACAATATAAATTCCCGGTTGTATTTACTCGCGCCGCCAACGTCTATGGTCCTGGACAGCAACTGTATCGAATCATTCCAAAAACCATTTTCTGCATCAAGTCCGGGATAAAACTGCCATTGCATGGCGGCGGTACTTCCGTGCGGTCTTTTATTCATATGAACGATGTTTCCCGCGCCACCAGGCTCATTGCAGAGGCTGGCAAATCCGGCGAGTGTTACCATATTTCAACCTCACACCTGGTTTCCATTCGGGAACTGGTTGAAATGACTTGCTCTGCAATGGAGGTAGGCTTTGACGATGTTGTTGAGTTGGCCGGCGAAAGGCCAGGGAAAGATTCCGCATATCGGCTTGATTCGTCAAAAATACGCAATGATCTCGGCTGGCAGGACAATATTACGCTGCAAAACGGGATCGCCGAGGTCGTCGTATGGATGGAAAAATATTGGGATCAGCTTAAGGTTCTTAAGCCGGAGTATATACATAAACCCTGACAAAATTCGTAAAATTCGAGTAATTCGGTGACAGAAAGGATAAAAATGAAAAACATTTTAGTTACTGGCGGATGCGGTTATGTGGGATCGGTACTGGTTCCAGCGCTACTGGCCGCCGGTCATAAGGTAACAGCTTTCGATATCATGTGGTTTGGCAACTTTCTGCCGGATCACGACCATCTGACAGTTGTAAAAGGGGATATCAGAAAAATTGATTCTATCCCGATGCATGGATACGATGCGGTAATTCATCTTGCTAATATTGCCAATGATCCCAGCTGTGACATTGACTCTAAAATATCCTGGGAAGTAAATGTCCTGGCGTCAAAATTCCTCATTGAGAAAGCGATTAAAAATAAAGTCCGCCAGTTCATTTATGCCAGTTCCGGCAGTGTTTACGGGGTGAAAGATGAACCTGAAGTCACCGAAGACCTTGAGCTTGTCCCCGTCTCCGACTATAATAAAACCAAAATGATAAGTGAACGGGTTTTCCTGAGCTATAAAGAGAATATTCTGGTTCAAATCGTGCGTCCTGCCACTATTTGCGGGACATCGCCGCGTCAGCGGCTGGATTTATCAGTGAATATCCTTACTTACTCCGCGCTGAAAAACGGAATAATTAAAGTATTCGGCGGGGATCAGACCCGTCCGAACATCCACATGCAGGACATGGTCAGGGTATATCAGCATCTGCTCAGCAGAGAAGATCTGTCCGGAATTTATAACGCCGGCTTTGAAAATATCTCTATTATGGAGATTGCGCGGATGGTGACCAGATATTTGCCTGCGGAGATTGCAGTAAGCGAATCCAATGACCCGCGGTCTTACCGGCAGAATTCGGATAAACTGCTTGCTACTGGTTTTGTTAAAAAGTATGGCGTTGAATACGGAATTAAAGAAGTAATTGCCGCTTACCGTGCCGGAACTTTGCAGGACGATGATAATTGCTATAATATTAAAACCATGAAGAAAATTCTATCGCGCAGCGACGCAGAGGCGCAGAAATAATGACTGAAAATGAAATCGGGACAATAATACTGGACGCGGCAGTTTATATTCATAAGCAGATTGGCCCCGGCTTATTAGAGTCAGTATATGAAGCAATTATGGCAAAAGAAATTGAGAAGCGGAAATTAAAAGTTCAAAGGCAAGTTCCGGTCCCTCTTGAATTTGACGGGATGAAATTTGAGGAAGGATTCAGAGCCGATTTAATCGTCGAAGGCAAAGTGATCGTTGAGCTTAAATCTGTTGAGTCTATTAATCCGGCCCATAAAAAACAAATCCAGACATACCTGAGATTAACTGGTTATAAACTCGGCTATCTATTGAACTTTGGCGAAGCGTATATGAAGGATGGAATTACACGAGCGGTTAATGGATTATAAAGCCTTTAGAATTGTAGATGTACGGAGAATTATTTCTTCAAATTGGAATACATGGCAAAAATGCTGCGCCTCTGCGTCGCTGCGCGAAAATATATTAATTCAGGAGCGGAAATAATGGGCATTGAAATTGATTTACTGGTTAATTATCCCAAAACAAAACGGGATGTGCAGGCGCGGGGAGCGGAAAAAACCGAAGCAGACCGGCGTATTGCCCGGCAATTCGGCCAGGAATTCTTTGATGGTGATAGAAAACATGGTTACGGCGGATTCAACTATTTCCCGCGCTTCTGGCAGCCGGTAATCCCGGCATTCAAGGAATATTTTAATCTGTCAGCTCAAAGCAGCGTGCTTGATGTCGGTTGCGCCAAAGGGTTCATGCTGCATGATCTGGCGGAGTTGATACCCGGCATCCGGGTTCGCGGCATAGACATTTCCGAATACGCGATTGACCGCGCAATGGAGGACATGAAGCCTTTCGTCCAGGTCGCCGATGCCAGAAAGCTGCCATTTGAGGACAAATCGTTTGATGTGGTGATCGCTATAAACACAATCCACAATCTTGACCGGACTGACTGCGCGCAAGCGCTCAGGGAAATTGAACGCGTCAGCCGGGGCAAAAGTTTTGTCACTGTGGATGCATACCGCAACGAAGCGGAAAAACAGCTCATGGAAGCGTGGAACCTGACCGCCAGGACCATGATGCACGTTGATGAATGGAAAAAGTTTTTTGATGAAGTCGGCTATACCGGCGATTATTACTGGTTTATTCCCTAAAATGAATATTGATAAAAAAACAGCAATTGAATTATACGCAAAGATGCTCCTGATCCGCCTTTGCGAAGAGTCCATTGCCGCCCGTTATCACACGGGAAAAAAGATGCGCTGCCCGACCCATCTATGCACCGGCCAGGAAGCCGTTCCGGCCGCCGCAGGCCAGGCATTGCGCTCCGATGACTTTGCCGTCAGCACTCACCGGGCGCATGGTCATTATTTAGGCAAAGGCGGCAATTTGAATAAAATGATTGCCGAGATATATGGCAAAAAAAGCGGATGCTCCGGCGGCTGGGGCGGTTCTATGCATCTGGCGGACAGATCCGCCGGCTTTGTCGGCAGCACTGCAATCGTGGCAGGAACAATTCCAGTCGGAGTCGGCCTGGGATTGTCTATAAAACTGAAAAATACGGATCAGGTAAGTTGCGTATTCCTGGGCGATGCCGCAACCGAGGAAGGCGTTTTCTATGAATCAGTGAATTTCGCCGTTCTCAAAAAACTGCCGGTATTATTTATTTGTGAAAACAATCTGTATTCGGTATATTCGCCTTTAAACGTCAGACAGCCTGAAGGCAGAAGCATTGCTTCCATGGTTCAGGGGCTGGGGTGTCAAGCTATAAGCGGCAACGGCAATGACGTAATCGAGTCTTATGAGAAAATATCCGAAGCGGCTATCGCAATCCGTAACGGCAGCGGGCCGGTCTTCCTGGAGTTTGCCACATATCGCTGGCGTGAACACTGCGGCCCGGACTTCGATAATCACATAGGCTATCGCAAAGAAGCGGAGTTTGAAGCATGGAAGCGGCAAGACCCGGTAGCGGCATTTGAACAGAAAATACGGCAAAATAACATTCTGGACAATGAAAAGATTGAGACGCTGAAAACCGGCACACAAGCTAAAATTGATAGCGCATTTGAACTGGCGGAACTGGATGAATTTCCTGATTACTGCGATAAACCATGGCTTAACGAGGTTACCGTATGACCCGCAATATGACTTTCTCCCAGGCGGTGAATGATGCTCTCGTCACCGCAATGCAGATTGATAAAAATGTAATCTGCTACGGACTTGGCATTCCCGATCCCAAAGGGGTTTTCGGTACTTCGCTTGGATTGCAGGAAAAATTCGGCGCTGACCGTGTTTTTGATATGCCATGTTCTGAAAACGGGATGACCGGAATAGCCATCGGGGCAGCGCTGAACGGCATCAGGCCGGTGATGACTCACCAGCGACTCGATTTTTTCCTGCTGGCGATGGATCAGTTGATTAACAACGCCGCAAACTGGAAATACATGTTCGGCGGCAATAGCGGCAGTGTCCCCGTTACAATAAGACTGATAATAGGCCGGGGATGGGGACAGGGCCCCACTCACTCGCAAAGCCTGCATTCATGGTTCGCGCATGTTCCAGGCTTGAAAGTGGTTTCACCGACAACCGCAAAAGACGCCAAAGGACTTCTGCTTTCATCCATCTTTGATGACGATCCCGTCATATTCCTCGAACACCGCTGGCTGCATAATCATACCGAAGAAGTACCCGAAGGAGATTTCCGGCTGCCGCTTGGCAAAGCATCTTTGTTGCGCCGGGGCAATGACGTATCTGTTATCGCCATGTCATATATGTCTGTAGAGGCAATACACGCCATTGATTACTTGCAGGATAAATGCAGCATTAACTGCGACTTGATCGACTTGCGCAGCATCAACCCCATTGACTGGCAAGTCATCTTTGATTCTGTTCGCAAAACTGGCAAATTATTAGTTTTAGATACTGGCTGGGAAACCATGTCCGTCGCCGGAGAGATTATCGCGCGATGCGCAATCGAATGTTTCGATTCCATGAAATGCCCCCCTGCCCGCATGGCGCTCCCCGACTGTCCTACTCCTACAAGCCGGGCATTGACAAAAGACTATTACAAAGAAGCGGCTGACATCGGTCAGGCAATAGCGAAAATGCTCAAAACTGAAATAGACCTTGAACCGCTTAAGCAAATGCGCGGAACAAATCACGATGTCCCCGGCGATTGGTTCAAGGGGCCGTTCTAAATGGAGCTAACTCACAGATAGCACAAATTATTCAGGGAATACATATATTGAACATGAAGAGAATGAAAAAAGAAATAAACAGAGAAGATATACACCATAAGCTGAAAGTAGCCTTGGTTGTTCCAAACTTTTTATGGTGTGACTGGGATTTGAGTAGCAAATGGCATTTTATACCATATAATCTCTGTCTGATAGCTGCAGTATCAAGAAACATTGCAGATATTACTATCATTGATGCCAATTTGAAAGATATGAACGATGAAGCGTTCGTGTCAGAATTGAAAAAAAGTGGTCCCGATGTTATTGGTATTACTGTTCTTATGGATCAATATGGCCCTGCCGGTCATTATGCCGCAAAACTTTCAAAAATCGCATGTCCGGATTCCAAGGTCGTTGTTGGCGGGGTTTATGCAACTATGAATCCGGAAAAGGTTATTTTAGATACGAATGTCGATTATGTGATAGTTGGCGAGGGAGAATATGTATTTAAGGAACTCCTTCAGCACTTCACCGCAAAATATCCTTTCCCATCGAAAGGGATTTGCTATAAAACTGAGTCTAAAATAATTAATTTAGGGTGCTCTGATCGAATAAACGATTTGGATTCATTACCCCTTCCAGCATATGATCTAATAGATTATCTTGAATATGTGTCAGAGCTCCCTTCAAGAAGAAGTGTTGATATGCCGCCTGAACTTCCTTATGCCAGAATTTTAACATCAAGAGGGTGTCCGGTCGGTTGTGTTTTCTGCCAGGTTGAATCAATTTCCGGTAAAAAATTCAGACCACGTTCTGCATCTTCAGTCCTTGATGAAATAGAATGGATGAAAGCCAGATATGGAATTAAATCATTGATTTTTGATGATGACAATCTTTTTCTGAATAAAAAAAGAGCTATGGAAATATTTGGTGGAATGATTAAAAGAGAGCTTGTTATGCCTTGGGTCTCAATTGCCACGGCCGCGTTTTGTTTAGACGAGGAATTGCTGGATATTATGAAAAAGTCAGGATGTGAATATATAGACATAGCGATTGAGTCGGGTTCGCAAAGAGTATTGAAAGAAATAATAGGCAAACCGATTGATCTAAAACAAGTTTCGGATATTGCAGGAAAAGCACGAAAAATGGGAATTTATGTTGCCGCTAATTTTGTTATAGGCTTCCCTACAGAAACATGGAACGAGATTAGGAAATCAATAAAATTTGCTGAAGATATTGATGTGGATTATGTGAAATTATTTGTTGCAATTCCATTGCCTCATACAAAATTATGGCAACTTTGTACTGACACGGAAGCATTCAAGAAATCTTTTCAAGCGGGAGAAGTTCGCTGGAATTATGGACAAATTGAAACAGATCAGTTCTCAGCCAATGATTTGACAATATTAAGGGCATACGAATGGGATAGAATAAATTTCACGGATTCAAATAAAGCTGCTCAAACAGCTAAACGGATGAAAATAACTCTTGAAGAATTATGGAAAATCCGCAGAGGAAGCCTGGATTCAGTTATTGGACATATTAATGCGAACAATGGCCAGCAAGAATGATAAACCTTAATTTTCAAAGTGCTATGATTTAAAGGATTTTCTAAATGACAACTTTATCAACGAAAGAACAGCAGTACAATATCTTATTTGATGTTGTAAAAAAACACGGGGTCAGTAAGTTAGGACTAATGATCAATGAATCTTGGAATCAGGATCCCAAGCATGCCCTTTTCACGCTAACTAGATACAAATTTGTGTCAAAAATGCTTGCAGGACGGCAATCGGTGCTGGAAGTTGGTTGTGCCGATGCTTTCGGTACTCGCTTAGTTCAGCAAACCGTTGGCAAAGTAACTGCTGTTGATTTTGACCCTGTGTTTATTAATGATGTTCAATCCCGCCTGAATCCAGCATGGCCGATGGAATGTTTTGTTCATGATCTGTTGACTTGTCCGGTTCCAGGGATATTTGATGCGGTTTACAGCATTGATGTTCTGGAGCATATTCATCCAGACAATGAAGAACTGTTTATCACAAATATGTTGATGTCACTAGATAAAAATGGTGTCATGATTGCAGGGATGCCCTCGTTGGAATCGCAAGCTTATGCTTCTCCTCAGAGCAAAGCCGGTCATGTGAACTGTAAGACAGGAGATGACTTCAAAGCTCTTTTTATGAAATATTTTCATAATGTTTTCGTCTTTTCAATGAATGATGAAACCATCCATACCGGATTTTATCCAATGGCACATTATCTAATAGCTGTGTGCTGTGGAAAGAAGTAAATGAATAAATAATGGCAAAACATATCAACAATAACGATTCAGTTTTGATCGTTGGATCTGACGGAACCATCGGACAACGTTTAGTGATGGCCTTACAAACTGCCGGGGAAAATGTTTTGCAAACGACGCGTCATCGCGGGCTGAAGGATGAACAGAGAATATTCCTTGATTTATCTGAAGATATGGGCCAATGGGCTCTGCCACCAGAGCCAATTAAGACAGCCATTCTCTGTGCAGCAGTCACGTCTTTGGAGAAGTGTCGTATTAATCCAGACTACAGCAGGAAAGTAAATGTAAACGGCACAGTTGTATTGGCAAAAAGACTTGTTGATTCAGGAGGCTTTGTTGTCTTTATCTCTACTAATCTTGTCTTTGACGGACAAAAGCCTTTCGCAAAATCCACTGATCCGGTAAATCCTCTAACCGAGTATGGACGGCAGAAAGTTGAAGCGGAATCTCTGTTATCGAAACTCGGAAACAAGGTTTCAATAGTGCGGTTCAGTAAAGTTTTGAGTGCGGCTACACCCATCTTTCATGGCTGGATTCGAGACTTAAAAGCTGGCAAGGAGATTCATCCGTTCTTTGATATGGTGATGTCCCCTGTTCCTCTTGCTTTCGCAGTTGATGTTTTATTTAAAGTGGCTATGATGCAAACTCCCGGAATTATGCAAGTCTCGGCTGAGCAAGATATAAGTTATGCAGAAGCCGCTCTGCGTATAGCTAGAAAACTTGGTTTAGATGAAAAACTGATAAATCCTGTTTCATATCGGGAATCGGGGATAGAATTCACGCCTTTGCATACAACGCTTAACGTAAGCCGTTTGCATTCAGAATTAGGAATGGTCCCTCCGGAAGTCTTTTAAACAATAACTGTTAATCATTCAATTTTAAAGATTAGCTGACAGTTAACGGATTACTCAAATTTAGAGAATTATAATAGATGTGGAATAAAATCAAAATAGCGGATTTTACTAAATATCTTTTATTCTATAACGAAGGGGGCAAAAGCAATTTTCATTATTGAAGATACATTCAATTTATGAAACCGGCTATTTAAAATTATGAAAAGCCAAGCTGCAATTCTGATTCATATAAATGAACCGCTTATTATTGATGAGGTGAGTATTCCTTCAATTAAGCCGGGGCAGGTTCTGGTCAAGATTATGTATAGCGGGCTTTGCAGAAGCCAGTTAATGGAAGTGACCGGCGGACGTGGAGAAGACAAATATCTTCCACATTTATTAGGTCATGAAGGAAGCGGAATTGTAATCGCGGTTGGAGAAAAAGTCACCAAAGTCAATGTTGGCGATAAAATCATCCTCAGTTGGATTAAGAGCAAAGGACTGGACGAAGGCGGGGTTCAATACAAGCTCGGCGACCGGATAATCAATGCCGGCGCAGTAACCACGCTCAATGAATATGCGGTGGTTTCAGAAAATCGCTGCGTAAAATGTCCGGCGGGTGTTCCTTTGGATGTTGCAGTCCTCTTCGGTTGCGCCCTGCCTACCGGCGCGGGAATTATTATCAATGAACTATCCTCCAGGCCGGATAGTGACATCGCGGTCTGGGGGCTTGGCGGCGTCGGCTTGAGTGCGCTTGCTGCTACAGGATTACATCCATTCAAACGGATAATCGCGATAGACGTAAAAGAGGCTAAACTTAATCTGGCAAAAGAGCTTGGGGCGACTCACTGTATTAATGCCGAAAAAGATAATCCTTTAACGGCGGTAATGAATTTAACCGGCGGACTTGGCGCGGATTATTGCGTTGAAGCATCAGGCCGGACTTCAAATATAGAACTGGCATTCAAAGCAGTAAAAAAGCATGGAGGGCTTTGTGTTTTCGCCTCACATCCTCCGGCCGGAGAAAAGATTTGCCTTGATCCTTATGACCTGATCTGCGGAAAGCAGTTGCGCGGAACCTGGGGCGGGGCCTGTGATCCTGACCGGGATGTTTCCAGATTCGCGGAACTCTATATGAAAAAGCCATCCGCATTTGAAAAAATGTTGTCTGCGCCTTACAGTTTAGGCGGAATCAATCAGGCAATGGATGATTTAGCGGCAGGCAAGATTTTCAGAGCTCTGATTGAAATAGGCCGGGATCAGTAAAATTATTTTATGGTCAACGAATTACGCGGATTTTACGAATTAAATAATAGCTTAATTAGATGAATTCGTTGACAGTCTTCAAATTACACGGATTTAATAATATGCCGGTTTTAGACAACAGCAATCAGGGTTGCGATAGTACCATTTCGCTGCTTAAAAAGCAAATAAAGAGAGTCATAAAATATTTATTGAGGATTGCGCGTCCTGTTCTTTTTTTCGTTCCTAAGTTAATCATTAAGTTAATCATCCGAATTTTTAACATTAGATTCCTTAAAAACACTAATTTCCCTCGTATCGGACACCTGTGCGCGGAGCCTGATTGCTATATAAAAGAAGGATTGCTGGGACTGCATCCAAAATATTTTACCATCGCGTTTGCCCCTGAAAATAGTGTTGCGAACGCGCATCTGCTTAAGTATTGGTCTAAATATATACAATTCATAACCAATCCATCGTTTTGCAGAATTATAAAGCGGTTCATAGTTAAGCCGGAACTTGAATATAATATGCTGCAATATTGCAGTGCTATTAATCAAACCGCAGATGCCTTTAATATTCAAGCTTTATGGGGGGAACGTCCGCCATTGCTCAAAATAAAACCGGAGGACAGGGCAAGAGGAGAAGATTGTTTGAAAAAAATGGGCATCCCTTCCGGCGCCTGGTTTATATGTGTTCATTCCCGTGAAGAAGGTTATTCGCCGGCGGATGAACATATCCATTCATTTCGTAATAGTGAGATAAAAAGCTATTTTTTAGCGATGAATGAAATTGCTAAACAAGGGGGCTGGTGCATCCGTATGGGCGATCCGTCAATGAAAAAATTGCCGGCAATGGATAATGTTATTGACTATGCGCATTCAGCCCATCGCGCTGACTGGCTTGATCTATATATAGCCGCCAGATGTAAATTTTTCCTGGGAAATTCATCCGGGGCATTTTTAATGGCAAGTATTTTCGGCGTTCCGGCGGCAACGGTAAACATGGCACCATTATCAGCCACACTGCCGTACGGAATCAGAGACATAGGCATTCCCAAGCTGCTGCGGGAGAAGTCATCGGGGAAAATGCTTACGTTCAGCGAGGTATTATCATCGCCTTTAGGCGATGCAAGATACGCGGAGATTTATGAGCGTGAAGGCATAGAACTTTTAGACAATACTCCGGAAGATGTTCTTGATCTGACCTTGGAGCAGCTCGAAAGAGTGAATGGAACAATTCAGTATACAGACGAGGACGAGCGCCTTCAGCAGCAATTTAAATCATTAATGCATCCCGGTCATTATACTTATGGTTCCGCGTCAAGAATAGGCAGAGGTTTTCTAAGGAAATATCGTCATCTGCTTTAAAGTTAGATTTTAAAATTTAGCAGTTCCATTCAGCAATTACGAGGTAACAAGTTAATCATGAGCAGTCGTTTTGACATATTCGATACCCCGCTTCAAGGGCTCAAGATTCTCCAGCGTAAACCGTATGGAGACAGCAGAGGGTATTTTGAGCGGTTATTCTGCGCGGAAGAACTGCAAGCATTGATTCCGGGCAAAGGCATCATGCAGATTAATCACTCATTAACGGAGAAACCTGGCACGGTTCGCGGCATGCACTTTCAATATCCGCCGCACGCGGAATTTAAGTTTGTGAGCTGCCTGCGCGGCAGGGTTTTTGACGTCGCTGTAGATTTGCGCCGTAATTCTACCACTTTTTTAAAGTGGCATGCGGAAATTCTGACGGCTGACAACCACAAGACGTTTGTGCTTCCGGAAGGCTTTGCCCACGGTTTCCAGGCCTTGACCGGCGACTGTGAAATGCTCTATCTTCACACAGATTTCTATATTCCGGCGTCAGAGGGATTATTAAATGCCAGGGATCCGGAACTCGCGATCAACTGGCCTGTTGATATTACGGATATCTCGGAACGAGATTTAAATAATCCATTAATAAGCGACACATTTATGGGGGTTCAGTTATGAATTGCCGGCATTGCAGCGCTCCAATGAATTTCATATTTATTGACATGGTGAATTCTCCGCCTTCAAACTCATATTTGACTCATAAACAATTGAATGAATCGGAATTATACTATCCATTGAAAGTTTTTGTTTGTGATAAATGTTTTTTAGTTCAAATTGACGAGTATAAGCATCATGATGAAATTTTTTCTCAAGACTATGCCTATTTCAGTTCGTATTCCAGATCATGGTTGAAGCATTCGGAAGAATATGTCAACAACATTACTGCCCGTTTAAGACTTGATAAAAATTCAAGCGTCATGGAGATAGCCTCAAACGATGGCTACCTTCTGCAGTACTTCGTCCAAAAAGGCATTCCGGCATTCGGCATCGAACCAACAGCCAACACCGCAAAAGTTGCAAGGGCAAAAGGGGTAGAGACGCTTGAAGACTTCTTTGGCTTTCATTCTTCCAGAAAAATTGTGGCATTTAAAGGCACCCAGGATTTGATTATAGGGAATAATGTTCTGGCGCATGTTCCCGACATGCACGATTTTATTGCAGGAATAAAAATAGCGCTGAAGGAAAGCGGAACTCTGACCATGGAATTCCCTCATCTGCTGAATTTGATCAAGTACAACCAGTTCGATACGATCTATCATGAGCATTATTCATATCTGTCTTTTCACACCATAGTGGATATTTTTGCTTCACATGGAATAGAACTGTATGATGTTGAAGAGCTGCCTACTCACGGAGGCTCTTTAAGGATTTACGGCAGGCATAAGGAATACAAAGCTCTCCCTGTATCCGGACATGTGCAGGAGCTCATACAAAAAGAATATGAATTCGGCCTCAATTCGCTGGATATTTATCGCCAGTTCCAGAATAAGTCCGATGAAATAAAAAATGAATTCATCTCATTCCTGCTTGAGCAGCGCCAGGAGAAGAAAAAAGTTGCAATTTACGGAGCCGCCGCCAAAGGCAATACGTTGTTAAACTATTGCGGCATAAAAGGCACAAACCTTATCCAGTTTGCCGTTGATGCATCTCCGTTTAAGCAGGGTAAATATCTGCCGGGATCGCATATCGAGATTTTCCCCGAGCAGAAGATTAAGGACGAGAAGCCGGACTTTGTGATTATCATGCCCTGGAATATCCGCGACGAAATCGAGCAGCAGCTCTCATATATCCGGCAGTGGGGCGGAAAATTTATAACTGCAATCCCGAAACAGGAAATATTTTAGTAGCTGTCAGGAAATAAGATTGACAAGTTTCGCGCAATATCCCGAAGCGATTTGGGGAATTACCGCAAGCATCCCTGCCTGCTTATCATGAGATGTCAATAGCGAACCGGCAAACCAATTGCTATCAGATGAATTTCCTGGGCAATAACAGCATGCGCAAGGAGTAAATTTTGAAAAAAAATCCTGTAATCCAGTTTTCTGAAGAATGCAAGCAGCGGATAAACTCATACGAGGACTCGGCGCTGGAGAAGGCGGCTTCAACATTTATCGTTGAAAGCACCATTCCGAAATACTCTTACAACTTTTCATGTTTAGGCCGTCCCATAATTCAGTATCCGCAGGACATGATTGCGATGCAGGAGATTATCTGGGCAGTAAAGCCGGATTTGATTATTGAGACCGGTATTGCCCACGGCGGCTCTTTGGTTCTGAGCGCTTCAATGCTGGCTCTTCTTGATTATTGCGACGCGGTGGAAGCTGGCGCCAAACTTGATCCCATGGCAGGCAAACGCCGGGTATTGGGCTTGGATATCGACATCCGCGCCCATAATCGGGCGGCCATGGAAGCCCACCCGCTGGCGCATAAAATAGACATGATTCAAGGTTCAAGTATTGATCCGGCAATAATTAGCCAAGTACACGAATACGCCAAAAATCACAAAAGGATATTAGTCTGTCTCGACTCCAATCACACTCATGATCATGTTCTGGCCGAACTGGAAGCTTACGCCAGTCTGGTTACTTTGGGCAGCTACTGCGTAGTCTTCGATACTCTTATTGAAGATATGCCTGATGACATGTTCCCCGATCGTCCATGGGGCAAAGACAACAACCCGAAGACCGCAGTATGGAAATACTTGAAATCCCATCCGGAATTCGAGATAGACAAGAGCATCCAGCATAAACTCTTAATTACCGTTGCTCCCGATGGCTATTTAAAGCGAGTAAAATAAATTTATGCCCGATATTGAAATAAATCGTAACTTACCTTTAGTGTCAATCGGAATCCCGACCTATAATCGTCCAGAATTGTTAAAAAAATGCTTGTTTTGCCTTCTAAATCAAACATACATTAATATTGAAATTGTCGTATCTGACAATTGTTCGCCAAACCAGGCAGTTCCCAATCTAGTCGCAGAATTAAGAAAAAGTCATGCTAATATAATATATTTTCGGCATTCTGAAAATATTGGCCCTAGCAATAACTTTAATTTTGTCAGACAAAAAGCCACGGGCAAATACTTTATGTGGTTAGCTGATGATGATTTAATTTCTGATCGCTTCATTGAAGAAACGGTTAATTTTCTGGAACAAAACGAAGATTACAGTTTGGCATCCGGCATTCCATTCTGGATGGATGGGGAAATAGATAAAATAGTTTCATTGCCAATTCTTTCGCTGGAAAACTGCAATAAATTAAAAAGGATATTTAACTATATTCTTAATGTTGGAGAGAATTCGATATTTTATAGTTTAATGCGCAAAACGCAAATAGATTCTGTTTTGCCATTGCCAACCTTTCCTGGAAGCGACTGGCTGCTAATCTCCAGAATGTTATATTTGGGGAAGGCGAAAATCCTGCCGGGCGCAAATTTGTTTAAAAATAGTAATGGCATATCTGATGGGAATAACAAAAGCTTTGCTGAACAATTTAACAGTCGGGTGTTTTGGACCAATCATCCGGCGTTAATCCTTTACATTCACTTGCTCAAAGATATTTTTCACCGCAATTATTTCGGACAAAAATTCACAGATAAGCTCAAAAGTTTACTCTACTTTTCCGCGGCATATTTTTATCGCGATACCTGTAAATTCTTCCATACATGGGGGTACTGGCTGTTTTATGTGATAATTTATCAACGCTATATCAAGCAGTATTTCTTTCATCTTTTCTATCTGTTACTGCCGGCAAGCGCATTTAATTATCTAAGGGGGTTAAAACGCCAAGCCGTCGCAACGTTTCGCCAGATATGCAAATTCAAATAATCAGTCGAGGTTAATAATTATGATCAATCACTGCAAAAAAATAACATTAATAACCTATACGCCATTCTGGCTTGAAAGCAATGGCTGCCAGCAACGCATAAGCGGACTGTCGGAGTTGCTCCATCAAGCAAAATTCAAACTTGACCTTATCTTTGTCGAGCAGCAGCAGCTTATTACCGAATCCGACCGGCGGATATTAAGACTGCAAAATCGTTTAGACCGTGTGTACACGGTTCCACTGGCCCCGCGCCTGGAGCTTACCAGGCAATATTTTCTAATCAAGCACTGGTTAAAGCAGATGCTGCCGCGCCGGATTGTCACTTTCTTTGAATCCAGAAAATTGACTGAAGCGCCTGAAACGTCCAGTAACGGTATTTCATCTACCGGTCATTTTGAGCGAATGTTTAACGATTATGTCCGCCTGCGAGTTCAAAGCTCTCTGAAGAAGTCCAGACCCGATGCGATAATCGTAGTATATGCGGATTTAGGATATGTGCTTGACGGATTAGCGCTGAACTGCCTGAAAGTTGTTGATACTATCGATGTAATGCATTTACAGAACAAATCCTATACAAAGTGGGGCATTGAAAAGCCTTATATCATATCACAGGAAGAAGAGCGGACTGCCCTGAAACGCTTTGATATAGTAATTGCAATTCAGGATCAGGAGAAAATTGTTTTTCAAAAACTATGTCCGGATAAACAGGTAATAACAATCTTACCGTGGCTCCAGGTAAAGAGGGTTTCAACCAAATCCAATACAGAAAAGAATATTTTATTTTTAGGGTTCAATAATTCGTTCAACATTCATGGGATTAATAAATTTCTAGCAGAAATATGGCCTGACGTACTTCTCGCACAACCTGAGGCAAAATTGCTTATCGGGGGAAAAATCAGCGGTGAAATTGATGCAAGCCAGTATAGAAATGTGGAATGTCTTGGCTTTTTTAAAGATTTGGATGACTTTTACCGCCTTGGAGAAATTACTATAAATCCTGTGGTTGCTGGCAGCGGGATTAAAATCAAGACACTGGAAGCACTGACAAGAGGGAAAATATGTATATCTTCCTCACATTCGGCAGAAGGACTGGATACATTTATCGGGCATGGTTTAGATATTGCAGATACCAATGAAGAATTTGTCACTCAGCTTACTAAATATATGACAGACAGTAATTTGCGCAATATGAAAATAGAAGATGCATTAAATATTGCCAGGCAGACCGTATCGGTGGAAAATTGCCTGGAGCCCTTGCTTAAATATCTAAATTAAACCATTAAATCTGATTTTTTTACAAGCGTCAGGAAGATACATATGAAATATATCATAACCGGTCATAGCGGTTTTGTCGGACAGCATTTTATAGAATATCTTTTGTCTGTGGAACCGGATGCCGCGATCATGGGTATTGATATTTGTTCGGCGAGTAAGCCAGTTATTGGTGATTTCTCGGAGTGCATAATCAATCTGCTTGACCGTGAAAAAGTCGATACGGTAATCGCCGGCTTTAACCCTGATTTTTTATTGCACCTGGCCTCGTTCAGTTCAGTGGCATATAGTTGGAAAGAACCTTATGACAGTTTTTTAAACAACATGACGATTCTCCTAAATGTGATGGAATCAGTACGCAAATTCAGTCCCGCCTGCAGGATACTGTCAATTGGCTCATCTGAAGAATATGGAATTGTCGGGCAGAATGATTTGCCGCTTACAGAAAATAAACCCTTCAATCCGGCCAGTCCTTATGCTGTAGCTAGAGTGTCTCAGGAGTATATGTCGCTGGTTTATGTAAACGGATTTAAGCTGGACATTATCTGCACCCGCTCTTTCAATCATATCGGCATTGGGCAGGACAGCCGGTTCGTAGTAGGCGCTATTGCCAGGAAAGTAGCTGAATATGTTTGCGGGAAAATAACCGAAATAACCACCGGCGATGCCAGTATTGTCCGTGATTTTGTTGATGTCAGGGATGTAGTCAGAGCTTATTACATGCTGTTTAAGCATGGAGTTCATGGGAATATTTACAATGTTTGCAGCGGCAACGGCCATTCGATTTCCGATATAATCCAAAAATTCACCACCGCCGCCGACTGTAATCCCGCGATACGGATTGACCAAAGCCTGCTCCGCCCGGTAGAAAACCGCATGGTCGTTGGTTCTTATACCAAAATCCATACAGAAATCGGATGGGAACCGCAAATCAGCATAGATGATTCGATTAAAGAGATTGCGGCATGGTGGATTGATAAAATTAAAAATAACGACTGAGATCAAAGTGAAGAATAACTGGCAGGGAAAATAAATGGCGATCAGGATTCTTTTTGACCATCAGATATTTGTGCAAAAATTTGGTGGAATATCCAGATATTATTGTGAATTAATTAAACAACTGGATCAAGACAATAACTTTTCCAGTAAACTGTGGCTTAAATCTTCAGGCAATGAATATATCTTAAATTTGGCATTAGCCCGCCGTAGAAAAGTTTTAAATTTTAATGATTTTTGTTTCGGATTAAACTTTAAGGGTAAATCAAGGCTATACAACGCGCTTGAAAGAATCGATTTAATATATGGTGTCAATACGAATCGAAATACTTCAATTAGAATGATCAGAAATGGAAAATATGATGTCTTTCATCCGACGTACTACGATCCGTATTTTTTAGAATATTTAAATAATAAGCCATTTGTTCTTACAATATATGATATGATATATGAATTATATCCTGAACAATTTCCGGCTGAAGATTCAACTATAGCGAATAAGCGGTCTGTTGCAGAAAAGGCCAATGCGATTATTGCTATATCAGAAAACACCAAACAGGATATCATTAAGTTATATGGGATTGATGCAGAAAAAATAAAAGTGATATACCTTGGGAACTCTCTGGCTGATTATGAGTTAGATTCTGATGTTAAATTACCTGAAAAGTACATTTTATATATCGGGAACAGGTTTTCTTACAAGAATTTCAGGATATTTGTCAAAGCAATAGCACCTTTGCTTCGCTTGGATAACAACTTATATCTCGTTTGCGGCGGAGGAAATATTTTCAGTTTGGAAGAAACTAATCTCTTTAAAGATTTATCTTGTGAAAACAAAATTATTTATCAAAAATTCGAAAAAGATAGAACACTCGTAAGTTTGTACAGAAAAGCCCTTGCATTTATTTTCCCATCATTATATGAGGGTTTTGGCATTCCTGTGCTTGAATCATTTGCTTGCGGCTGTCCCGCTATATTAAGCAACTCAAGTTCCCTGCCGGAAGTGGCCCTGGATGCCGCTGAATATTTTAATCCGGTTGATGAATTCTCTATAATGAACAAAGTAAAAAGAGTGATATATGACGAGAAGAAAAGAAGCGACATGAGAAGTAAAGGTTTTGAGCGATTGAAATATTTTTCATGGGAAAAAAACGCCTTTGAAACTAAAAAAATCTATGAAAGTCTAATCTGAATTAAAGAACATGTATCCTAAAATAACCATTGTCACGCCGTCGTATAACCAGGGGCAGTTTCTGGAGCAGACCATCAAGTCCGTGCTGTATCAGGATTATCCCGGTCTGGAATATATAATCATGGATGGCGGCAGCACGGACAACTCGGTTGAAATCATTAAGCAGTACGAGCAGCGCCTGGCGTACTGGCAAAGCCGTCCGGACGGCGGCCAGTCCGCGGCAATTAATGCCGGCTTCAAGCGGGCGACCGGGGAAATTCTCTGCTGGCTGAACAGCGATGATCAACTGCTGCCGGGTACGTTAAAAACTATTGGCCAGTACTTTTGCGACCATCCGGAATGCGAATGGGTTTCCGGAGATATGGAATCGCGCTACATCGCCGAAGGCAAAACTTTTATCAGTAAAGCCTATATGAATACCAACTGGAGCATTGTCAATTTCTGGGTATTAGGCGGCAAAGATTGTTTTTTTTCTCCGCAGCCGTCGACATTCTGGCGGAAATCGCTGTGGAACCGCGCCGGCGGATACGTGCGGGAGGACAAACCTAATTCAATGGATTATGAATTATGGTTGAGGTTCTGCGATTCGGCAGAGCTTGCAATCATTCCGCGTGTGCTTTCGGCGGCGGCAATGCATGGCGAATGCAAGTCCATGAAAAATAATTATCTCCAGCGTCTGGAAACTATTCAGTCCATATATGAGTTTGCGCGCCGGCACGGAATTCCGCTCCGGCGCAGATTGCTGCTGTCGTATGAACGGCGGCAATTGTTTATGGCGCTGCATTGTCTCCGGGTGTTTGCCCTGCGGGAATTGTTTTCCCGCCTGTTCAAACTGCTGTGCGGTCCGTTTCTGCTATGGAGCGTAAAAGGCAATGAAAAAATGTGGGCGACGTTTTGATGCAGAAGTCAGAATGGCACAAAGACAGAAGACAGGGATAAATACAAACGTTAACCACGAAAAGCACGAAAAAGCACGAAAATAATGAAGCTGGAAAACAAAGCGAAAATACAAGTCAGTGAATTTTTGCGTTCCACTCGAAAATTCACTGACTTATGGTTTTAGTTTTAGTTCGTGTCTTTTCGTACTACTATTCGTCATTTTCTTGTTTTTTTAGAAAGATTTTCATGCGGCCATTTTCATAAGTCTCTTATTATTAACACAAAGAATATTCAGAATAACAGAAGAGAATATCCGTCATTCTATCCGTCAAAAAAGTTCCGGAGGAGGGATGCAAGGGGGAACCTGACTTCCGAACAATTGCGC
>JBAWXM010000032.1:0-25465 GCA_037144075.1 Lentisphaerota bacterium | reverse complement strand
CATATGCGGTGAAGGTAATGGCTGAAGCCGGGGTGGATATCTCCGGACATAAATCGAAACTGCTGACCGACTTGAATGGAATTGACTTTGGCTATGTCGTAACTGTCTGCGGTCACGCCCATGAGACTTGCCCGTTCTTTCCGGCGAAAGCCAAAGTGGTTCATATAGGTTTCGATGATCCGCCGAAACTGGCTAAAGATTTGACTGATGAAGAAGAAAAATTGAATTGCTACCGGCGGGTAAGAGATGAGATTAAAAAATTTATAGAAGGTTTACCCTCAGCTGAAATAACTAAAAAGGAGAAAGACTATGTCGGACAGTAACAACAAAAAGAAGAAGTCTGGAATTTTTGCGGCGATTTGGGAATCAATGACGAAGACTGGAGGCTGTTGCGGCTCCGGAGAAAGTTGCGGATGCAATTCTAAGCAAGACAATGGCAAGAGTAAAACCGAAAAAAGCAAGGGGAAGAGCGATTTGCCGCCTGCTTCAAATTCAGTAAAAAAATGAAAAGATAATTGAATGAGCAATAATAACGAGAACCTGAATAGCAGATATCATGATATTGTAATTTTGTCCATTGTTCCGGTGGCTGTCGCGTTGCTGACCATTGGGAGCTGGATGCTTGCCCATTGGGAACTCGGACCTTATTACGTCAATGCCTCGCTTGCCATATTTGCTACGGTATTCGGCGGTTTTCAAAGGTTTATTGCCGGATTCAAGGATATTTTTAAAGGAAAGATTACGGTCAATGTTTTTGTTGCTGTGGCTCTGGTTGCAACCCTTGCCATCGGAGAATTCAGGCCGGCGGCAATTATTGTCTTCATAATGGCTGCTGCCGGTGCTCTGGAATCCTACACTCTGGCAAAGACCCGCCGCAGCATCAGCGATCTTCTGGATTTTGCTCCGAAGATGGCTATAGTCCGCAAGGGTGGCGAAGAGGTAGCAGCGCCTGTTTCCGAACTTCAGGCAGGAGATATTGTCGTAGTCAAACCCGGTACGCGAATTCCGGTGGACGGCGTTGTGACCGCCGGCGCCAGCAGCGTCAATCAGGCACCTATCACCGGCGAGTCCATGCCGGTGGATAAATTACCCGGCAGCAATGTCTTCAGCGGAACGCTGAATGAATCAGGCCGGCTTGATGTCCGGACGGAAAAAGTAGGTGAAGGCACTACTCTGGCAAAGATTGTTCATCTGGTGCAGGATGCGCAGGACACGCGCGCCCCCATCCAGAATATTGCGGATCGTTTCACTACATGGTTTCTGCCGACCGTGATTGTGCTTGCAATTATTGCGTTTGCGATTTCCGGCGACGTAAAGGTGGCAGTCTCGGTTCTGCTTGTGGCATGTCCATGTGCGTTCGCGATAGCTACGCCTACAGCCGTAACTGCGGGCGTTTCCAATCTGGCGCGCAGGGCGGTTCTCATCAAAGGCGGCATATTCCTGGAACTTGGACACAAAATAGATCACCTGCTTGTGGACAAGACTGGAACTTTCACATTCGGCAAACCCAAAGTAGTTGAGATTATTGCTTTTAACGGTTCGACTAAAGATGACGTTATTAAAATGGCATGTATTGCCGAGAAATACTCCGAGCATCCGCTGGCGCGTTCCATTCTGGCTGTTGGCAAAGAGCGAAAGCTTGAGATTCCAGCCCCTGAGCATTTCACAAGCGCAACCGGAATGGGGGTTGAAGCAAAATGGAACTCAGAGAGGATTCTTGTCGGCAAATCATCTTTTTTAACAGATTCCGGCATTGCTTTGAGCGCTTCTGTTGAACATGAAGTTGAGCTTCAATCGAAGAATGGACGCACTGCCGTTCTTATAGCATGCGGCGACAGTATTGTTGGTCTGCTGGCTATTGCCGATGAAGTTCGTCCGGAGATACCTGAAACAATTCGCTTACTTAGAGCAATGGGAATAAAAAGAATAACCATGCTGACCGGCGATCATCAGCAAGTTGCCGCCGCTGTGGCCGGAGAAATTGGCGTTGACGATTTTCAAGCCGGATTGATGCCGGAGCAGAAGCAGGATTTTGTCAGAAAGCTACAGAATGAAGGTCATGTTGTAGGGATGGTCGGCGATGGAATTAACGATGCGCCTGCGCTTGCATTGGCCGATGTCGGAATTGCCATGGGCGCAGCCGGAACGGATGTGGCAATAGAAAGCGCTGATGTTACTCTGATGAACGACAATATATCGGGGGTAGCAGACTTTATATGGATGTCAGGCAAGGTTCTGCGACGTATTAAATTGAATATCTTCTTTTCCATAATTTACAATGTTATCGGGTTATCGCTTAGTGTAATTGGACTAATGACGCCAATAGTGGCGCTTATATTTCAAGAGGCGGGTTGCTTGACTGTCGTCTTCAGCTCGACGCTTCTGCTTTGGTCAAAACGTAAAATCCAATAACTGAAAAGAAGTACAATCATGAATAATCTGTTAGAAAAAAATTGTATCGACCTGAGAGTATCATCAGGGAAAGTCGGTCTGGCCGCCAAAGGCGCCGATGTTGTGATTCGATGGATATCCGGAACTATATTAATGGTTGCCGGAATCTATTTTTTGATAACTTTTTAATTGGAAAATATAAAAGCAGGAGTTGAAAGAATGTCGACTAAAATTGAAAAATCAGAAGATGTCCATAATTACGTCAGAGATGCTTATTCCAAAATTGCGGTTAGCGAGAAATCTTCATGCTGCGGCGCGAACACTTCATGCTGCGGGATTGAAGATCCGGAGAAACTTGCCGCCGGTCTTGGGTATACCGAAGCAGAGCTCGCTTCATTGCCGGAAGGAACAAACATGGGACTTTCCTGCGGCAATCCAACTGCAATTGCCGCTTTGAAGCCGGGAGAAGTCGTGCTGGATCTTGGTTCCGGAGGCGGCTTTGATGTTTTCATCGCTGCTGAAAAGGTAGGTTCGGCCGGCAAGTCAATCGGGGTCGATATGACGCACGAAATGCTGATGAAGGCAAGAAATAACATCAATCAATTTACTAACAGAACCGGGTTGACAAATGTCGAGTTCCGGCTTGGCGAAATTGAACATCTGCCAATCGCGGACAACAGTATTGATGCGGTTATTTCCAACTGTGTAATCAATTTGTCGCCGGACAAACCGCAGGTTTGGAAAGAAATCTTCCGGGCGCTTAAACCGGGAGGCCGTGCCGCCGTGTCCGATCTGGCATTACTGAAACCGCTGCCGGAGAATGTCGCTGAGTCAGTTTCCGCGCTTGTCGGTTGTGTCGCCGGCGCTGTCTTGATTGATGAAACGGAAAAGATGATAAAAGACGCAGGTTTTACGGAATTCAAATTTGATAAGAAGTCTGGTTATATTGATAAAATGACTGAATGGAATGATCCGTTGTATTGCGCAATCATTGAACTTCTCCCCAAAAATGAGAAGCTTAGTGATTACATAACCAGCCTTAATATCTCCGTCATTAAAACTCAGGAAGATGGCAATGACGAAAGGGTTCAGGAATTGATAGCTGTCGGGGCGTCAGTTACCGCCCACTGCCAGCCATGTTTTACTTATCACCTGAATAAAGCGAAAGAACTGGGTTTGTCTGAAGAGAAAATAAAAAATGCCGTTGCGGTAGGCGAGTCTTTACAGCGGGGCGCTGATTCGTTCATGAGCAAGCATGTGAGAGCGGCGCTGGGCAATTCAATCAAGAGCAGTTCCTGTTGCAGGGCAGGGGAGCGTGACGAGTCTAAGAAAAGCTGCTGCCGGTAAAATTAATAATTTAAGGAGTGTTATATTATGGCCTATCATATCTCGCGAAAATTATCGTTTCTCGACCGTTACCTGACCTTGTGGATATTCGGAGCAATGGCGCTGGGTATCGGACTGGGATATTTTATTACTGGTATTGAGGATTTTGTCAATATATTTTCAGTCGGAACTACGAACATTCCCATTGCCATCGGCTTGATTCTGATGATGTATCCGCCATTTGCCAAAGTCAGATACGAGGAGATGGGCGATGTATTCCGCAACAAGAAAGTTCTTGGAATTTCTCTGGTGCAGAACTGGGTGGTTGGCCCGGCGCTGATGTTTGTGATCGCCATTGTATTTTTGCGCGGTTATCCGGAATATATGGTCGGGCTGATCATGATTGGTTTAGCCCGCTGTATCGCCATGGTTATTGTCTGGAATGACCTGGCTGAAGGCGATACTGAATATGCCGCCGGACTGGTGGCGTTCAATAGTATCTTTCAGGTGCTGTTTTTCAGCGTTTACGCCTGGATTTTTATTACCGTCCTGCCGCCGTTGTTCGGGCTCAAGGGAGTCGTGGTTGATTTCAGTATCGGCCAGATTGCAAAGACCGTTTTTATTTACCTCGGCATTCCGTTTCTTGCCGGAGCATTGACCCGCTTTATCGGGGTGAAGCTGGTCGGTCGCGAAAGATATCATGCTTCGTTTGTTCCAAAGATCAGCCCGATTACCTTGATTGCACTGCTGTTCACGATAGTTGTCATGTTCAGTCTCAAGGGTAAGCTGATTGTGCAGATTCCGTTGGACGTTATCCGTATTGCGATTCCGTTGCTGGTTTATTTTGTGATCATGTTTCTTGTTTCTTTCTGGATGGGCAGAAAAGCCGGGGCAGGGTATGGCAGGACCACGACTTTGGCGTTTACCGCCGCCAGCAATAATTTTGAACTGGCAATTGCGGTGGCGGTGGCGGTTTTCGGTCTTAATTCCGGGGCAGCCTTTGCGGCCGTAATCGGTCCGCTGGTTGAAGTTCCGGTGATGATCGGTCTGGTCAATGTCGCGCTGTTTTTCCGCAACAGATACTGGAAATAAAGTCTCTTTTATTTGAATTTTAAGTTGCAGTATATATATTTTCTCCATTAAAGAAGATAATTCGTCACAAAGACGCCGGTTATTTAATTGGTGGAGAAAGTTTCATGGGATTATTGCCAGGAAGAATTCCGGCGCTGAATATTTTGCCGGCTGCGTGGAAATTTAATCCGCCAGCCGGAATGAGGATTGTTGATGTCAGAACCATTGAAGATTTAGCTGAACATGCCGATGCGTGGGCTGAACTTTTTTCCCGGTCTGCCGGATTAACGCCGATGCTTTCATATCCGTGGATGAGTTCATTTTTTAAGCATAAAGTGGCTTATCCTGAGACCTGGGTTTGTCTTTTTGCCTATGATGGGAAACAACTCGTTGGCGTTTTTCCGCTGATTGCCGGCTATGCGTACAAGTTGATCAAGTACTCGCCGCTGCTTTTCAAATTGCCTTACGATATTCTGCATACCAAATCGGTTGACGCATTGACGCTTCAGGGGCGGGAGGATGTGCTGGGCGTATTTTTTGATTATCTGTGCAACATCCCGTCGGTTTATCCTTTTTTCAGTTTCAAGTATGTTCCGGCGCATTCTCCGTCAATGATTTACTTTACCCGGCAGAAAAGGAAAATGTGCGTTGTGGAAAAGCCGGCCGGATTTCAAAGCATCATGCCGCTGCCGGCCGGCGCGGAAAAATATCGGGCAGGACTGTCCGCAAAATTCCGCCAGTATTTGAATCGGAATACCCGGAAGCTGAATGAACTTGACAATGTAAAATTTACAATCTGCGACAATAGTTTTTCGCCGCGTGAAAATGCCGCGCGTTTTCTTGAAGTGGAACATAAGAACTGGAAAGGCCAGCAGTCAAGCTCGCTGAAGGCCGATCAGTCGAATGCAAGGCTGTTTACTGACGCGGCTGAACTCTTTGCCGCTTACGATATGATGCATTTCAATTTTCTTGAAGCGGACGGCAAAATCATTGCCGGACAGTATTCAATCAGGTCAAACCGTTCTTTGTATGTCCATAAAATCGGTTATGATGAGGA
Source organism: Lentisphaerota bacterium (assembly GCA_037144075.1). Lineage (GTDB taxonomy): Bacteria > Verrucomicrobiota > Lentisphaeria > Victivallales > Victivallaceae > CAIPAT01. The sequence goes on along the minus strand of JBAWXM010000032.1, from coordinate 19,620 downwards.
CTATGTTGATTTTTCGCCGGGCAATTTATTATTCAGCAAAGTAATGGAAGATGCTTGTGAATCCGGAAAATTTGAAGAATTGAATTTTATGTCTGACAGTCCATGGCATTCAAAGTGGAATATTGAAAAAAGACCGTTGTATAACCTGCTGGTTTTTCCGGATAAAGCTGTAATCTCATCGCTGATTACTTTTTTCATGCGGTCTGATGCCGTTCAGAAGTTGCATAAGCGTATTCACATAAAGAAATTACATCAGGCCTAGATCGAAGTTGAATGTTGCGGTGTCTTCTTCATTCCAATAGGCGTTTGACAGGTCGTAGAAATCTACAGTTCCAGCAACCCGCGGAATGGACATTACGGCTTTGGAATAAACATACGTCAGTCCGGCTTTCGGGTCATGGCGGACTGAAAAGCTGTTGTGCTTGATGTCGTGAATATGGCCGTCGGCCGGAATTGCCGCTCTGGTCGCCAGCAGAACCGGGCGGCCATAACGGTAAATTTCCACCGGCAGCACGGATTTGGCAACCAGATTCTCGATTTCGCTTTTTTCCAGTTCAATCCAGGCCTGAACGCGGCTGACGCCGAATCTTTCCAGTTCTTTAACCGCCATGGAATTGCATACCGGCAGTGAAAATGACGCAATCAGTTTGACGTCCGGATAGTCTTTGAACATTTTAAGCCCGTAAAGCGAGGATACCCGGAAACGGCGGATGCCGATGCGGTAGGCTTCGGCAATGCGGGTCGCCAGGCCTTTCAGGCGGTCTTCGGCGCAGAAACACGGCAACACGGCTTCGTCGGTTTTTTTGCTCGCGTCAAACACGGAACAGGCGACGTGCCCGCTGCGTTTAGCCGGGGTGCAGCCGTCAGGACGGATCAGCACGGATTCAGCTTCATGCTGGACGGAAGCCTTGTACATCGCCAGATAGTCGCGGCGGAAACGTTCCATTGCCACTGCGATATAACCGAAAGTTTCATCAGGAGTAATATTCGCTTCCACCCATTGCCAGAATTCGCGGCGGATTTCTTTAAGCACGCTGGACGGCGCAAAAAAATTGCCGTCCACTTCGGCGGAGATATTGCCGGGGGAAAATACTTCAGAACGGCTGGCGGCGAACTCTTCAATCAACTGCGCGGCGGCCAGCGAGTGTTTCGCCGGCGGAGCTAGTTGAATATCTTTAGTCCAGGTGCGGTTCAAGCCGTTGCCTACGGTTATCTCGAAACCGGCGGCGGCTACTTTGATATTAAAGTCCAGTCCGGCGCGGGCCAGTGGCAGGGACGCCATGCGCGGCAGCATTTCATCACTGCTTTGACCGATTTTATAAACCATGCCCTGGTCACGGATTTCCTTGTCGCAGCAGATGAAACAGATGTCGCCGCGTCCGGCGTATTTAACCGGATGGTTGTCTATCATCATTTTCGTAACAGTCAGCGCGGGACCTTCATCGCCGGATTGCGGCTGAATGCGGATGCGGTCGCCGATATGCACCCGGCGCATGACTTCCATCTTAAATCCGTACTGCTCGACTTCAATTACATTACCGCAGAGCATGCCGGCAGTTCCCAGCGAGTCGTGCTGAATCAGTTCGGCGGATGATTTTGCGGTATAAAAACCTTCCGACCATTTCCTGCCATAAGTGCTGGTCAGGATATTTTTAGCCTTCTTAATCAAATCCTGGTCAGGGGCGCCTTCGGCGTCAAGAATCATGCGGTAGGCGGTAACGACATTCATGACATAATCCGGCTTGCGGAGACGCCCTTCAATCTTCAGCGACGCCACGCCGATTTCCTTGAGTTGAGGAATCATCTCTAAAGTATAGAGATCTTTCGTGGAAAAGAAAAATCCATTGCCGGAACGGCCGTAAAACCGTCTGCGGCAGGGTTGTTTGCATTTGCCGCGATTGCCGCTCCAGCCGCCCATCCAGGATGAGAAGATACATTGTCCGGAAAGGGAGCAGCAGAGGGCGCCGTGAACAAAAACTTCCAGTTCCAGCGGCGATTTTTCCGCAAGTTTGCGCAATTCGTCCAGCGTCACCTGGCGTTCCAGGATTACCCTGGAAGCTCCGAGTTCGGCGGCCAGTTCAATGCCGGGAGAGTTGTGAAATCCCATCTGGGTGGAGGCATGAATCTTCAGCGACGGGAAGTATTCGCGTATTATCCGCAGTACGCCAATATCCTGCACGATAACCGCGTCCGGCTGCAGGCGGGCCAGGCCGGCGAGATGCTGCACCAGTTCCGGCAGTTCGGATTCTTTGATCAGTGTATTCAAGGCAACATAGACTTTCCGGTTGTGAAGCCGGGCGTAAGCGATGAGTTTGGACATTTCCTCCATGGAAAAGTTTTCAGTGCGCTCTCTGGCGTTGAACTTGCTCAGACCGGCATAGACTGCGTCGGCGCCGCAGTCAAAAGCTGTCAGAGCGCAGGCCAGGTTCCCGGCAGGCGCCAGCAGTTCAGGTTTTTTCTCACTCTTTTTCATGCTGAATCCGTTATTTATCGCTTTCAAAATATCTATGCTCCAGTCTGTTATAGTCAGCCTATAAATATCATGCCAAAAACAGAATTTTCAATATAGGTTTTAAAATATCGTTAAAAGGGGTATATTATAAATTCAATATTAAATAGAGGCTTTAAAACTTGATTAATAATATCCGGACTGAATTATTTCTGGCGCGGCGCTACCTTAAGCCGAAACGCAATACTGTTTCCGTGATTACCTGTATTTCGATTATCGGCGTTACGCTTGGCGTGGCGGTGCTGATTGTTGTGCTGGCGGTCATGACCGGCTTTACCGACCTGATGCGGGATAAGCTGCTGGAAACCCGCGCCCATCTGCAAATCTATAACGATTTCGGCGGTATCCGGGAGCCGGAAATCGTCATAAAGGCGATCAAGTCTGCCGGCGGCGAAGGAGCAGCCATCGTTAATCAGCCGGCGCTCATTCAGAAAGACAAGGTTTTTGTGCCTAAAGCTGTGATCGGATTCAATCCCGGCCAGGTAAAAGATTCTTTCAAACTTAAAGACTTTATTGTTGCCGGGAAATACAGTCTGGCTAAAAATGAAGTGATTCTCAGTTCATCCATCGCGGATGAACTGCGGGTCGGCGTCGGCGACAAGATTCTGATACATTCCCCGTCAAAACTCGCCAGAATGATTGACGTTAAGAAAGACGGATCGTTTGAGATGGCCAAATCCAAAGACATTTACCTGCCGGAAGAATTTAAAGTTTCCGGTTTGTATTCGTTCGGCAAATATGACTTCGACCAGAACATCCTCTTTATGAATCTGGAGGACTCGGACGAACTGTTCGAACTGCCGTGGGGCGCGGCGAACTGCGTTTACGGCTGGGTTAAAGAGCCGATGAAGATCGAAGCCGCCGCCGATGCCATCCGCCAGAAAATCCCGTCAATGCGGGTATTTACCTGGAAGCAGATCAACCAGCGCCTGCTGGGGGTGCTGGCGGTGGAAAAGAATATGATGTTTTTTCTGCTGGTGTTCATTGTTCTGGTGGCGGCATTCAGCATCACCAATACCCTGATTACAGTTGTTGTGCAGAAAACCCGCGAAATCGGCCTGCTGAAAGCGGTCGGGGCATCTTCCGGAACCGTCATGCGGCTGTTTATTATGCAGGGGCTGATGGTTGGAGTAATCGGCAGCGTCTGCGGCACTATTATGGGGGTAGGGGTGGTTTATTACCGGAATGACATTCTACGCCTAGTTTCCAAAGTTACCGGACAGGAACTTTTTCCGAAGGAATTTTACTATTTTAATGAACTTCCCGCACATATCGTTACCGGCGACATAATTTTTATTGTCGTGGTTTCCATACTGCTGTGTACGGTCGGCGGGGTAATCCCGGCGTGGCGCGCGGCTAAACTCGATCCGGCAAAAGCGTTGCGTGAATAAGGAGCAATAACATGACAGAAGACACCGGCTATTTCCTCGAAGCGTCTGATGTGTATAAAAGCTTCCGGATGGGTAAAAAGACCATTCAGGTGCTGGACGGCGTGAATTTACAGGTGAAAAAAGGTTCCTGGACCGCTCTGCTTGGAGCTTCCGGCAGCGGTAAAACCACGCTGCTCAATCTGCTCGGCACGCTGGAGCGTCCGGACAAAGGCCGGATCGTCTGCGACGGCATCGAATATTCTAAACTCGGCAGCAGGCAGGCAAACCGCTTCCGCAATGAACGCATCGGCTTTATTTTTCAGGCCTATCACATGCTGCCGGAACTCAATATCCTGGAGAACGTTTCGCTGCCCGGAATGCTCGGTCGGCTGACCCGCAGCGGCCTGATGGAAAAAGCAGAATTTCTGCTGGAACGGGTCGGCTTGAAAGACCGCATGAAGCATCATCAGGCGGAGCTTTCCGGCGGCGAACAGCAGCGCGCCGCGATTGCGCGGGCATTAATCAACTCCCCTGACCTGATCCTGGCCGATGAGCCTACCGGCAATCTGGATTCCAAAACAGGGGCGGGAATCCTGCAAATTTTTCAGGAACTGCATAGCGAACAGAACGGCAGAACGATTATCATGATTACCCATGACCATAAAATAGCCGCCCTAGCGGATTCTGTAGTTCAGCTTCAGGACGGCGTAATCGTTCATCGCGCGCAGTAATATATTTTCACACATCGGCGCTATTGATTTTAGCTGTTTTAAATATTATATTATGCGTTCAAGAATTGATAATAAGGAATTTTAATTATGTTTACTGTTTATGATTTAGTTCTGGTTCTGCCGGCCTTTATTTTCGCAATGTATGCCCAGTTTAAAGTTAAATCCACATTCAGCCATTACAGTCAGCAGAACAATGTCCGGGGATTGACCGGGGCTGAAGTTGCCAGGATAATTCTTGATGACAACGGCCTGACTGACGTTCCGGTTGAAGCCGTGGAAGGTGAATTGTCCGATCATTACGATCCGTCCAGCCGTACCCTGCGGTTGTCGGAATCCGTTTATGGCAGCGCTTCGGTTGCGGCGATCGGCGTTGCGGCGCATGAAACCGGACACGCTATTCAGCACAAAGTCGGTTATGCCGCGCTGGGATTGCGCGGCGCGCTGGTTCCTGTCGCAAATATCGGTTCCACGCTGGGGCCATGGATGGCTATCGGGGGATTCTTCTTTCATATACCGGTGTTGATTCATCTGGGGATAATTCTATTTTCCTGCGCGGTGGCGTTTTATTTGATCACGCTGCCGGTTGAGTTCAATGCCAGCAGCCGGGCGCTCACTCTTCTCGGCTCCTGTGATATTCTGGAGAAAGATGAACTGGAGCCTGCCAGAAAAGTGCTGAACGCCGCCGCCATGACTTATGTTGCTTCTGCCGCCGTCGCCATGGCCCAGTTGCTGAGTTTGATCTTATCTCTGACCGGCCGCCGCAACGAAGATTGATCCATGGTAGTTGAAGCTTCCCGGAACGTTTCACGCGGAGGCTCGGAGACACGGAGGAAATACAAATCCTGAAACCCGTTGTCTCCGCCTTACGCCACATCATCTCACATTTTCCATGCCTCAACTTTTACTGTCCACTATTTACAGCGCCGCAGCCGGAATGGTGCGGACATTTTCTTTTATGAGCTGGCAGTCCGGATACAGGCTGACCAGAGCGCCCATTCCGACGGGTTGTTTGAAAACTGCCAGTTTGGAAAATGATTTCACATCGTCCCGCTTCACTGTCGCCGCTTTTTTGAATTCCACCGGATACAAAGTTCCGTCCCGCTCAATAATCAGGTCAATCTCATTGTCGTCTTTGTCGCGATAATAATGGAAGTCCGGTTCGATGCCGGCATTTGCGTAGCTCTTAAGAATTTCGGAGAAACACCAGCTTTCAAACAAATGCCCTGCCGCCGCGCCGTCCATCAGGGTTTCCGGGGTGTTCCAGCTGGTCAAATACGCGGCGAGTCCCGTGTCAAGCATGTAAAGCTTCGGCGCGGAAATCATCTGTTTCGTGCGGTTTTTCATATACGGATAAAGCAGTTTCACGATGCCGGAAGTTTCCAGAATCGAAAGATAGCTTTTGGCCGTCGGCTGACTGATTTCGGCGTCACGCGCCAGGCTGGAATAATTGAGCATTTGCCCGGTTCGCGCCGCCGCCGCTTTCAAAAACGCATAGAAGCGGTGTTCGTCAGCCACTTGAGTCAGGTCGCGGACATCGCGCGACAGATAAGTTTGCAGATATGACTGATAGAATTTTGTCCAGTATTTCAAGGGATTTTCCGAGACGGCGATTTCCGGGAAGCTGCCTTTCCAGAGGCTGGCGAAAAAATCTCCCGGCGTTTTTGGCGGCATTGTTTCCGCGGAAAAATGTTCCGGCATAAACGGCGCACTTGAGACGCCATTCATTTCCCGGCTGGATAATCCGTAAAGGTTGAATATTCCGATCCGTCCGGCCAGCGATTCTGACACGTTTTTCATCAATTCAAATTGCTGCGACCCGGTCAGCCAGAACATTCCTCTGGCAGTTCCGGAATCTTTATTCCGTGCTTCATCAATAATCTGCTTGATGTACGGCAGCAGTTCCGGGACATATTGGATTTCATCAATAATGACCGGCGGCGGATTGTTTGCCAGAAAGAGCCGGGGGTCTTCTTTCGCAAGCATGCGCACATCCAGCGGATCAAGAGAAACAAAACGCCGACCGGGCTCCGCATTATTGCGCAGAAAAGTCGTCTTTCCAACCTGCCGCGCTCCGGTCACCAGCAATGCCGGGAAAAATTGACCGGCATCTAAAAAAGCCTGCTTCAAACTTCGCTTGATATACATAAGAATCCTCCACTAATTCAAAATTATATTTTAATATAGTGGATTATTTGTTTTCTTCCAGTTGCAATCTCTGCCAATTTAAAACATTTTTAAATCAGCGTACAGTGGCTTTTTCTGCCGCGCTAAAAAGCTTGATGAGCACATAAAATGCCCAAGCTGTTTTTTCCTCAGCCGATAATCTGATTGTCCCCGGCGGAGAGGAAAATACCCTGGAAGTTCATCTTCAGCGCTTCCGGGTTGTCGGATGATTCCAGCGCGTCTTCCTCGGTAATAATTCCGTTATCCACCAGATCATACAGGCACTGATTGAATGAAACCATGCCGTCATTGCGTCCGGCGGCAACCGCCATGGGCAGTTTTTCCAGCCGGTTTTCCTGAAGCAGTTTGGTTATCATCGGAGTATTAATCATGATTTCACAGGCAGGAGCGCGTCCGGTGCCGATGGCTTTCGGTATCAGCCGCTGCGATATGATTGCCGCCAGGTTCAATGCCAGAGCTTCCCGGATGGCGGGCTGTTCCCCCTGTTCGAAAAAGTCCAGGATGCGGTTGATGGTCTGCGTGGCGTTGGAAGCGTGCAGGGTGGTCATTACCAGATGACCGGTATCTGCAGCCTGCAATGCGGCTTCAAAGCTGGTGCGGTCGCGCATTTCACCGACCATGATAATGTCCGGGTCCTGCCGCAGCACATGTTTCAGCGCGCTGGGAAAGGAAATTGTGTCCAGACCTACTTCGCGCTGTTCAAAAAAAGACATTTTATCTTCAAATTCATATTCTATCGGGTCTTCGATGGTGATTACATGACGGCGCAGCGTGCTGTTAATATGCTCCAGCATTGCCGCCATTGAAGTTGACTTGCCCGATCCGGTCGTGCCGGTAAGAATGACAATGCCGCGCGGGTATTCTGAAATCTGTGTCAGTACCGGCGGCAGGCCGAGCTGTTCAAAGGTCATCACTTTATTTTTTACATAACGGAAATTAAGGCAGAGCATATTCCGCTGACGATGGGCGTTCACCCTGAAACGCCCGACTCCGTCCTCGAAATGGGACAGGTCAAGGTCGCCGGTCTTTTTGAAGTATTCAATCTGATCCGGATTGGCGACCTGGGAAATAAAGCGTTCCAGCATTTCCACATCCGGAATAAAATCGCTGCTGATCATATCTCCGTCAATGCGGTAGGCAATGGGGGAATGTTCTTTTATATGAATATCCGACGCATCGGAACTTACGCCTTTCTCCAGAATATTCTGCAACAGTGTAACAGGCATAATCCCCCCTTTTTTAATATCTTTGTTTCATCGTTCTATGTTTTTAAACGCTATCATAAATCCGGAAGTCAGGAGACAGGAGTCAGAATGGAAGATTTAAATTCAGAATTCAGAAGACAGAAGTTAAAATTCAGAATAGAAGCGGAACCATTGACTTTTGAATTTGTTTTACTATTTGTTTCCACTTCTCCTATCTCCTGATTTCCGGTCTTATACTTTGCCTTTATTATTCTGCCTCCTGAATTCTGCCTCCTGAATTCCCTGGCTTTATTTATTATACGGTTTCATCAAATCAAGCATTTCCTTTACCGCCTGGCCGATGCCGGTCATGACCGCGCGGGCGACAATGCTGTGTCCGATATTCAATTCCTTGAGATAAGGAATTTCCAGAATACCCTGAATATTTACATAATCAATACCGTGACCGGCGTTGACATTCAGCCCGATGGAATTTGCCAGTTCCGCCGCCCTGATCAGACGGTCAAGTTCCTTGCGCTGCTCCGCCCCGGCGGTATCGGCAAACCTGCCGGTGTGCATTTCAATATACTCCGCTCCTGACGCCTGCGCGGCTTCGACCTGATGCTTGTCCGGGTCTATGAATAAGCTTACGATAATGCCTTCATGATGGAGGATCTTAACCGCTTCGGTAATTCTTGCCAGATTGCCGGCGACATCCAGGCCGCCTTCGGTCGTCAATTCCTGCCGTTTTTCCGGAACCAGACAGGAACTGTGCGGTTTGAGCGAACAGGCTATTTTCAGCATTTCATCAGTAACGGCCATTTCCATATTCAGCCGTGAAATTTTCTGTTTCAGCAGTACCATATCAGCATCCACCATGTGCCTGCGGTCTTCGCGCAGGTGCGCTGTGATGCCCCAGGCTCCGGTCTGCTCACAAATTATCGCGGCTTCGACCGGACTGGGATATTTCGCTTTTCTCGCCTGACGGACAGTTGCGACATGGTCAACATTTACACCCAACCTTAGCATGACATGACCCTTTCAATATTTTAAAATTATTTTACTGTGTCCTTTTATTCAACTCCACGACCAGTTTTTCCAGATATGCTGTTTCTGTTTCAAATACATCAATTTTCGATGAGGCCGGACAAAGCAGCACACTGCCTTCAAAGAAATTCTTTTTAAGGCAGTCCAGCCACGGGGTTAAAAGCTTTTCCACCAGCCGGTTTCCGGTTTCCGGTTCATAGAAAAACCTTACAGCCTTAATATTGAATTTCAACCAGCGAAACAGTTCATGCAGATTCACGCTTTTGCCGACCAGTTCATGCGGGTGGATATCCACCAGGAAATGAATGTCCGGACACATGAGTTCGCGCTTGAGTGAGAGATAGTCCTCCGTTGTCATTCCGGGCAGCAGCGGAATCCGTACCGGCAGCAGCAATTCTATTTCATGCCGGTATAAATCCGGTTCGATCGCCCTCAGCAGCCGGATCAGTTCCCGGCGGTAGTTATCGTCCGTAACGGCATTTTCGACGCCGAAGTCCATCGAGATGGTCTCGGCATTCAAACCGGCGGCAGTTTTAATCAGCCGCTGCATTTCTTCTTTGAACCCGGTTTTTATTTTTTCGCCCTGCGCGACAATCGCCCTGGAAACGCCGTTCGGCATCAGTTCGCTGAAATGAATCTTTTTGAAATTGAGCATGTCCATTCCGGCCGGCCTCATTGCCGGGCTCATCATGCTCTCCGGCAGTTCCGCGCCGGGAAACAGATCATACCTGAAAGTATGCAGCGCCGCGCCGACTGGACAATATAAATAACTTATTCCGAATTTCATAGCGAAATATCCTGTTACCAGCCGGAGTCTTTAAGCATTTCCAGCGTTACTTTTGACGATTTATCCGCAACTTTCATCATTGAAAGCTGTTTTTGCACATATCTGCCGATCATGTCGGCTTCCAGATTGACCGGATCGCCTTTTTGACGGAATTTCAACGCGGTTTCATCCAGCGTTACCGGAATCAGATGCACTGAAAAAGCGTCGTCTGTCACATCGGTCAGAGTCAGGGAGACGCCGTCTACCGCGATGCTGCCTTTTTCGACCAGAAACGGGCGAAGCTGCTCCGGCAGGCTGACTCGTAATTCATAATCTGCGCCGCTTTTTTTCAGACTGATCATCGTTGCAACTGCGTCCACATGGCCGCTGACCATGTGGCCGCCAAGCCGGTCGCCCAGTTTCAGAGCACGTTCCAGATTTACGATGCCGCCGATGGCGGTTTGACCGAGATTCGTCCGGCTCAGGGTTTCTTCCAGTGTGTGAAATTCCAGCGAACCGTCGGCCAGTTCCCGTTCCAGCGTCAGACAGGCGCCGTTGATCGCGATGCTTTCGCCAAATTTCAGTTCCGGCAGTGTCTTGTCTGCTTTGATAACCAGTTTGCCGGCGCCGCCGGAAACTGTTCTTGACTTGATTTTACCTGTACTTTCAATTAATCCCGTAAACATGTAAGAACCCTTATTTTTATCTCTCTTTAATTTTACTCCGTTGCGCTTCAGTTGCAACATAAAAAAAGATTTTTGTGCCTGAAAATTTCTGGATTCCAAAGCGGACTGTATCCGCAGCGTGAAGCAGGAGCCGGGAGTTCGCGCGGAACTGTCTCCCGCAGTTCTTCTGTCTTTGCGCCTTTTGCTATTGTGTGATTATGGGGTAAAAGACGAATATTCAACAAGGAATATCCAGCTTTGGATATTCAAATTACGCGATTGTTAAAATCCATGGAAAAAAACGCAAATTCAGAAGAAAATTCCTATTTTTTTGCTTTTTCAGGCTTGCAGAGATGGCTTTTATCGTTTGCCGTCGCGCCGCATTTTTTGCAGACAAATTTTGCTTTTTCCTGATTTGCGTTTTTTTTGCCGCTGTCTTCACATTTTTTGCTCATAACGCGCCTCGCTTAATGAATTTTTACGATATCTGCCGGAAACCATATTCTTAACTTTACCCGGTTGTACTCCAGATGCAACAGCGAAAAATATTTTTGCGCCATGAAATTTTAAATTTTAACCGGCAGGTTTTTTAGTAGTCGCTAATGACTGCTTTCAGCGCATCGGCGAAGCTCTGAATATCATTGCTGGAATTGTTGCGCCAGAAGCTGATTCTCAGCGCGGAAAAAGCATCTTTTTTGTTGTATTTCATGGCCGTCAAAGCCGGACTGGGGAGATTGCTTTCGGCGCTGCAGGCGCTGCCCGACGAGACCGTGACGCCTTGTTCGGACAACATTCTGACCAGCACCGCGCCTTCATAGCCGGGCAGGGTAATATGCAGGATGAACGGCGAGGCGTCTTCCGGCGGAACGGTAAATCTGATTTTTCTTTTCCCGGCCAGTTCAAGGTCTGCGAGATATTTGCGCAACTCCAGATTCATAGTCCTGACTGTTGCAAGAACTTGATCGCTTTCAACTGCGCAAGTCTTAACGCTATGCGCCAGCGTCAGCATGACGGCTGGGTCAGGTCTGCCTGCCAGATATTCGCGGCTGCGGGATCTGTCGAAAAACTCCGCCAGATTTTTTCGGGTGGAATCTTTGCCGGCGCGCAGAATAAGCGCGGCGCCGCCTGGCGTTCCGAGTTTATGCCCGGAAACGGAAATGATATCCAGGCCTGCGTCTTTCCACGGTATTTGCAGCTTTCCAGCCGACTGAATAGTATCGGAAAAAAAGAGAGCCTGCGGCGCGCATCCGTCAATGACTTTTCTGATTCCGGTCAAATCCTGAATAACGCCGGTTTCGCTCTGCACATGATGAATGGCGACAAGCACGGTATTGCGGTCAGCCATCCGACCCAGTTCCGCCATGTCAACTTTCCCGTCAAGCAGCGGCGCTGTTCTTAGTTCCGCCCCGGTTCGTTTGAGCGCTGCCTGCAATGCCGGATGTTCCAGTGCCGTGACGATATTGCCCTTGCGCAGCATTGTCGCACGGGAGAACAGATTAAACAGATCCGTGCCTGAATTTCCCCATACGACTTTTGCTGATGGATCGCCGGTCAGAGCTAAGGCAAGGTCTCTTTCCGCAGCTTCCAGTTTCTGTCTGACAGCATAGGCCTGCTGATGAATGGCTTCCTGATTGGCATAGCAGTCCATGGCGGCGGCCGCAAAAACATCAATGATTGCTTTCTCCGGCGCGGCGGCGGCGGCGTTATCAAGATATATATATGTATCAGGCATTTTTCCTGCTTCTGATCGCATCTTTATCGTTTTCGGCTTTGGAAATGATTGAAGCGCGTTCCACTGCCATATCATTTTCCAATTGATTGAATTCTTCCGGGTTATGCCTGGCTTTGGCGAACTTGTTTTGATAGGTTATTTCCAGCCCGGCCAGCTTGGATTTACAGAGGTTGTCAATTTCGGCGATTTGCTTTTTCCTGTCTTCGCTGACTTCTTTCAACGCTCCGCCGGAACGTTCCAGCGCCAGTTCAAATGAACTTTTCATAAACGGGTACTCCCTGTTAATTTTTTCTGCGTTCGATTTCAAAGAAATGAATGGCATTCAAAACCAGACCGTGCCGGATATGTCCGCCGGCAACGAGCTCTTCCAGTTCCGGCGTCGGGACCAGTTCGGTTTCGATTTCTTCCGTATCTTCCAGTTGCGCCTCCGAAACTTTAACGCAGTGGTCAAACATCACGGTAAAGCAGAGATTGTTCTGGAGCGCGGGATTGGGACAAACTTTGCCGATAATTCTGCCGTTCTCGCCGCGATATCCGGTTTCCTCCAGCAGTTCACGAGCCCCGGCGGCGACCGGATCAATATCCTGGCGGTCAATTCCGCCGCCCGGAACTTCGATTTCCAGATTGCCGGAACCGTGCCGGAACTGCCGGATCATGACCAGTGAATTTTCCGGAGTCACAGCAATAACATTGACCCAGTCATAGCAATGGATATAATAGAAATCCTGAACCGCGCCGGTGCGGACGCATTCTGATTTTTCCAGATGCAGATCGAATATCCGCGTTTTAAATACGCTCTCCTTGGAAATGCGTTTCCAGTTTGTTCGGTTTGATCCGGTCATATTCAGGCAACCTTTCTTTATCTTAAACCGACGGCTCTGCGGACTTTTTCCATGGTTTTTTCCGCTTCGTGCCGTGCCTTGCGCCCGCTTTCGTCGAGAATCTTTAACACATAATCGAGGTTATTGGCAAGTTCTTCGCGGCGTTTGCGCATCGGTTCGAAATAGACCCATAGCAGTTCAAAGAGCGCTTGTTTAGCGTGTCCGTAGCCGTAGTTGCCGGCGCGGTAGCGCGCTTCCATTTCTCCAATCTGCTCCGGCGTCGCAAAAAGTTTATACAGGGTCATTATATTGCAATTGTCCGGGTCTTTTTTATCTTCAAGCCCTTTGGAGTCGGTAACAATGCTCATCACGGTTTTGCGCATGGCTTTTTCGGTGGCGAAGATTGGAATTGTGTTGTTGTAGCTTTTGGACATTTTCTGGCCGTCGAGACCGGGCACGACCGCCACATCTTCACGGATCTTCTCCTGCGGAATCGTGAGCACATCCCCGTAAATGCTGTTGAAACGAATCGCGATGTCACGGGTGATCTCGACATGCTGTTTCTGATCCTTGCCCACCGGAACAATATTAGCCTGATAGATCAGGATATCTGAAGCCATCAGCACCGGATAGGAAAAAAGGCCGTTGTTCGGCACGAAGCCTTTGGCAACTTTATCTTTGTAACTGTGTGCCCGTTCCAGCAACGCGACCGAGGTGACAGTGTTCAATATCCAGGTCAATTCGGTATGTTGCGGCACATCCGACTGCCGGAAAAACACCGTTTTCTCCGGATCGAGTCCGCAGGCCAGAAAGTCCAGCGCCACGCCAAGAACGCGTTCCCGCAGTTCTTTAGGGGCCGGATTGGTGGTGAGCGCATGATAATCGGCGATGAACAGGAATGCTTCGCCCTGTTTCTGCAGTTCAACCGCCGGACGCATCATGCCGAAGTAGTTGCCGATGTGCGGCACGCCTGACGGCTGTATTCCGGATAATATTCTCATGATCAGATCCTTTATTAAATATTCAAACCTTAAAATTGCTCTTCCGGCGGAAAAATCAATCCGGAAGCGTTTAAATTGTAATTAAACATACTGCAAATCAGCTGCGGGGACGTAATTTCAGTCTGCCGTAACAATCTCCTGAATTTTTACCGTTTGTCTCGCGGCTGTAGAATGACGCGGCGACCGCCGCCAGCGAGACCAGCGTCAGAATACTGAACAGGGTAATGTAGGCCGACGCCGGATAAATTCTGGCTTTGTCAGTAACAATTATCTGATCTTTGAAGAGATCCAGCACCCTGCCGATGATCTGCGACATGACTGCCACCATGACATAAGCCGCCGCATTAAATATTCCGATCGAGACGGCTACTTTTTCCGGCGGATTCATTTCCTTCATCATCAGTACGACCACCGGGGAAGTGCCGGCCGCCAGCGCCAGCAGGATGAACGCCGCTAGAAAAAATTGCGGAGACGAACCCATGATGGTGCCGGTCAGCAGCAGCAGCGAGGCGGTCAGCGTGGCCAGCCCGTAGAATACCAGAAAGCCTTTCCGGTTGTTATTCAGCAGCTTGCTGATAATGCCGGAAAACAGCAGCGAACCCATGGTGCAGAGCATCATGATAAAAGTATAACCGGATGATTGCAGCGGCGAAATTCCGCATATATCCTCCAGAAATTTCGGGCCGATGGTCGCCTGAATGCTCAAATATATCGAAAAGGAGAGCGAAACGGTAATAATTATCGGATAGTTCAGTTTGTTTTTCAGCACATCAATCGTGCTGCTCCAGAGCCGCTCCTCTTTCCGGGGGACATATTTTCTGCCGATGCGCTGCATGATCATCCAGGTCAGGAACAGGACGATGCAGGTGGCAAAGGCAACGATAAGACATGAATTGCGCCAGCCGATACTTTCCACCATCAACCGGAACGGACGGGTGCCGACCAGGCCGCCGCAATATCCCAGCAGACATAGAAAACCCAGGATCGGCGCATAGTTTTTGCCGCCGAAATAAAGGTCGGATTCTTTAACCAGGCACAAATACATGGCGCTGGCGCCTAAACCGACCAGCGCCCGGCTCAGGTATAAACCCCATTCGCCCTGCGCCATCGGGAACAGCAGAGACCCGGTGCAGAGCAGGATACCGCTCACAACCACGACCCTGACCCCGCCGAAACGGTCGGCTAAAAGTCCGGCGAACGGCTGCATTACGGCGTAAACAAACAGATAAATGGCGCTGAGCCTGGTCACTTCGACCGCGGAAATGGCAAATTCGGTTTGAATGTCGTTGAAGATCGCGCCGGGAATAGCCACCCGCTGAAAAAATGAAAAGAAATAGAGCCCGGTCATGGCCAGGATCATCGCCGCTTCATATGTTTTTCTGCCGGGCATTTATCCACCTGATTACAAGCATGAAAACGATGCTTATTCTTCGACGCCTTTTTTCATGCTTGACGAGGCGCTTCTCCGCATTCTGACAAGACAGGCAATGCCGTTGATATCCAGCGCTTCAGAACTGTCCTTGTCAAGCGCTTTATCTTCCGCCAGTGTTTCCGCCAGTGTTTCCGCACAGATATAATCGCTGAAATTGATCAAGGCTGATTTGAATGAACTGTCAAGGCAGTAGTGCAGCGAAATTCTGTCGGAAACTTCCAGGCCGGTGTCTTTGCGCAGATTCTGGATTTTACTGACAAATTCTCTGGCGAAGCCCTCTTCCTCCAGTTCTCGTGTCAGCGTCGTGTCCAGCGCCAGAGTGATGCCGCTTTCAGTGGCGACGGTCATGCCGGGCCTTTCTTCGCGCTGAACGATCAGATCATCCGCGCCGATGGCCATTTTTTCGCCGCCAAGTTCTATCTGATAAGGCGTTCCGCTCAGAATCAGGCCGATGTCCTGCGATGAAAGGGCGGCGATAAGGGCGGCAGCCTCTTTCATTTTTGGGCCGAGTCTGGAGCCGAGCACTTTAAAATTGGCCTTCGCCTTGCGGACGACCAGATCTTCCTCGCCGCTGCTGAATACTATCGCTTTGACGTTCAGCTCCTCCGCGATGATCGAAGCGGTCGCTTCAACCATCTTCCGGATGGCGTCGTCATTGATTACGATGATCGCTTTAGCCAGCGGCTGGCGCACTTTGAGCGAATGCTGCGAGCGCAGGAACCGGCCCAGCGAAACCGAGGTCATGGTGTTTTCCATCTGGACTTCCAGCGCCACGTCGCGGCGCCCGGTATCCGCGACCGGGAAGTCGCACAAATGCACCGATTCCGGCATTTCATCCGTCCGCAGATTCTGAAAAATCATTTCAGTGGTGAACGGAATGAACGGCGCCGCGGTTCTGGCGAAAGTCAGCAGCACATAATGCAGCGTCTGGTAGGCGTCCTGCTTGTCGGAGTCGTTCTGGCTTTTCCAGAAACGGCGGCGGCTGCGGCGGATATACCAGTTGGTCAGGTCGTCAACAAATTTTTCAAACCGGTTGGCCGCCTTCTGCAGATTATAGCGGTCCATCTCGTATTCAATTTCTTCAACCATCTGGGACAACGAACTGAGAATCCAGCGGTCCAGCGGATTTTCCGGATTTTCCGGTCCGCGCGAGCCTGCTTCCGGCTGCCAGTTGTCAACATTGGCATAGGTGACAAAGAAGCTGTAAGCATTCCACATCGGCAGCATGACGCCGCGCAGAACTTCCTTGATGCCGTTTTCGGAAAATTTCAGGTCTTCCGCGCGAACCACCTGCGAACCCAGCATGAACAGACGCAGGGCGTCAGCCCCGTAAGTGTCGATCACATGTTTTGGATCGGGATAATTCTTTTTGCGTTTGGACATTTTCTGACCGTCTTCGGCCAGTATCAGCCCGTTGACAACGACGTTTTCAAACGGCGGTTTGTCGAACAGCGCGGCGGCGAGCACGACCAGGGTGTAGAACCAGCCGCGGGTCTGATCCAGGCCTTCCGCAATGAAATTGGCCGGGAAATTGGCTTCAAAGTGAGCTTTGTTTTCAAACGGATAATGATGCTGGGCGTATGGCATGGAGCCGCTTTCGAACCAGCAGTCAAGCACCTGCGGAACGCGGGTCAGCGGAGCTCTGCCGGTCGGTGACGGAATGGTCATTTCATCCACAAAATGTTTGTGAATATCGGTGATTTTTCTGCCGGTAAGTTTTTCCAGTTCCTCCACTGAACCGATGCAGACGGTTTCGCCGGTTTCCTGGTTTCGCCATATCGGCAGCGGCGCGCCCCAGTAACGGTTGCGGCTGATCGCCCAGTCGCGCGCATTTTCCAGCCATTTGCCGAAGCGTCCGTCTTTCAGGTGCGGCGGCATCCAGTTGATCCGGCTGTTGGCTTTCAGCATCTTTGCCTTGATTTCGTCAATCTTGACAAACCAGGTGGAAACTGCGCGGTAAATCAGCGGCACATCGTCGCGCCAGCAGTGCGGATAATTATGGCTGATAGTACCGCGGTGAACGAGCTTGCCCTCATCCTTCAGCCTGCGGATGATATCCTTGTCGGTGTCTTTGACAAAACGTCCCGCGTAGTCGCTGACTTCGGCGGTAAAACAGCATTGTTCGTCAACCGGGCAGACTTCGGGAATGCCGTTGGCTTTGCAGACCGCATTGTCGTCTTCGCCGAATCCGGGAGCGTTGTGAACAATGCCGGTGCCGTCTTCGGTGCTGACATAAGCGGCGCAGAGTATGCGGAAAGCGCCCTGTTTTTCCAGATCGGCGAAATAGTTGAACAGCGGATGATATTTCCGTCCGTTCAATTCAGTTCCTTTAAAGCGGGCGACGATTTCCGGCAGGCCGGTTTTGTAATATGACGCCAGCCGTGATTCGGCGAGGATGAGAAAATCTTCGCCGTCTTTTACTTTGAGGTAATCAATATCCGGCCCCACCGCCAGTGCCAGATTCGACGGCAGCGTCCACGGCGTGGTGGTCCATGCCAGAAAATAAGTGTTCTCCTCGTCAGCGGCTTTGAATCTGATGGTGATCGCGGGGTCCACTACTTCCACATAGCCCTGATTGGCTTCAAAATTGGACAGCGGCGTGGCGCAGCGCGGGCAGTAAGGCAGAATCTTATAGCCTTCGTAGATCAGGCCCTTCTCCCATAACTGCTTGAATACCCACCAGATGGATTCCATATAATTGAGGTCCATGGTGCGGTAGCCGCCGTTAAAATCCACCCAGCGCCCCATCCGTTTGACGACCTGTTCCCATTCCGCAGTATAGCGCAGCACGATGCCGCGGCAGGCCTCGTTGAAATTATGAATGCCGTAGGCTTCGATATCTTTTTTGCTGGTCAGATTAAGTTCTTTTTCCATCTCGTTTTCGACCGGCAGACCGTGACAGTCCCAGCCGAATACCCGGCTGACATATTTGCCGCGCATCGTCTGGTAACGCGGAATCACGTCCTTGATGGTGCCGGCAAGCAGATGCCCGTAATGCGGCAGTCCGGTTGCGAACGGCGGACCGTCGTAAAACACATACTCTTTTCCGCCGCTGCGGTTTTTCAGCGACTTCTCGAAGATTTGATTTTTGTTCCAAAAATCCAGAACCACGCATTCCATTTCCGGGAATTTCGGTTGATTGCTTACTGGCTTAAACATTCTATAACTTTCCTGTTAATTCATTTTTTCGCAAGATTCAATATTAGCGAATTTTATTCTTATATTTTTAATATCACCATTTTTGTTCAGTATCTCAAATATCGCCAGGTCGTCCTGAACGCTTCTAATCGTTTCCGCGGTCAGCGAAGAATAGTCTTTCAATTTGATGCTGAAAGGACCGACCCGGTTGCCTGCTTCGTCAACAGCAAGACTTTCAAAATAACCGCGGGTGAATTGTGACGGCTCTACTGAAACTGCTTCCGCATTCAAGACCGGCGGCGGCTCCTGGAACGTTGGCGTCGGCTCCGGGGCCGGGGAGGGCGTCGGCGGGATTGCTTCAGATGGTTCCGGCGCTGCAGCCGGAGTTGATCTCAATCCTGCGGCTTCCATCCTGTCCACTGCCGAGGATGCGGTTTTTTCCTTGAAAAGCCGCCTGGCGTCAATTTTTGACTGCTTCAGCGCATCTTTCTCTTCAATCTTTCCCATCAGTTTAGCGGTCAGCTGATAAGTTTCCCCGACTTCAACTTCCACCAGCTCCACTTTTTCCACATGGGCGAGCTTCTTCAGATGATTTAGCAGTAAAAACGGGTAGACATAGGGCAGCAGCAGGCCCATGCAGAAATGCAGCTTCATCTTGTGACTTCTCATTTCCGCAATAGTCGCGGCAATGAAACCGCTGGCCAGCCATACTGTAAAGAGTATAAAAAAGAACCATATCCAGTAAAATTCAGGATACGCCCCTGCTTTATACGCGATATAAAACCAGTTGAGCCCTGCCGCAATAAAATCTGTTAAAATACTGCTCAGCTTGTCCCACATTGGATTTCCCTTTATGTTTTACACCATCACATTATAATTATATATAATTACCGGCAACCGGAATAATATTAAGAAGCGTAATATAATAGGTTTACCCGAAAAATCGAACATTTTACGATTAAAATTAAAGAAATAGAACTGATGAACAGCAATTCCGAATGAAATTACATCTGCATTTCAAATTGCCATATGTCAGAAAT
>JBAWXM010000031.1:0-25587 GCA_037144075.1 Lentisphaerota bacterium | reverse complement strand
CCCGATGCGCAGATCATCCTTCGGTTGAACATCCAGCCGACGAACGCGTTTCTTGAAGCGCATCCTGAATCGCGGGTCACCGGAGCCAAAGGTGAGACGGTTTATCAGGACCGATTCAACCGCTATTTTGAACAGGTGCCGCGTTACCGTCCTTCGTGGGCCAGCCTTCAATGGCGCAAAGCCTGCGACGCCGAGTTGCGCGATGTAGTAACGTATGTAGCGAAGCAACCCTATGCCGGTCGCATCATCGGCGTGTTGCTCTCTGCCGGACACACCGGCGAGTTCGATCAGTGGTTCGGCGGCGAAGGCTGGGCCGGGGGCATTCCTGGAGATTGGTGCGAGGAATCACTCAAGCGCTTCCGGCAATGGCTGACCGTGAAATACCAAAACGATCTTGCACTGCTGCGCAAGTCGTGGGGTCGTGAGGACGTGACATTTGAGACGGCATGGATTGAAAAGACCACCGTTCCGGTGGACAAGGAAACCGGGTTTGCCGATCCGTCCGCCAACCGGCCACGGGCTGACTACGACGACTTCTTCGCCCGCCAGATGCCCGAAACCGTCGAGTCGTGGAGCCGCACATTGAAACAGGCTTCCGGCGGCCGCTGGGTGGCGGGAGCCTTGTCGCCAGCAGGCGAATACGATAAATCCGGGCTTTTCCTGACCTCGCCGTGGATCGATTTTCTGGCTTCCCCCGGCAAGTATGACAACCGCGAGCCCGGCAATCACACCCGCTATCATTATTCTGCCGAGGGTTCACGCCGGTTTGGGAAATGGTACTTGGCCGAGTTGGATTTCCGCACGTTCCTCTGGGGGAACGCCGTCGCGGCCAGGGACGGTCGGCCCGCCAAGACTTATGGAGTCGATACGCTGGAAAAAACGCTGTCTGTTCTTAAACGCGAGCACGCCGCCGTGACGCTGGAGGGCATGGGCGGTTACTGGTATGAGTTTGATGGCAAGGTTTACAAGGATCCGTCAATCTGGAAGTTGTTCCGGCGGCAGTCGGCAATCAATGACCTCGTAACGAAACACGACCGCACGGTGCCGACCGACGTGGCAGTCATCCTGGGCGATGGCACCGGCGACATGCGCTTGAACATACTGCCGCGCCTTGGTACACCGTATCATGCCATGACCTTTGCTTCTCTTCTGAAGCAGAATCCCGCCTCGCTGTCATACCGGATTTATTTCTTCTTCAATGTTGACACCGTAACGAAGGAGCAGCGGGAATTCATCCGCGCCAATTTGCAGAAGAACGGCAACTGGCTGGTCTTCATCCGTCCGATTGGCATTTCCTGCCCGGATTCGGAACACCCGTTCGATCTGGCCAACAGCACTAACCTCCATGGCATCGCCCTAGCACCGAAGCCCGGTGACCGCAAGGAAAATGTCCTGGTTGTCAGCAAGGGCTCGCCCCTGCCAGACCTCGCGCCGGGCAGCGCATTGTACGATTCAGCCGATGATATGCGCATCACGTCCCGTCCGGCGGCCTGGACGGTGGTGAACGATCCTGCCGCCATCCCGCTGGCCACATGGAAGAATGGAACCGTGGCGGCGGCGCTGAAGAAGCATGAGAATTGGACGTCGGTGTATATTTCCTCGCAACGCGTCTCGGCGCCATTCCTCCGCTCGCTGGTCAAGGCGTCCGGCGCGCACCAGTATCTCGACAACGGCGACGATGTGATTTTCGCCGCCGGCCCCCTGCTCGCATTCCACACCCGCAAGGCTGGAATCCGGGAGATCAGGCTCCGCGAAAAATCCGACCTCTACGATCTCTACGCCGACAAAATGATCGGCGAGGGAAAGAAGACATATTCGATACCTATGGAAGCGAACGAAACCTGCCTCTACTATCTCGGCGATCCGCGCAAGGAACTCACGGATGTTAACGCCAGGCTGGACTCCGAGATCGAACAGGCCCGCAAAGTGCGCGAAACTGCGGACAAAACGCGGATGGAAAAATCCGGTTCAACTGTCTCGCCGGGGCCCTACCGCCTGCTTTCAAACGGTAAATTGAATACTTTTTTTTTCCTGGGTTCAGTGACATTGCCAGATGTGCCGCCGGAGCAGATGACAGCGTATGAGAAGGAGCAACTGTCATTGGAACATATTGCTAATGAGCAGACCATGCGCCCTGCGCAGTTCCAGGTGCAGAAGACAATAAAAAGTGGAGAATCAATGACCTGGCAGCCCATCATCGCCGGGGGCGGAAGATTTTTTGTCGCAGACTACATCAAAAACCCGGACCGCCGGATGATCTTCTACGCAGCCACCTACCTTCAAAGCCCGACCGGTGGCACCTACAACCTCAATCTGCGCACCGAACGCGGCAACCAAATCTATCTGGACGGGAATAAAATCGGGGAATGTTTCTGGGGAAGCAGCGGGCAAATCGATTTCCCGCTGGTCCTGGAACGCGGCAAGCGCCATCTGCTTCTTGTCAAAATCTTCGCCGTCAGCGGTGGCAATTCCGGATGGCGGGCCGCCTTGTTCAATAAAGACGGAAAACCTGCCACGGATGTGACAGCCTGGCTTACGGAAAAGTAATAGAATAATCGACCAGGAAAATATTATGGTAAATGTAATCGAGCACGGAGTGGTGCCTGACGGTCAAACACTCAACACGTCAGCCATCCAGAATTTAATAGACCAATCCAGAAAAGCTGGCGGAGGAACACTTTTCTTTCCGCCGGGACGCTATCTGACCGGCGGACTTGTTCTGTGCAGCAATCTCACGCTGTATTTGGAGAACGGCGCCACGCTGCTCGGCAGCGGAGACCTGTCGCACTACCGGCACTGGAATCCGGCGCCTGTGCCATTCCACGAGGGGGTTGAAGGAGTGCGTGCCCTCCTGTTCGCATTGGATTGCGAAAACATCAGGATTACGGGTCAAGGGACGATTGACGGTCAGGGAGCGCTGTTTGAATGCAATCGCGCTGTTCGTGCCGGACGTCCGAGGAACATCTGGTTCGCCCGCTGCCGGGATATCGCTGTTGACGGAATCCGTCTCCGCAACTCAGGTTTCTGGATGCAGCATTACATGAAATGTGTAAAAGTCAGGCTTACCAATCTCGATGTATGGAATCATGGGGGCGCCAACAATGACGGTATTGATATCGATTGCTGCCGGGATGTAATCATTCACAATTGCCGGATTGATTCCGCGGATGACGCGATATGCCTGAAATCAGGGAATGACACGCCGACTGAGAACGTTCTGGTAACAGCCTGTTTAACGCGCAGTCATTGTAACCATTTCAAAACCGGTACCGAGTCTAACGGCGGATTCAAGAACATCATGGTGGACGGACTTATCATGACCCCGTCAGAGCATACGGAATCACATCGTGGAGCAGAGGGCGCTGACTGGCGCGGAGCATGCGGCATCGCAATCACAAGCGTTGACGGAGGATTTCTCGAAAACATTGTTGTCAGGAATATACAGATGGATCAGATACGGGTGCCATTCTTCATCCGGCTTGGCGACCGGGGACGCGTCTTCTCGCCAGGCGGAGTCCGGCAGCCGGTTTCTTATGGAAGAGACATTTCAATCTGTAATATTCAGGCAAAAGGAGCTTCGTCCAACACATGTCATATCAGCGGACTTCCGGATGTCCCGCTCTGCAATATTGCCATTGAGGATTGTGATTTGCAGTTTGCAGGCGGCGGTGATTCCGCACTTATTTCCAGAGAAATTCCGCTGAATCGCAGCGGCTATCCGTCCATGGAAATGTTCGGATCCCTGCCGGCATACGGAATTTTTGCCAGAGATGTCGAAGCTCTGACGCTGCGCAATCTGCGCTTTCGACTGGAATCGCCAGATCCGCGCCCGGCTCTGCAGTGGCGGGATTGCCGGCGCGTGGAAATATCCGGTATTCAGGAAATATGAAAAATCAAGGGATAGAAAACTATGACACATAAACAAGATATTGCAGATCGGATTGAAAAAATCGAAGCATTGCCCGGCTTGGTGGCCTTTTGGGATTTCCAGGAACCGGCGGGACAGTCGCGACGGGCGCATGGGCCTTACGGCTATCAGTTGCGGGAGATGGCAGGAAACGTGAAACGCGTCAAAGGCGGCGTATTTGGTCCTTACGCGGCAGAACTGGCTTACCGGCAATGGATGTCCATAACGCGACACGAATGTCCGGCGCTCAACCTGCACGGGGCCAAGGCGCAGATTACCCTCCTCGCATGGCTCAAGCGGCGGCGGAAACCGGAAATCCAATGCGAGGCGGTGGCTGGAATGTGGGACGAAACGCGAAGAAAACGCCAGTATGCGCTCTTCATCGACCTGCGGATGCATAGCAGCGCAGACCAGGTCTGCGGCCATATATCCGCGATTGGCGGTCCGACTCCTGGACATCGGTATTGCATGGACGCAGCCATCGGCCGGACTTGCGTTGAATATACTGATGTCTGGGAGTTTGTTGGCTTCACCTATGACGGGCAGAATGTCCGCATCTACCGTAACGGTTGCTTCGATGTCCGGCCTGACCATAACCCATATCCATATCCCGGCGGCCTGTTCGACGGCGGCCAGGATGGCGCTGACTTCACCGTCGGAGCCGTGCATCGTTCCGGCGAAATGGGCAATTGGTTCACTGGCATTTTGGGTGGATTACTGGTCTGTGACACCGTACTCTCAGCAGAATCCATCCTCGCCCTCGCCGATACAACAGTTCCAGGGCTAAGCACCGGGATGCTTGGTACGATGCGGGCATTAGAAGGAAACCTCGACTATACAGCGCCGGGGTGTGCGCCCGCGAGATCTTAAACAAATATTATGAAAAACAGTCTGTAATGTTCAGACCGGATAAATAACAAAGAGAAAAGGACAGAAATTATGAAAATCGGATGTTTTGCTTTAGTGGAACCTTTCACCGACCTGCGGCGGCAAGTTGAACTTATCGCCGAAATGGGGTTTCAGTATGCCGACCTGACAGACACACACGATGGCGCCGATCTACTGGCGGAGTTTGAACACTCCGCCGCCGCCAGCCTTGATGCGCATCCTGCGGATATTAGAAAGGCATTTGAAGGAACCGGTGTGACATTGACCGCTATATGTGCGCATTCCAACCTTCTCGATCCAATGGGACCATCAACCTACGGCACCAATCAGATCATCAAAGCGATCAAACTGGCGCATTTCCTCGGAATCGACCAGGTTGTCACCACAGAAGGCGAACCCAGAACTGATTTCGGCAAATCACTCTCCCGCGAGCAACAACTTTTTGCCATTCAGGAGAGACTGTACCACCCCATCCGCTGGGCAAAAGAGCTGAACATCAGTATTTTGATCGAGCCGCACGGACCGGTAAGTGACAGTCTTGAGGCGATGAAGGAATTGTTCGAGAGACTGGGCGAGCCGGAAACAGTCGGAATCAATCTCGATACCGGGAATCTCTGGCTTGGCGGCGGCGACTCTCTCGAATTTATCGAACAATTCGGAAAGAGAATTAAACACGTTCACTGGAAAGACTATTCCGCCGAATGGAAAAGTAAACGTGGTAAAGTTTTCGGTTCCGGCAAAGGTAATATTCCGCTTGGCGACGGTGTTGCGGGTATAAAAGAAGTTGTTATGGCGCTGAAAAAAATCGGGTTCGACGGCCCGACAACACTGGAAGTCGGCGGCATAGAAAACCTCCGTAAATCTGCAGAACGTCTGAGAGAATGGATTGCCTGAAAAGCGTAATTTTTATAAAAAAGAGAAAGAACCCATGAAAATAACATTTATTGGCGGCGGTTCGCATCGGTTTGCCTCAACGGCCAGGACATTACTCGCTGCAGCCGACTTGCAAATCGACGAGATCGCACTCTATGACATTAATAAGACCCGGGCCGACGCCGTAGCCAGTTTTATCGAAAAAACGCCGGAATTTACTGCCAGACCATGCCGGATTTTGCGCAGTGAAACTCTTGAAACCGCTCTTGAGCAGGCCGACTTAGTCTGTATTGTTATTTTTGCCAATGATCCAAGAACATTGCAATTAGTGAATCAGGCGTGTGGTCGTCACGGATTCATGTCAAATTCATGGCCGATGTCCCCGGGCTGCACCCTCAGGGCTCCCAAAGTCTGCTCTATTGTTTTGGATATCGCGCAGAAGATGGAGCGCCTCTGTCCAGACGCATGGTTATTGGACTTTTCCAATCCGGTATCGGTTGCCAGCGGCATCATCAATCACCACACTAAGATCAAGGGATTCGGGATATGTGAAGGTTTTTCCAATCATCTCTGGGACATTTCACGACTTTTCGGTAAAGACGAAATGGCGCTTGAGACCGACACTGATATGCATTGCGCCGGAGTCAATCATTTCAGTTTTGTTTCACCAAAATCCATCTGGAAAGGACGGAATCTTTATCAGCAGCTTGATGAACTTATCGCAAAAGACAACTGGACCCTGCCGGTGCTGGCCGGATCAAGGTCCAATGAATATCAGATGAGCATCATTGGAGGACTTGAACAACTGCTTTTGGGATACAAGCGATATGGTTACCTGCTCTTCTCAAGCGAGGCAGATGGTCTCGCTTCGATGAATGTCAGCGGTTTTGCTGAACCGTATGCAAAAAGAATGGCCGAACAGTCGGATGAGCAGGTGGAGGAAATGGTTAAAATCCAGCAACAGGAGCGCCATAAATCTGACCAGAAATTTTCCGATCTCATTAACATGGCGCCACTGGAGATCGACTGGAATCAGGTGGATATTGAAAATCCTCAGCTTAAGAAAAAGATTCATGACTTAATGGTTCTCATGGCCCGGGCGAAATCAGGTAAGACGGTCCGCGTTGCCACCAGTGTCCCGAATAATGGTGCTATCAAAAACCTGCCGGACCGCTTTATCGTCGAATTCAGCCAGATATTCGAAAACGGGCAGATGCGACCAAGCATCGCACACGAATTACCGATGCCCTGGTACTCATGGATTTCAGCATTCGCTGCCCATCAGACTTTGCTGGCAGATGCCATTGCCTGCGACTGTCCAGAAACTTTCTTCCAGGCCATCAGTTGCTATCCTGTCAACAGGGACAGCACCCCTTTCTGGAAAATGTGGCGGGAAGGTCTTGAAATATCCCGGAACGACATTTCCCCGAACCTGGCGAAAGTAATAGATTTGCTTCCTAAGGTATGATACAATAATCAGCCAATAGCAGTATAATCAATTAATGGCAAAGTGTAAAAGGATAAAAAAACAAGTAATGAACTCAGCGATAGAATTATCAGTTGCATGCGAGCGGCGTGGTGAGCCGTTTAAACATTTCTGGAATTTCTGCGTCGGCGCGGGTCGCGCCAATGAAGGATTGCGTGCTGACTGGCAGGAACAACTCAAACTGGCGGTCGAACAATGCGGCTTCAAATATGTGCGGTTTCATGGACTGTTTCATGACGACATGTTCGTCTATCGTGAAGTTAATGGTAGCGGGGTTTACAACTGGCAGTATGTCGATGCGCTCTTCGACGCCATGCTGGACATCGGCGTTCGTCCATTTGTTGAGCTTGGTTTCTGTCCGGGACCGCTGGCTTCACAACTTAAAACAGTATTCTGGTGGGGCGGTCACGGCTCACCGCCGAAAGATTACAGTAAATGGGCGGAACTGGTCGGCAATTTCGTCCGTCACTGCCTGAGTAGATATGGTCTGGAGGAGGTGCGGAAATGGTATTTTGAAGTATGGAACGAGCCCAATCTCCACCCATTTTTCACCGGCACAAAAAGCCAGTATTTTGAATTATATAAAACTTCGGCAAAGGTGATTAAGCAAATTTCTCCCGAACTGCGGGTCGGCGGTCCGGCGACTTCTAATTTTGTTCCTGATGAACGTTTCGACGGAGAGGCCGAGGATGTTTCCAGGCAAATCACCCATCAGACGGAGAATCTTGATTCTCTCTCCTGGAAAGGCGTATGGATCGAGGATTTTCTGGCATATTGCGTAAAAGAGAATTTACCGCTCGACTTTTTATCGACCCATCCGTATCCGACCGACTTTGCACTGGACGGCCACGGCAGGACCACCGGACGGACACGCGGAGTGAATTCGACTCGCGACGACTTGACCTGGCTGCGGAATATCATTGACCGCAGCGCTTATCCTGATGCGGAAATACATCTTACCGAATGGAGCTCGAGTCCTTCGTCACGTGATTACAGCCACGATTATCTGCCGGCCGGCGCGTTCGTGTTGAAAACCAATTTGGACTCGCGACGGCTGGTCGATTCGTTGTCATACTGGGTATTTACCGACGTGTTTGAAGAAGGCGGGGCTGGGAATACTATTTTCCACGGCGGGTTCGGACTGATTAATTTTCAGGGAATTGTCAAGCCGACGTTTCATGCCTATCGCTTCCTTAACTCACTCGGCGATGAAGAACTTGCCGCGGCGGACGGGGCATTTGTCAGTCGTGACTCAATAACTGGCAGGATTGCCGTTGCTGCCTATAATTACCCGTCCGAAATGCCTCAAGTTGTACCAATGGCGATTAATGACCGCGAAAAGGCTGAAGCAATCATGAATACCGGTTCTGATAAACGACTGCATCTAACCCTGACCGGACTCAGGCCCGGCAGCAAGTTTATGCTGGAACGCATTGACGGGAACCATGGATTCGCACTGGCCGCCTGGCAGAAAATGGGTATGCCGGAACCGCCTGACCGTATTCAGACCGCATTATTACGCCAGGCAGCTGTTAATACCGGCAGCACAGAGTTTACTGTCGGCCATGACGGCACATTTGAATACAATACCGTATTGAAACCATGGAGCTTCATTTTAATCAAAGAGGAATAAAGCGGCTATTTGATTCCGCAATCCGTCAGATTATTTGAAATCTCATAGTCAATATTTGCCGTAGGTACGCGCCGTTTCCACCATCGCAAAAATATTCTCGAACGGGGTATCGCGGCCGCACTGGTCACCGGTGGACAGGATGAAACGACCGCCTTCCTTGGCATCGTCAATTGCCTTTTTTGAGGCGTTGATTACGTCCTGAACGGAGCCTTTCAGCATCACTTCGGTGGTGTGCAAATTGCCTTTCAACGTCAGTTTCTTCCCGTAAAGCCGCTTCAGTTCGGCCAGGTTGCAGTCGCCCATCGGCGGTATTTCCAGCGGATCAATCACTGTCAGCGAGGTTTCCTCCGCCATAATTTTCACCAGTTCTTTTTCCGGGCCGCAGGAATGCACATGCGTGGGAATTCCTGCCGCCGTGGCCAGTTCGATGGCGCGTTTTACCGCCGGCAGCGAGTATTTCCGGACAAATTCAGGCGACTGGTAGATCATGGAGCCGGAACCGCCGACGCATAAGAAGTCCGGCCTGACATCCAGGCTCATCAGCCAGGCGAATTTTCTTTCTACCTCTTTCATGCGCTTTTCAACTTCAGCTTCCAGTTTTTCAGGGTTATCGTAATATTCAAAAAGCTTTTCCTGATTATTGATCATGTTGATAGAGGTCATAAAAACCCCAAGCAGCCCCTGGTCTCCGAGCATCGCTTTCGCTCTTTTTAAGCCTTCCGGCCCGCGGTCATACGATTTTACGCCTTCCAGCGGTTCCCATTTTGCTGGAACCGGCGGCAGCTCAAGTTTATCCAATGTTACATTGCCGGTTGGCGGATCACCGACCGGATAGACGTTCACTTTATCATGCCAGGTATTTTTACCGGACTCGCGGTAATACTGCTGAGTTACAATCATTTCCGGATTGCGGCGGATTATCGCCGTCTGCCAGTCGTGCTCCGGAACGGTATTATCCGGAAACGCAAAAGGAAAGTAACCGTCCAGCATGGAATCTATATCAAAGAATTTCGCGCAATCAATATAGGCTTCCCACGGCGGCGGATCATTGTACAGATACAAATCCCAGAACGGCTTGCCCGTGCGTTTCGCCGGAATCATGTTGGAAAAATCCGGAGCGACCGGCACGCAATCCGGAATTTCACCTTTCAATACCTTCAACAAACGTTCTCTTGATGTCATATTCATTCTCCCTTTAAATTTATTTAGCAAGGCACAGAGAAATTTTTTTTATCCACGAATGGCACTAATTGGCACTAATAAAACAGAAGCCCTTGCTATGAGTTTGATTTTGTGACGCAAAATCAAATTCACAGCAAAATATTCATTCGTGTTCATTCGTGTAATTAGTGGACAAACTTTTACCTTTTTAAAAACTTTTATCTTTTTACTTTTGTCTTTTATCTTTCGTTCATTATTGCTGAAACTGCGGGTAGCGCAGTCAAATGCTGACGCCTGACTTCAACGTTTTCAAATATTTACTGTTACTATACTTGAATATACTTCGTTTTTATGATATTTTCTTTCAATATATTGACTAATTAATTTAATTTTGTGACTTTATGGATAAATTGACGTGGAATAAAATCAGCCGTGACGGGAACTGGTTTCATCTGGCGTTTATACCTGCCGGAATTATCAGCGGGAAGATGCACTGTCATGATTTCTGCGAGGTTTTCATTACCGCCGAAGCCGGCCTGACTCATTGCATTAACGGTCAGCAGCAGGATTTGCCGGCGAATACTCTGGTGCTGATCCGCTCACAGGACGCACACTGCTTTAAAGTGAGCCGACAAGTCGCGCCGGATAAAGCAATCTTCATGAATCTGGCATTTCCAGTTGAGGTAATCAATGAAATGCGCAACCGTCTTTTCCACAATGACCATGATTTCTGGGGAGGAGAGAATCATCTGCCTGCATCATTCACGCTGACGGAAAATGAGCGAAGAAGTTTATGGAATGACGCGTTGAAATTACTGCACGGCAAACGTACCAGATTTGAACTGGAATGTTTTCTGTTGAATATGCTTCAGACTGCCGGCTCCGGCAGGAGCGGCAGTGAAATAAGCGCCCCCGCCTGGCTTCAGCAGGCCTGCGTTAAAATCAAAGAACCGCAGAATATGCGCAAAGGACTGGAAAGATTTTATGCGCTTTGCGGCAAATGCCGCGAACATGTCAGCCGCCAGTTGAAAAAATATTACGGCGTCAGTCCGGTAGATTTCATCGCCGGGCTCAGAATCGAATATGCCGCCAGGCTGCTGTCAGACACCTCAATGCAACTTCATGAAATCGCCGCCGAGTGCGGTTTTGAAAATCTCAATTACTTCTTCACCGCGTTCAAAAAACAGTACGCCACCACTCCGAGAAAATACCGTTTGCGCACCCGCGACGGCAACCGCATAGTGTAAGCTGCCGAAATAGGACTGATAGGACAAATAGGACTGATGGGACGTGTGTGGCTTATGGGATTTTTCTATTCCACGTCGAGAGAAACTGTTTTCAATTCCGGTTCAACGCATGGCTTGACGCTGCCGGAAGTCTTTTCGCGCAGCAGTTTTCTAGTCATTTTAGCTACCAGCCACAGCCCGATCGCCCCGGCAATCACATCGGCGGCCAGACGCGCCACAAACAGACCGGTCAGCGAATGAAAATACAGAGCTAAAAGCGAAAGCGGAACCAGCAATCCGACAATGCGGAGCGTGTTAAGCCAGGCCGCCACCGCCGGACGGTTGCAGCCGGTGTAGAAAAAGCCGCAGTAACGGTGAATCTCCATCATGCCGAATCCCCATGAAACAATCAGCAGATACTGCGTCATGATCGAGATCACGCGCGGATCGCTGGAGAAAAGCGGCGGCAGATATTTGGCCCCGATCATATACGCGACTGCCATTAACAATCCGAAGAATCCGGCAAACCGCATGGAAAAACGGCGGCATTCGTTGATCCGCTCATACTGCCTCGCTCCGAAATTCTGCGCGACCATCGGCATCAGCGACACTCCCAGCGCCATCGGCACAATAAACGCCAGTACCTCCATGCGCCCGGCCGCCGCGCAGGCGGCGACGGCGTCATCGCCGAAGTCAGCCACGA
Source organism: Lentisphaerota bacterium (assembly GCA_037144075.1). GTDB lineage: Bacteria > Verrucomicrobiota > Lentisphaeria > Victivallales > Victivallaceae > CAIPAT01. The sequence continues at coordinate 13,710 of JBAWXM010000031.1, read as the reverse complement.
TGCGGGTGACAATGCCGTTGCCGATGGGCATCAGCAGAATGCCGATAATGGACGGGAACGCCACCCGCAGCACCACCATCCACGAATTTTTCAGCAGACGCCATTTAAAGATTTTCCAGTTCAGCAGATGATGCCGGTAATGCAGCAGCAGAAACAGCACAATGCTGACGACAGCCTGGGAAAAGATGGTTGCCGCCGCCGCGCCCTTGATTCCCATGACCGGGAACCCAAACAATCCGAAAATACAGACCGGGTCCAGCGCGACATTCAGCAGCATGCCGCCCAGCATCATCGAACTGGCAGTTTTGGCGCTGCCGGTGGCAATCATGAAGTCATTGCACGTCATGGACACCGCGCCGGTAATGCTGCCCAGGTACCAGATTGACATGTAATCGCGCACCATCGGCATTACTTCATTGCTCACCCCGAAATGCCGGAAAGTCCAGTCAATGGAAAAATATCCGGCCACCCCGATAACGGCGGACAGCGCTACAATCAGCAGCAGTCCGGCGCTGGCAAGCTTGGCGGCTTTGACATAATTTCTCCGCCCCAGCGCATGGGCCAGCGGAGTCATTGCGCCAATCCCCAGGCCGCGGTAAACACAGCCGATCAGCATGATCATCGGAAACGTGAACCCCATCGCCGCCAGCGGCAGCGTTCCCAGCTTGGCGACAAAGAATGTATTGGCGATATTATATCCGGAAATAGCCAGTGTCGCCGGAATCATGGCCGCCCCGGTCTTCAGCATCGTGCCGCCGATTGACCCGGTGGTGTAACTGCCTCGCGTATTATTCATAAAATAAAACCTGTTCTACTGAATTCTTGGATGAACGACAGTATTAATTTTCAACGACCCTATAAATTTGAATATCCAACACGGAATATACAATATCCAACACGGAATATACAATATCCAAGGTACAAATATCGCTATCGCTCCTATCAGTATCTATTTAAATTGTTTGTCTCTTGTATTCCGCCTTTAATTCGTTTTTGAATATTGGATATTCGGTTTTCCCAAATGTATTCTGCCTTTCCTTCATCGGTTGGATATTCCGTGTTGGATATTGGATATTCGGTTTTTCCGTAATATATAATTAAAATGCCTTTATTATTCCCAGTAATCTTCTGCATTAAAATATTCCCCAAGCGGTTAATTTACTTAAACTTTTCCAGTGCCTTTTTGGCATCCTCATCCCCCTGCGCCGCAGCTTTGCGATACCATTTTATTGCGTCAAATTCATCTTTTTCCACTCCAATACCATTAAAATAACAACGACCAAGATTATACTGGGCTTTAGCATTACCCTGTTCCGCGGCTTTATACCACCATTTTATTTCTTCAGCCTCATCTTTCGCCACGCCCCAACCGTATTCATAATAAAATCCGAGATAACACTGCGCGTATACATCCCCATGTTCCGCGGCTTTTCGAAACCATTTTTCTGCCTCAACTTGATCTTTCGTCACTCCATAACCTTTATCATAACAACGTCCAAGATAATACTGCGCATTCACTACACCCTGTTCCGCAGCCTTACGATACCATTTCACCGCTTCAGCCTGTTCTTGCGGCATACCGCAGTTGTCATAATGACGTCCAAGATTATACTGTGCTTGTGCATATCCCTGCTCGGCAGCCTTTCGAAACCATTTTACAGCCTCGGCAGTATTATATTCCAGAACATCTCCGGATTCATAACAATTACCAAGATAATACTGAGCCTTTGCATCCCCCTGTTCAGCAGCTTTACGATACCATTTCACAGCTTCAAACTGATCTTTCGCTATACCCAAACCATTATCATAACAACTGCCGAGACTATACTGGGCTTTCGCAAAACCTTGTTCTGCCGCTTTGCGCCATAACCTCACAGCGTTAGCAAAGTCTTTGGCCACGCCATTCCCTTTTCCATAGCAAACACCGAGATTATATTGAGCCTCTGCAACCCCCTGTACAGCAGCTTTGCGGTACCATTTCACCGCTTCAGCCGGATCTTTCGCCACGCCCTTGCCGCTATCATAACAGCGGGCCAGCTCAAATTGAGATTTTGCATCACCCTGTTCGGCGGCCTTGCGGTACTGTTCAAATGCCTTTACCGGGTCGTCCCCGGCAGATAACGGCTGAAAAAACTGCATGGCGGCAAACAGCATTACTGCCAGTAATATGGTATTTCTAAATTTCATCATCTCCTCTCTCCGCTTATCCTGAGATTCCGATTATATAAATATAAACGGCAGTTAATTTAACCTGTAAATGCAATGAATCAATAAAAGCTATATTTTACCCGCGTATGCCTGTTTGGAAAATTAATGATATGATGTTATGATTGCTGAGCAATCTTTATAGGGGTTGAGACGGCGCATTGTTTGCGCCGCCCATACCCATATAATGTTCCCGAGGCGCACAAGAGTCAGGCCGGAGCGCCTGACAAGGGAAAGCTTGCTGAACATTGGCTATTCGTTTTTCATATTTATCCTTAAAACAGCAGCGTCCGGCGGAGTATTTTTTTGAAGATTTTTTCGATTCGGAATTGATTTTTTAAAAATATGCATAATAATATTAGAGTAAGCAAAACAGAATTGTTATACTTATAAAAACTATATAGAGCAGGCGATACATCCGGTTTGATGTGTGGGGCTGGGCCGGGTTTCCGGCAGCAGGAAGAAATACCTGTGGGACTATGATTTTAACAAAATTATGGTACTACAGGTATTTTTTATGCCCGGTACCGGAAAGGAATTAATGGCAAAATTCAACGGGTTTGTAAATGATTATTCCGGCCTGTCCAGTCATGAAGTGATCAAACTCCAGCAGGAACACGGCAGAAACGAGCTGGTTCCTGAGCGGAAAGAAACTTTCTTCCGGAAAGTGCTTGAAATAGTTAAAGAACCGATGTTTCTGCTGCTGTTCGGCACGGCGCTGCTTTATTTCATCCTGGGCGAACCCAAAGACGGCTCGATCATGATCGGATTTGTTGCGTTCATGGTTGGCATCAATGTTTTCCAGGAATGGCGCACCGACCGTACGCTGCAGGCGCTGAAAGACTTATCTTCTCCCAAAGTCAGGGTCATCAGGAATGGCATTCTTGAGAAAATAGACAGCAAAGAACTGACTGTCGGCGACCTGATGCTGCTGGAGGAAGGGGAAAAGATTTCCGCCGATGGTCAGATTATCGAGATGTTTGACCTGGGCATTGACGAATCAACGCTTACCGGCGAATCCGATGTTGTCTGGAAGAAAATCAATCTCACTCCGGAAGATGAAGAAGTTCACTGGCGCCGCAATTATTGTTATGCCGGCACCGCCGTAACCCAGGGCACTGCGGTTATCAAAGTCACGGCCACCGGACTGAAAACCGAATACGGCAGGATCGGGCTGGATATTCTTTCCGCCCCGCAGCAGTCCACCCCGCTGGAAAAACAAACCCGTTACCTGATTAAAGTATGCTCTCTCATCGGACTGATACTGTTCATCCTGGTCGCAATCGCCACCTATATTCACACAGAAAGCATAATCGGCAGCATTCTTTCCGGGATCACGCTGGCTATGGCCATGATTCCGGAAGAGTTTCCAGTGATTCTGACGGTGTTTCTGTCCATGGGCGCCTGGCGGCTGGCCCGGAAAAAATCTCTTATCAGGCGGATGCCTTCAGTGGAAACTCTGGGAGCAGTATCCGTGCTGTGCGTGGACAAGACCGGAACCCTTACTCAAAATAAAATGACCCTGCAGGAATTATCGCCGTATAAAGATACCGCGCCTGGCGATCTGCTGCGCTGGGCGGCGCTCGGCTGCGAGACCGAACCGTATGACCCGATGGAGCAGGCGATACTGGCGCGCGCCGCGGCGGACGGCATCAACAAGCAGGAACTGTTCAGCAATAAACTGCTGCTGGAATATTCTTTTGACAGCGCCACGAAGATGATGGGGCATGTCTGGGAAATCAACGGAACACCCGCGCTGGCGGCAAAAGGTTCGCCTGAAAGCATTCTGCCGCTTTGCCGGCTGAGCCCGGCAGACAGCGCAAAAATTGAATCTGCACAAACTGCGCTGGCCTCCAAAGGTTATCGCGTGATCGCCGTGGCGAGAAGAACTGAAATGCCGTCCATTCCTGAAGAATTAAGCGGCAATGAGCTTCAACTGCTCGGCCTGCTCGGGCTTGAAGACCCGCCGCGCGAAGCCGTTCCCGGCGCGGTAAAAATCTGTACACAAGCCGGTGTCCGCGTGGTGATGATCACCGGCGACAACGGTATTACGGCAAAATCCATCGCCGGTAAAATCGGCATTCCTCATAGCGACGAAGTTATTACCGGCAAAGAGCTTGACGAAATGTCGGACAGGGAACTCAAGGAAAAAATAAAAACGGTGAATATATTTGCCCGGGTGATTCCCAAGCATAAGATGCGGATAGTCAGGGCCTTTAAAGACATTGGCGAGATCGTGGCCATGACCGGAGACGGCGTCAACGACGCCCCTGCCCTGAAATACGCAGACATCGGCATTGCCATGGGCAAACGCGGCACCGGGGTAGCCCGCGAAGCCGCGGACATGATCCTGCTGGATGATAATTTCACCACCATCGTCGAGACGGTCAAAGACGGCCGCCGGATTTACGACAATATAAAAAAAGCGGTCTGCTATGTTTTTGTCATTCATATTCCAATCGCCCTGATTGCGCTGATGACCCCGGTAATACACCTGCCGCTGCTGCTGCTGCCGATTCACGTCGTGCTGCTTGAACTGATTATTGACCCCACCTGTTCGATTATTTTCGAACGCCAGCCCGCGGAAGCGGACATCATGGACCGCCCTCCCCGGTCATCGAAAGAATCGCTGGTGAATATGGCAATGATGGTCAAGGCGCTGCTGCAGGGTCTGGCTATCTTCGCCGCGGCGCTGGGGTCATATTCCTGGCTGTGCGGAAATGGAGCGCCGGTGGAACTTGCCAGGACTTTCGCAATAGTTGTGCTCGGCTTTTCAAATCTCTTTCTGGTATATGTAAATCAGTCCAATAAACAATTTGCCCTGGCAATGCTGTTGAAATGGCGTGATAAAGTGATTATATTAGTGAATGCCGCGATTTTTGCGGCGTTGGCGCTGATTGTTTATCTGCCGGCCGGTAATGCTGTCGCAAAAACAATGCCGCTGAGTTTCAATGAGGTTGCCGCCGCAATCGGACTGGCTGCGCTGGCTACCTTGTGGTGGGAACTGGTCAAAGTTTTCCAGAGATTTTTCCCGGCTACTCCAAAATTGAAAAAGTAAAATATATATCTGAAACAACCAAACAGTAAAATTTAAAAGGGCAAATAATGGATTTGATTAAGCAGTTGATAGATATGGTGCTCCACCTCGACAAGCATCTGGGTGAACTGGTAAATTACTTTGGCCTCTGGACCTATTTTGTTCTATTTTTAATAATTTTCTGCGAGACTGGATTGGTGATTACGCCATTTCTGCCCGGAGACTCCCTGCTTTTCGCCATCGGCGCATTGTCCGCCGGCAACCAGTTTAATATTGTGGCTATTGTTATCGTGCTGACCATCGCCGCAATCATCGGCGACACGGTTAACTACCATATCGGCAAATATATCGGACCGAAAGTTTTTCACAAAGACAATGTCCGTTTTTTGAACAAAAAGCATCTGATTAAAACACATGAGTTTTATGAACGGCATGGCGGCAAGACAATCATTATCGCCAGATTTATGCCGATTATCCGGACGTTTGCCCCGTTCGTAGCCGGTATGGGCAGCATGTCCTACGCCAGATTTATTGTTTACAACATTGTCGGCGGCGTCCTGTGGGTGACGCTGCTGGTATTTGCCGGGTACTTTTTCGGCAACATTCCGATTGTCAAGAAAAACTTCACCCTGGTAATTATGGCGATTATTTTCATCTCCATTCTGCCGGGTTTCATTGCCTACTGGAATGAAAGAATGTCAGCGAAAAAAGCCGCTAAGGGCAAAGCTGTCTCAGTAAAAACTCCGGAAACTAATAATTAACCGTTTTTTGATATGGAGTGTATAGACAATGAAAGTTACTGAATGCAGGCTTGCCGGAGTAAAAATCATCACGCCGCGGGTGTTTGATGATAACCGCGGATTCTTCCTGGAAAGCTATAACCGCCGCAAATACAGCGAATGCGGGATGGATCATGATTTTGTCCAGGACAATCACTCCAGGTCGGTGAAGAACACATTGCGCGGCCTGCATTACCAGATCAATCCGGGACAGGATAAAATCGTCAGGGTGATTGCCGGAGAAGTTTTTGACGTGGTAGTCGATATTCGCGAAAATTCACCGACATACGCCCAATGGGAGGGATTTATTCTTTCCGCCGATAACAAGTTGCAGATTTATATTCCGAAAGGATTTGCGCATGGGTTCTGCGTGCTCAGCGACGCTGCCGAATTCGTCTACAAATGCAGCGAATACTGGTCTCCGAAAGATGAACGCGGCGTCATCTGGAACGATCCGGATATCAATGTCAAGTGGCCGGTGGCGAATCCGGTGCTATCCGCCAAGGACTTGCAGAATCTCCCGCTGAAAGAGCTGGAGCCGTTTAACTGAGAGGTCATCAAGGATGAAGAAACTGGCAATAATCGGCGGCAACGGCATGCTGGGCAGCGATTTGAGAACTGCCGCGGCAGTTTCCGGCTGGACTGTTCAGATTTACGATCTGCCGGACTTTCAAATCACCAATGCCATGCAACTTGAAAAAGCGCTGGAATCATGCGACTGCGCGGTGAACTGCGCGGCGTATACCGCAGTTGACAAAGCCGAATCTGAACCTGAATTATGTGAAGCAGTCAACGCGCTGGCGGTCGGCGAACTTGGACGGATTGCCGCAAAAACCGGCAAATATGTCATTCACATCAGCACCGACTTTGTTTTCGGCGATCTAACCGGTTCTCCTCAGAACGAAACTGATTTACCCAACCCGCTCAGCGTTTACGGCAGAACCAAACTGCATGGCGAACAACTGCTGGCGGATTCCGGCTGTCATTGCGCCATAATCAGGATTGAGTGGACTTATGGCCGGCACGGCAGCAATTTCATATCCAAAATACTGGCGCTGGCGGCGGAAAGAGAATCGCTTCAGGTGATTTCCGACCAGACCGGCTCCCCCACCGCAACCACAGATGTTGCCCGCGCCATCCTCTGTTTCCTGGATCAGAAACCGGAAGGCTTATATCATTTTGCCGCGGACGGCTTTGCGTCACGCCACGAGGTGGCGGAGTTCATCGTCCGCCAGGCGCAGCTTGAAACCCGCGTATTTCCATGCCCGTCCAGCGCCTTTCCAACTCCGGCCGCCAGGCCTGGAAATTCCAAGTTCGACTGTACTAAAATAGACCGGGTTCTCGACTTCAAACGCCCGTCGTGGCAGGATGCTCTGGCAGATTTTATCAGCGCCTTGAAATCACAGGATAAAAAATGAATATTTTATGTTACGGTTCACTCAATATTGACTGCGTTTACAAAGTTCCGCACATCGTCCATCCCGGAGAAACCATCTCCAGTTGCGAGTATTCGGAATTCCCCGGCGGCAAAGGCGCCAATCAGGCAGTCGCCGCCGCAAGAGCCGGGACCGCAGTATTTCATGCCGGCAAAATCGGCAGTGACGGCGTTTTTTTAAAGGATGTACTTGCCGCGGAAGGCATTGACATTGCCAATGTCGCGATAGATCAGAAGATTCATACCGGCCGGGCGATTATCCAGGTGGAAGCCGGCGGCGCAGAAAATGCCATTGTGCTTTTCCCCGGCGCTAATCAGGCCGTCAGCCGTGAAGACATTGACGCGGCGCTGTCCGGATTCGGCGGGAATACCATGCTGATTCTGCAAAATGAGATCAGCCATGTTCCATATCTGATTGAAAAAGCAAAAAAAACAGGACTGAAAGTCTGCTTCAATCCTGCTCCGTTCAATCCGGCAATCAGGGAATATCCGCTGCAGATGCTGGATATCATCGTATTAAATGAAATTGAGGCGGAAGGACTCAGCGGTGAATCGAATCCTGAAAAAATCATACTCGAACTGTCAAAGTTCCTGCCTGAAACCGAAATAGTGCTTACGCTGGGCGCCAAAGGGGCGCTTTATTCATACCGCGGCGAGGCGCTGTTCGCGCCGGCGGAAAAAGTCAAAGCGGTTGACACCACCGCCGCCGGCGATACATTCATCGGCTACTTTATTGCCGGCAGAACTGCCGGACTGAGCGCTGAACAGAGCATGAAAAACGCCTGCCGCGCCGCCGCGATTGCGGTAACACGGCCAGGCGCCATACCTTCAATTCCTTTCGCCGCGGAATTAGGATAAATCGATTTTACCCACTGCGGCGGAAATCATCGCGAAGTAATTTTCCTGCGGCACATATTCCGGAATGCTGTTGCCGGAACCAAGCGCATAACCGCCGCGTTTTTCAGCCCGCTCAAGCATTGCTTTGGAACGCTGATACACTTCCTCCGGGGTCTTGCGGCAGACAAAATCCAGGTCAATGCCGCCCATGATCGCAATCCTGCTCCCCCAGCGCTCGTATGCCGCTTCCACCGGTTCAATGGTATCTTCATAAGAATGCTTGCCGTCATACTTGCAGACTTCAATAATGCTTTCCATCAGGCTTTCCTGATTGCCGCAGGAATGGAGGATAGCCGGCTTACCGTGACTGTGAATGGCTTCGGATATTTTGACATGCCATGGAATGATGTATTTCTTCATATCGTCCGGACTCAGCATCGGCTGGCTGCGGAATCCCCAGTCATCGTTGGAAATCATTGCACCGACGGTATCGTATCTGCCGACTATTTCATAGTGTCTCACCAGCCGCGACCCGACATGGTCGGCAACTTCCTGCGCCAGTTCCGGATCATCATAGAGCATCATGCAGAGGTTGTCATAGCCGACAATCCGGATGATGTTCTCCAGTACGCCTCCGGGACCGGGAACAATCAGCTTCATGCCCGATGGAATTTCCGGAGCAACGCGGGCCAGCACATCGTAGTCCGAATCCTCCACTACCGGCCAGACATATTTTTTGAAACTTTCGCGATCCGTGATCAGTGCGCCTTCATTCAAGGAAATACTTTTGTCATGCGCCCTTTCGCCCGTCGTAAAACTGAATCCCGCATGAAAAGTGCAATAGTCGTAACCGGCGCGGTGAAACGCCTCCATATAGCGGTTGCTGATTACGCCGCCAAGCCGCTCATACAGCGGACCGTTCAGGAAAAATTCAAACAGGGTGGAACGGTCCGGCTTTTCGCGGTTCAGCACCTTCAGAATATTGTCAAAATCAGGTTTTCTCATATTGTCGATTCCTTTCTGTGAATAATTTGCTTGTTATCAATTATAATCTTTTTTATTTAAAACTCAATCAATAATGAGCTAGATTTTTTATCACATACAGTTATTTTTTATCTTTAACGATTATACAGGCTAAAATGAATAATATTGCGCCCAGAGAAATGGAAGTCCGTCCGCCATCGCGGGAAACCGCCTGGCGGCTGGCGAACTTATCGCCTTATATCCGGCAGAGCGGCGATAATATCAGGGTTAAATGGTTTATGGGCGAAAGAAAACTGCTGGACTATCTGGCGGTATACATCGGCAGCGGTTACGGCGTCTTTTCCGTGAACCGGCAGGAATTCGAGGTTGCCGCAGACGACCTGATCTGGATTCCCCCGGACACCCCCCACTGGATGCGCGGAACTTCCGATGAAATGCACTGCATTTATCTGCATTTCGATCTGCTCTATGACCCGGAGCGCAGTCACTGGAATGCGGTCATGCCGGGCGGAATGATGGATTTGAAAAAATACTCCGTCCGAATGCATCCGGCAGTGAATGACCCGGTAATCCAGCAATGGCAGGGCAAAATTATTGATGACGCCCCCCCGAACATCAAATCACTGTTTCGCAAAATCTGCCATATACATAAGAATTTTCCGTGGCAGCGCCTGTCCCAGGCCGGACTGTTTATGCAAATGCTTGAAGAAATCCTGATAGTGACCGCGGAACATTCGGAGCAACGCGCGCCACATGCCGCCACCATGCGGCAGGCGGTGGCATACTTGCAGAAACATCTGGACAAGGAACTGAATATTGACGACATGGCCGCCGGCTTTAAAATGAGTTCTTCATATTTCCGGAAAATGTTCAAATCCGCCTACGGCATCAGTCCGCGCACCATGCACCGTGAACTGAGAATGTGGCGGGCCGGCGAAATGCTGGCGTATTCCGGACTCAACGTCTCGGAAGTGGCCGACAGGCTGGGTTTCAGCAATGTCCAGAATTTTTCCAGAGCATTCAAGGACGTAACATCCAACTGCCCGATTTCCTATCGCAATAAATAGCGGTTCCGCGGCCTAATTTACTTCACCATAGAGCATGATGAGCTTCGCCCCTAGCGTGACCACTGTTCTTTAAATATCAGTTGTAAAGATTCTGTATCAATGTAGACTCTTGATTGCCCAATGCAACCATTCAACCGGAGGTTTGTATTCCAGCTCAGAATGAATTCTGCGGGTATTGTAAAAAAATGATGCAGGATTATTCTCCCAACCGCAGTTGCGGGCAGCGTTAAGGTTAAATCTATCTGCGGTTCAGGGTGCAACGCTTCAGCATCAATGCGGGGTCATAGGATTGTTTGGCTTTTCTCAATCCGGGCAAGCCTAAATCCTGTTCGCGGTTCAGATATTTGCACCGGCCTGACAGCAGTTTTGCGGTTTCATGATTAATAAATTGCGACGCGCCCTTGAAATCCCGCGACGCTTTTTCAAAATGCACGTCGTAGCTTTCGTGATTCAGGCGGCTGAAAACCGTAAAAGCCACCGGTTCGTCCCCGACAAACACAATCAGCCCTTCAATATCCAGCTTGTCAAAATAGGTGAACGTCCTGTGCAGCGCGGAATTTTCCTCCATCAGAAAATGGCTGTGATCGAGGAAAGTATTCAAGCGCAGCGCCAGTTTCAGCGTGTCCCTGGCGGACGCGCGGGAAATCGTCACCACCCGGTGGTCAGGGTGTTCCCGTTCAAACTGCTTAATCAGGTTGCGCTTTTTGCCGAGCTTTGCACCGCTGAGTTCAAGCAAATCACTCGTCAGGTAAATATAATCAAAAGTATCTTCCGGACAGCCGACCTCAAAATATTGTTCGATATCCGGAAAGGCCTGAATATACTCTTCCGGCACATCAAAGAAGCTGCCGCTGGAGTAGTCGCGCTCAATAAAATAATCGGCAATTTCAGCCATTTCAGCCGGGGTGAAATATTCGCCAAGCGGCATTTGAATCGAGCGTTCCTGTTCGGAAAATAAGACTATCCGGTCTCGGATCATATTCCAGCGGGTCAAATAAGCCTCGCCCCAGCAGAAAATATTATTAAAACTGCATTCACAGCTCATCCGGTTCAAAATTGCCAGATGTTTCTCGAAAACAGCTTTATCGCAGAGTTCAACCGGCCTGAATCCGGCGATGTCAAGATTAATCATGTTTTTTATCCTGTATATCCCTGTTAAAATTTATTTTTCACTTTTAAGCGGCAGCATTAGGGTTTCTAGCTGAAATTTTTCTTCAGAATGCATCGTCTGCCCGGCAGCCAGCGGTTCGTTTTCCGGAAGCTTAATCTGCCGCTTGTGCAGAATACTAAGATTATTCTTCACCGGCCCGTAAACGGCATTGTCCGCAGGAAAGGCGGCATGACAGCTAACAGCGCACGTTTCACCGGCGGCAAAAAAACAGCTGATCTCCATATCCAGCATCAGGCAGTCTGTTCCGAAAACCTCCCTCCGCTCTTTCAAAGCAACCCTGCCCGCCATTTTCTCAGGACGGAGGTTCAGCCTCAGCAGTTGTCCGCGAAAAATTTCCAGGTCAGGACTCCACGAACTTCCAGTGTGAATTATGCCTGGATAACCCCAAATTGTCCGTCCGGACGGCTGAATCGTTCCGAAATCGAAAATCATCCCCAGCAATGACGCGTCTTTCGCAGCAACAGCGGCGCCCGGCGCATTAAACGCAAAAATTGTTTTACCGTCGCCGCCACGCCGGATAATTACGGTTCTGCCGTCAAGCGCCAACTGATATTTCACGCCGTTTTCAAGACAGGCAAATTGTTCAATTTTAAGTTCCAGACCGACAGGTTGAGCTTCCAGCGTTTGAGTTACGGTCAATATCCCGGCAAGTTCAATCCGGAGATTTTTAAAAGTGGTTTTAGCAGATTCGATGCTGCCGCGTAGATAATGTTCAGCAAGATAATCAGCTTTAGCCTCGCAGCGGAATTTCTGTCCGGCGTTAACGCCGCGGAAAAAATCCGGCTTGTACTCTCCGCCTGAAAGCATATTGCCGGTCAGGCAAAACACCCCCATGACAGGCAATAGAACCCGTATTGCATGGATAAGCATATATTCCTCAGGATTTACTCAGGAAAAGTCATCGTCCAGCACCGACATTTCATCTTCAACAAACTCAATGGCTTTCTGGAACGCCCGTGCCCGGTGGCTGATCTTATTTTTTATTTCAGCATCAAGTTCTCCGAAAGTCTTATCATAGCCGTCAGGCATGAAAATCGGATCATAGCCGAAACCGTTGCCGCCGCGCGGTTCTTTTGTGATTACTCCCTGAACTTCGCCACGGAAAGTTTCAATAACCTCCCCGTTGATTGCAATCGCGATCACGCAGACAAATTTTGCCCTGCGGTTCGGATTGTCGCCAAGTTCGCTGAGAATACGGGCAATGCGGGCGCTGTCGGAATCCGCATAGCGCGCCGACTTGATGCCGGGTGCGCCGTCCAGAGCATCCACTTCCAGTCCGGAGTCGTCCGCAAATGCCGGAATATCGCAATATTTATTGGCGGCAAGCGCCTTGATAGAAGCGTTTGCCTCGAAAGTCGCCCCGTTTTCCTCTATTTCCGGACATTTCTTATAAGCATTCAATCCGACGACTTCCACTTTCTGGTCTTTTAACAGCTCGCGGTATTCATTCAGTTTATGCTCGTTACAAGTTGCAGCGACAATTTGCGCCATGATCTGTCCTTTCATTTTTTTGTATTTATTCGATCATCACATATATTATAACCAAACTGGGATAAATCAAACAGAAGGTACGGTTTTAGCAAGTTCTAAAGTTCTAAAGTTCAGTCCCGCTTGCGGGTTCCGCGACTGCGGGATCTAAAAGTTCTGAAGTGTTTCAAGTCTGGAGTTGAAAATCAAATAGAAAGTATGGTCTTAAATTTACAGAAGGCTGATTCATTATGGACTTAACTCCTGCAAAAAAAATACTTGCTCCATTCAAAGGGTATAAGGTCTATGCCGGATTCAGCGGCGGGGCAGACAGTACAGCGCTGCTGCTGACGCTGCATTCCCTTGCCGCAGAACTGTCAATTGAATTGCAGGCCGTGCATTTTGAGCACGGGCTGCGGGGCCAGGCAAGCCTTGACGATGCCGTCTGGTGCGAAGACTTCTGCCAATCCCGGCAAATTCCATTTACCGGAATCACCCTGGACGTACTTTCATTCCGCTATCCTGGAGAAAATATTGAAGCAGCGGCGCGGCGGCTGAGAATTCAGCAATGGGTGGAAATGCTTGCCGGACAGAAAAACGCAGTGGTTGCGCTCGGACATCATGCCGGCGACCGGATCGAAAATCTGTTTATCCGGCTCTGCCGCGGCTCCAATATCTCCGGACTGACCGCCATGCGCAGTCGCGGCATTATCCACGGCATCACCCTG
>JBAWXM010000030.1:0-25763 GCA_037144075.1 Lentisphaerota bacterium | reverse complement strand
GAATGTCAGACTCCGGTTCGGTAGATAGATTCAAAAAAACAGGAAAACTTTAGTAGTTATAGATATAACAGATAGGGATTTTATGGTTATCAGTAACAAAGCGGCGCTGCCTAAATACCAGGAAATACGCAGTTTCCTGATGGAGCGCCTTTCCTCCGGCGCTTATCAGCCCGGAGACCGCTTCTATTCCGAAAATGAACTGGCCGAAAAGTTCTCGACGACTAATCTGACCGTGCGCCAGGCCATGGCGCTTCTGGAGCAGGACAAGTTTATCGAACGCAAACGCGGCAGCGGCACCTTTGTCCGAAAGCTGCCCAACCGTCCCAGCAGACTGAAGATTACCGACCATTGCACCATCGGTATTCTAACCGGTAATATCGAATTGACCAATAATCTGGCGCTTGGACGCGTTATCACTTCACTGCATAAATGTGCTTCCGAGAACGGCTATATGTTATATTTAAGCCATAATCACATACAGTCGCTGATTGATGCCCAGGTTGAAGGGATAGTCGCTGTTGGGTTCTTTGAGCCTGACGATATAAGACTCCTGGAAAAATGCCATATTCCCGTGGTTGGCATTGGCTTGAATCTGCCGGGCAATTTCCCTGTTATATCCACTGATTTTGAACTGGAGGGGAGTGAAATAGTCCAGTATTTTCATCAGTGCGGGCTGAATCATATTGCGGTAATTGGCGCCGGTCCGGAAGCGACCACAGCAAGCAGCATGTTGCCCGCCATGCGCAAAGAGGTAAAATTTATCCCCGGAATGATCCTGCGTGAATTTGTCAATCCGCCGGAAAGCGAATATATGTGCACCAAAGCAATGATGAAAAAAGCCAGACCAGATGTGCTGTTCCTGTTAAACTGGATGAGTATCTCTCCTGTACTGCAAGCTCTGGATGAACTGAAACTGAAAATCCCTGAAGACGTCTCCATTCTGGTACATGGCGAAAACGCTCTGGCCCTGCACTCCAAAGTTCCGCTATCCATTGTGCGCAGCGACATCGCAGTTGGCTGCCAGAAGATTATGGAAGTATTGTTCCAAATCATCAAAACTGGCAAAATAGAAAAAATGCATTACTATTATGACCGTGAGATACTAAACCTTGGGTCGATTAATGACAAGAATACTGGTGAATGTTAAGCCCTCTTTTCAGTATTCAGTACGTGTTTAATAATTTTTCATTTTTTTTAACTGATGTGTGCAAATATCTATTGACAAAAGAATAGTTATATAGTATTATATATAACTATAATACATATAGGCGTCGCAGTTGGAATATTCTTTGCAAACACTAAAAAGAAGGATTTGAATCATGATGCACATTAAGAGGATGAAAACGACGGGGGGGGGATTATGCCCTAAAACACTTTCGATCAAAGATTTTACACTCATCGAACTCCTCGTGGTGGTCGCGATCATAGCAATTCTGGCCTCGATGCTGCTGCCCGCGCTGAACAAAGCCAGGGAAATGGCAAAAAGTGCATCATGCGTTAACAAGTTAAAGCAACTGGACTTAACCGCAAAAATGTATCTGAACGATTATAAAGAATATGTTCCCGATGATAGCTCTGGCAATGCCAATTATGGTACGGTAATGTTTGGAGTTTTGTCATCTTATGCCAAATGGAAACGCACTGACGGATATATCGGCTATGTGAATGCCGACAATATTACAGGAGTCAAAGAAATATCATGTCCGTCCGAAGTAGATAAGACTTGGTACTTAAGTTACGGCTTCAACGGAACTTTCGGAACCGATAATCGCTTCCGGGTAACTAATATAAAAATTAAAAAGCCGAGTAATTGCTGGTTTTTCGGCGATTTCCTGAGAAATACATTGACTTATCAGAGGGCCGCTACAAATTTGCCGGCAAATGCCGGGCAAATGATATACTGGACAAACCGACATAACAAAGGCATAAATATTTTATTTTTAGACGGGCATGTGTCATACGAAAAATTATCCCTTTTACCAGCAGACCGCACTAAATGGTATTATGGCAGATAAAAATTAAGGCAGTGTCAATCCTAACATAAAAGAATATAAAATTTAGTTTAAGGGAGCAAGCAAATGATCAATGACGGGCAGAATATCAACTTATTTTCCAGGCGGCTGGATAATGCCGGGGTTGTTATGGAATCAACAGGAAACATCTTCGTAACCAACATCAATGCCAGTACAGAGGTAATCAGTAATGGAGGCTTCAGGGTTTGGTTCTCAAGGGCTTCATTAAAAGGTCAATATAATATAGGTTTTGCTGACTGGACGCCAGGGGAAAATGCATCTGTTCATGACGCGATTTTAACATCTGAAATTCCCGATGACCCGCAATCAATGTTAGTCATAAAAAATCTTCCGGAAGGCTGGATGCCTGTTCAGCCTAATCATATTATGTTACCATCAGGAAAACACCGGCTTTACTTCTGGGTTCATGGCAAAGGCATTTGCCGCTTTCTGGCTGCTGAAAGTACAGACGGAATAGTATATACTGTTCTTAACGCTTATGATCCATGTCTTTATCATCACAATGATAGAACCGTCAGCGCACGTCTGGCGGGAACAGCCGGATTGACTATTGGAGAGAAGAATGTCCAGAAAGAGCAGTGGGAGCAGGAGGCTCCGATAGAAATGCTTTCGAATGACTCGACAAATGTTTATTTGCTTCCCGATGGAAGTTTTGAAATGTTTACCGTGGCCCTTAAGCAAGTACAGTCAAATAATAAGCGTTATATTCCTATTGATAATGCTCCTGGCATGATCAGGCAGATAGCGCGGAGAACCAGCAAGAACGGATTAACGTGGAGTTCAGGGCAAATTGTTATTGAGCCTGATGAAGATGACGCACCCGGTCTTCAAAACTACGGGTTGTCTGTGACTCACACCGAAAATGGGCGCATAGGGCTGCTGGGGCATTATCGTGCGGATGAACAAACCTTGGATATAGAATATTGTTTTTCAAAAGACGGAATACATTGGCAGAGAAACTGGAGGGATTCATTAATGGCGAGGCCGCATGACGTGATGATACAAGTGCCGCCTAACAGAATTATCCAGTCTGACGGCAAGTGGTGGTTATTTTACACCGCCTGTAATTTTGACCACAATTTCAAGTTTGAGGGCAACAACGCAACTGCAAAGATAAAAGCGGCCAGCATATCGCTGCTGAATCAAGCCTGAACTCATCGAGTTTATTTTTATAATAAAAAAGTTACCATCAATATATCAAATTTTATTGAATTGTGGTATAAAATTTCAACTGCACGCTCAATGCAATATGAAAAGGAATTCGAATTATGACATGGCTCACAAATATCTGCCTGGCGGCATTGATGGTTACATTCCTAACCGCGCATGCAGTCGACAATGACGGATTGCTTTACTCGGCAGACTCTCCTTCCAGGAACTGGTCAACCGGCGAGTTGAAAGTAAAAAGTGAAATTATCAATAATTCATTGCGTTTGTCTTTTCCGCCGTTGAAGGAAAGACAGATTGCATGGATAGGCAAGTCGATTAACGGCAAAGTCTTCGAAGACAACAAGCGCCGGTTCTTAATGTTAGAGATAAAAGGGGCCAATGCCGAAACTGCGGGACAATATATAGCAATATCCTTAGATGTATCTCCACGCGAAAGATACTGGGCCGGTTTTAAAATTTTGAATACAGACCAATGGCAGACAGTTATTATTGCGCTAAGCGGTAATCCTGATAAAAATCAGTCATTGAAGTTCAGCCCGGAAATCAGCGCTGAAGATTCATGCAGAGTAACAAGCATAACCTTTTTGAGAAATTCCAAACCGCCGGGCAATGAAATGCCTCCGATACAATTTTATCTGAGGAAAATTATGGCGGTGTCTGACGAAGAAATCAGCAACCCTGGCGAGTCTGATAAATCCAAGCAGGAAATTACCCGAACGAACAGCGCCAATACAGTAATTCCGCCGGTTTCTCTTCTTGCCTTGCCTGTCACCATTGACAAATGGCAGCGCCCGGAAAGCAAAAATGGATGTTTTTACAAAAACGGCAAACCGGTGTTTTTAACCGGAATAAATCTGGCTTCGCATAACGCTATGCAGGTGAACGCAATAAAAAGTGATAAAATCAGGAACATCGTCAAAGATGATCCCGTCTATAATAAACTTCTCACTCCAGAAATTATAGAAAGCGTCGGAATTCAGTCTTATCAGATTAATCCTGTACCGCAGTTTCTGAGGTTCGAAAATCCTTTTATTTCAAATCCACGCCTTCGTGAAAGTGTAAAGAAGCTGATATGCTGGGACAAATGGAGAGCTGAAGGCAAGCGTTCGATGGGACTTTATGATTTTCTTATTTCTGAATATAAAGCTAATACCGAGCAGATAAAATTGCTTGAAGGAACCCCGGTACTGCCGGATTTCTGCCCCCATTTCGATACAGCGGAAGAAGCGGTCGGGCGAGTAAAAGACGCCAATCTGCCAATGGGAATGTTGAATAATTTAAACGGCTGGATATTGGCGCAAGACTCGCCCTGGTGTCATTCCAACGCAATGGGCAGAGAATTGGACAACTCTTATTTCAAAAACGGAGCTTACTGGCTGCTTTCCAACGGGGCGAATCCATGGGTTTATGAATTTTGGAACGAACTGCATTATTTCAACTGCACATGCGAAAACAATCAGAAATTATTTATTCTGTGGTTGCAGAAACGCCACGGGAATATAAACAACCTTAACAAAGAGTGGAATACCAAGTTCAAAACATTTACGGAAACTGTAAAAGTTTCGAACTACCGCCTGCATCGTGGTTTATGGGCCGACTGGATGAAATTTATGGGCGACCGCTGGCAGGAGAATCTTAAGAATTCTGAACTTGCCTTGCGGGAGGTGGACGCACGCCCAAACACCTATGTCTCATGGGAAATTTCTTACGCCAGCGTATTCTACCCGGAACAGGCTGCTGATCTATACAAAGGAGCCATGGCGGTGGATTGTTTTGGCTATGAGGGCAGCGAAGTATTTGGCTCTCCTGGACTGGAAATGACACAAAATGTTTCACTCCTTGATGAAATTATATATGGTTTTGGCGGCCGCTCCCGCACATTTTTCTCTGACATGTGCCGGGGCTTGTCACCTGATAAGCCGATTATAAATTTCGAGGGCTATATATCAAGAAGATATAAAGGTATAAAAGATGCGCAGCCGGTTAAGCGCGGCGACATTATCACCGCTTTATGGTCTGAAGCAATTCACGGGGTAAGCGTTTTTGAGACATATGTTTGGTGGATGCATCCGAAAATAGATCCGGAAAAAGCTGATCAATCATGTTTATTTCTGGAATCCTCCTTGCTTAATACACGCATATATTCAAGAGACACGCTTAACGGATTCAAAGATTTCAATAAAGAGATGGACAAACTGGGCGAGTTAATTCTGCCGCGGCCGCGCACAAAAGGGATAATCGCTATGATGCATTCTCAGCCGACGGTCTGGCAGGATCCGCCAATCCGTAACTGGACAGGCCAGAAATATAATGTGAAGCAAAAAACATTAATAAATTACGACGCTCTGCTTTTATCGCAATATCCGCTGGACATAATATTCGAAGAACATTTCAGGGAAAACAGGGCTTTCGCTTATAAGGCGATTGTAATTCCCAGCCTGGAGTACTGCTATAAAGAGACAATTCCCTTGTTGAAAGAATATGTCCTTCAAGGCGGAATTTTGATTGTCACCGGTTCTGGACTTATGTATGATGAATACGGCAAGAAAAACGATTGTGAAAAGTTGCTGGGCTTAATCAGGAAAGACATTCCTGATAAAATAGAAGATTCTTTTTCAGCCAGTTTTGAATTCAAAGAAAAATTGGCGGTCAAAACAGACTGCTTCAACAGCATTGCCGTCGACAGCGCAAAAACATTGCTTATAACTGAAAAAAATAACCGTCCATGCGTCACAGAAAATACGCTGGGCAAAGGCAAGGTCTATTATATTGCAATGGAAAGTTTAAGCGCAAAAGAATATCTGGCCTTATATTGTAATATTTTAGAGCAGGCAGGTGTGAAGCGCCCGTTCAGATTGGAAAGCGATGCGGGAAGCTTTACGGACAATGTTGAAGCTCAGTTAATTGACCGCGACGACAAGAAAATTTTCTATATAGTGAACTGGTCATTCCCCTACTCCAGAATAGTCAAACTTTTTCCAGCGTTGCCGGAAGGGAACACTTTCTATGTAACTGACATTATTGCCGACAAATCTTTGACTTGCGGCGATAAGGCAACATGGACAAAAGACGAAATCGAAAAGGGGATTCATGTCCTGTTGACGCCACAAACCAGAACTCTTATAATGGTTTCAGCCACACCGTGGAAATATCAGAATGGTGTTTTATCGCTTAAAGATATCAGGCTTCAGTTGGAGCAATCTTTAAAAGCTGAAAAAGATGAACAAGATAATATTATTCAAAAAATTGAAAATGAGCGTAATCACTCGGCGCAATCAGAGAAAGCAAGAAGAGACCGGCAGCAGTTCAGAGATGTTAATCCGCAGAAATGCTTTTTCATTGACCTACGCAAATATACAAATATGGGATTTGCTGACGAGACCGCCATGGACAGAAAAGGCGGCTGGCTTGATCAGGGCAGCAACGCGGACCTTGGCAGTTTGCCGACAGGACGCCAAATGTTTTCAAATGTTCCATTTCAAGTCATTGACCCAAAGGCAAACAATGGCAATTCATGTATCATGCTATTCTCAAAAATTCGCGATTATTTCCCGGATAAAATTGATAATATTCCAGTGGGTAGTAAAGTTGGCAAACTGTATTTTCTGCATGGATCGGGATATACCGGCAATGAAATAATATTCAAATACATAATAAAATATAATGATAACACATTTGCTGAAATCTCTGTTGAAGGCGGCAGGCAAATATCCGACTGGAACGACCCGCAGGAAGTTCCTGATGCTAAAATAGGCTGGGAAGGATCAATCCCGGCTTTTAAAAAAATTGGATTATATGTTTTTAAATGGCAGAATCCCAATCCAGAAAAAATAATTGACTCAATAAGTATAACCTCAATGAAAAATCAGTCAGTGGCAGGGATAATCGCTATCACTGGCGAATAGCAGAGCTTGAATCCGTGATAAAACTTAATTAAAAATGGCTAAACATGTTTATTAGCAGTATATTATGACTCTTGCAAAGTGTTAATAGACTACTAACCTAACAGGTTGTTATGCACAAAAGACAGCAAGGGAAAGAGGAATCAATTCCAATGGGGAAATTTCTTTAATCGTAGCATTGCTCAGCAATGTAAAAAGGTTTATGAAGTTTGACAAAATGACATTTGTCAAGATAAAAAAGGCATAAACAGGCATCGCGGCATTCTGCGAAGCATCAACAGTTTGCTTTCGCTTAGCCGCACTGATTTTGCAGACATTAAACTATAAGATATTGTCAGCACCGATTTAAAATGTCTCAATTTCGCTGGTCTAGAGTGTCCCAGTTTCGCCGACAGACAATAGAATTCCGAGCTCCCGGCGACACGAATACTGAAAGATATAGGGAACTGGATGTGACATGCCCGTCCGGCATTCAACGGCAAACCATATTCGCGGATGTTGGAAAATAAAGATCTGAAAATAATCTGCAATGGGAATGTTTTGTATGTGCATTGCCCGCAGGGGTTAACTTCATCCACCCTGTCACTGGCCCCGTTGACCGACGAGCCGGGAAGCGTGGTTCTAATGAACAATGGACAACCGATTGACTGGACTTTTCAGCCATTGGTTTATCAGCGGCACTGCGAGAAGAATATCTTACGCGTCAGGAACATTCCGGTAGATGAACTTATCGGACCGGCAGTAATAAAATTAAGCTTTGGAACTGAAAAACTTTTTAACTAAGGAAATGTTATGAAAACAGAAAAATTATGTGGAGTTTGGTCGGCAGCACCTACGCCTTTGACTGGGGATTTAAGAATTGACGAGGCTTCCATTGAACGGCTGGCGGCTCATCAGCGGAAACTGAATATCAATGGCGTATTTATCGCCGGGACTTGCGGCGAAGGCCCCTGGCTCAGCGACGCGATGCGGCTGGAGCTGGCAAAGTTAAGCGTCAAACACAATCATGGCAAAATGCTGTTAGCCATGCAGGTGACTGACAACTCGGCGTTGCGGATTATTGATAACATTAAACGCATCGCCGATACCGGGGTTGATATCGCGGTGATCGCGCCGCCGTTTTTTCAAATCAATGCCTCGCAGGATTATTTGAAAAATCTCTATCTGGAGGTGATTGAAGCCAGCCCGCTGCCGGTAGGCATCTACCACCTGGGAAAAAATACCAAGACCCTGGTCGAGACCGGGACTATGACCGAAATTATCCGCCATCCCAAAGTAAAAATTATCAAAGACAGTTCAGCCGATCCACTGGCGATGGCTGCTATCGTGCAGTCTCGCGATCAGCGCAAAGGCGAATTATTTGCCCTGAACGGCAATGAATTTGATTGTGTCACTTACGCGCAGGCCGGATATGACGGGGCATTGCTCGGCGGCGCCTGTTTCAACGGTTTAATGGCTGGAGAAATCATCCGGCTGGCTAAACTTGATAAAATTGCCGATGCCAAATTACTGCAAAACCGGATGAATGAACTCATGTTCGACGTTTTCGGCGGCAAGGATATTCACTGCTGGCTGGCCGGACAGAAACTGCTGATGGTAAAATTAGGTGTTTTCTCCACAAACAAAACGATTATTAATTACAGTGTTGACGCGGCTTGCGAAAAGGCGATTGATGCGGCGATTGAGCGGGAAAAAATGTGGCTGCTGCCGGAGGCGTGTCATGCGTTATCGTGAAACCGGGGCAATGTAAGAGAGGTTCAGTTTATGGAAAAGATCAAACGCCTGCTGTCATCAGAAACTCCTGTCCGATGGGTATTTTCAGGAGACAGTATAACGCATGGAGCATTGCATACATATGGCGAAAGAGATTACACTGAACTGTTTTCCGAGAGAATTCGTTTTGAGATGCGCAGAAGCCTTGATATTGTAATTAAAACCGCAATAAGTGGAACCAGCACGTTCAGTCCATTGGAGAATTTCAATACTTTGATAGGACAATTTGCTCCGCATGTTGTATTTCTCATGTTCGGAATGAATGACTGTTCTGCTGAATTCGTTCCTCCTGAAAAATTTGAAAGCAACCTTAATGATTTAGTTGACAGGATTACCAGTATCGGCGCTATCCCGATTCTTCAGACCACTTGTCCAGTGTTGCCAAATTCACGCCCGGAGCGTGAACCATATTTAGACAAGTATATGGATATAATCAGAAAGACCGCGGAAGTGAAAGAAATTGAGCTGATTGACCATAATCTTTTCTGGAAGAACAATGGTTCGGATCTTCATTACTGGATGAACGACGCCATCCATCCCAATGCGTTCGGCCATCGTATTTTTGCCCGGCTGATTTTTGAAACAATGGGAATATTCGATGCCGCAGGAAGTAATACCTGTGCTTTTTTTGTTCCAGGTCTTTCGATAAGTAACCAGCCTCAATCGCGATGAAACACATCTTATTAAGGATCATGAAATGAAAGTATTAGACAGTTTTTCATTAAAAGGTAAAGTGGCGCTGCTTACCGGCGGGGCCGGACTTTACGGACGGCAGATTGCCGAAGCATTAGCCGAAGCGGGAGCAGAACTCTATATCGCGTCGAGGGATTTACCCAGGCTTGAAAGTGTCGCCGCAGAGCTAGGCCGGACAGGCGGTAAAGTTACCGCGCTCCAGCTGGATTTATCCTCCGAGGATTCCATAAAATCAGTCGTGGCGGAAATCCTCCGGCGTTCCGGGCGTATTGATATATTAGTCAATAACGCCGTTACCCGGCTGGCGGTTAACGGATGGGATCAGCCGATGGAGAAATTTGATGAAAGTCTGCGTATCAATGCTTCCGCATTATTTTGTCTCACGCGCTTAGCGGGTGAAGATATGAAAAAACGTCGTGACGGATCGGTCATCAATATTGGTTCCTATATGGGCCTTCTAGGACCCGATCCGACTAATTACACCGGCACGGATATGATGGCTAATCCGTCGCCCATTTATTTTTTTGAAAAAGGCGGTATGGTAAACTTCACCCGCTGGGCGGCGAGTATCCTTGGAGAGTATCAAATCCGGGTCAATTGCATCAACCCCGGCGGCTTTCAAACTCCTGATCAAAACCCAGAGTTTATAAAAAATTACTCTAGGAATACCATGCTGGGACGATTAGCTGATTCGACGGACCTGAAAGGGATAATCGTATTCCTGGCCTCTGATGCTTCGCGTTATATTACCGGAACTAATATTCCCGTCGACGGAGGGTACACCGCCAAATGAAATTTTCCAGAATGATGCTTGGCACCGTCCAGTTTGGACTTAACTACGGCATTGCCAATACCGCGGGTAAACCTGCTTATGAAACAGCCAGGGAAATTATTAAAGTAGCTTACGAAAACGGGGTAAATTGTCTTGATACCGCTGCCGGATACGGAGACAGCGAGGAAGTAATCGGCCGGGCGCTGACTGAATTGAAGCTTAACGATAAGATGCAGATAATCAGCAAAGTTGACAAGGTATATCTGCATAATTTCACCCCTGCCGAAGCGGAAAAATTTATCACAAAAAGCGTGGAAAATTCACTGCGCCGGTTGCGCGTTGACCGTTTAGCCGTCTGCTTGTTTCATATCGAGGCGGATCTCCAATACCTTGAAGTTCTTCAAAAACTGAAACAGCGGGATTTGATTGGCGGAGCGGGGATTTCGCTGGATACCAATACACATTGCAATGAGGTGATTGCCCGTAAACTGAAATATATTCAACTGCCTTGTAATATTTTTGACCGCCGGTTTGATGATTTTTTCGCCAAAGTGCCGGATAACACTCATATCTTCGCCCGCAGCGCTTATTTGCAGGGATTGTTGCTCATGCCGGAAGAAAAAATTAAACCTGAACTTTCATGCATAATCCCTGTTCGCCGTAAAATTGAGGCTTTAGCCAAAGCCGCCGGCCTGAAGATGCCGGAGCTTTTCCTTCGTTTCGTTCTGACTAATCCAAAGATTTCCTGCGTGTTAATCGGGGTGGACAGCGTTGAGCAGTTGAAGCAGAATCTTGCCATCATTGAAAAAGGTCCGCTTTCTGATGACTTATATCATCAGGTTACAGCTATAGTTCCAATGTTCGAGGAAAAAATAATCCGTCCCGGGTTATGGAAAGAACGTGTTCGTTAAAAAAAGGATTTTAAATAATATGCGTTATCGTGAAACAGGAGAACTGCACCTGGATTTTCATGGGGCGACTAACACCACCATTAATTACATCGCTAAAAACTTTGGCGAAAAAGCGCTGCATGAAATATTTTTTGCCGTCGGGCAGAAGGTTTATGAGTCCATCCATGAAAAGCTGAAACAAGGCGACGCCAGTGAACTAATTGAACACTGGCAATACTTTTTTACCCGCGAAAAAGGAGCTTTTCAAATTAAGGAGACTCCGGACGCAATCGTTCTGGAAGTATCCGATTGTCCCGCCGTGCGGCAGCTTTTGAAGTTAGGATTGACTCCTTCGCCGCTTTTCTGTAATCAAACCATTACGGTCAATGAAGCTTTATGCGAAGGTACTCCCTTTGAGTCAAAAACTGAAATTACCGGTTGCGGCAAATGCCGCCAGACAATCACCAGACGAGGTGTCAAATGATTCCCAGCGATCACTTTGTGCGATTTTATAATGAAGTCTTTAAATTTCTCGACAAACAGGGCGGTGGCGCTCTGGAAAAGTACTATCTGGAAATCAGCCGCCATCAGGAACTGCATTGTCTTGAACTGTTCAAGACCAAAGGACTGCAGGGCATGTATGACTACTGGGAGCATATCCGCATCGAGGAAAATTGCGATATGACGCTGGATTTGCAGCCGGACAGCCTGACGCTGACCATGAATAAGTGTCCAAGCCTGACCAAAGCCATGGATAACGACGCCGGGCTTTGCCTGAAATACTGCGACCATTGTCCCGGCTGGGTAGTTCCCCTGCTCAAAAAAGCGGGATATGACTGTCAGTACGACATCATCGACCGCCAACTTCCACGCTGCCGGATGAAGATAACCCGCCAGCCATGATTTGCCCGCCGGATGCATGGATATACGAATGGACAGGATAAGACCCCCCCTTTTACCATGAAGAGCATGAAGAAATTGAAGTAAAAAGACCATCTCTCGCAGAGCACATATGCCGCGCATAGTGGCTTTGCGGTCCCGCGACCGGGCAATAGTTTCTCCGTTTTTCATTGCAATGTAATATTATATACCCAATAAGTCAATTGCAATGTAATATTATATACCCAATATATAGAGGTAATTTCAAAAGTAGTCAGAATTCAGAGCCAGGAGTCAGAATAATTGGAAAACGAACTGGATTTGAGTTAGAATTTTATTCTGAATTCTGGATTCTGTCTTCTGAATCCCCGCAAAACTCGAGTTTTGCAATTGGCTCTATTTAATTTCCGGCATTGCAAAACTTTTATTCTCAGATTCATTCCTGCCTCTGAAACATTGATCCTTTTTTGCGGTCTAATACAGCTGCGGCAGATGGTTTAGCGGCGGATAAACTGGAAAAAAGTTTGTAATAAACCGTTTTCGGGAGTAATTTACAGCCTTGAAATACAGTATTGAAGACTGGTTTTATATTGTTAAGGAGAACTGCTTTTGGATAAGAGTTTAATGTCGGCAAAATTCAAAAAAGATTATATCGCCCATCTGGCGATCGGGATATTTTTCTTTATATTGATAACCGAACTGGTTATTGCCGTGTGGCTTCCAATACATTTGCGCTCGGAGAACATATGGGAACTGCAGGTGGCCAGGCAGGACATGATTGACCTGTTCGACAGTTTAAGGAACGGTTTCGGGAGAATATCCAAGACCAGCCAGTTGGAAGGCGAGGCGAATATTGTCACCAAATGCCTGGACTCGATGGCCATATATCTTAGAACTTATCAGTCGAGATTAAATGCCGGGCAGATCGCGGAAATCCGGAGCGATATGGATGATTTTCAGAAGATACTTGACCGTTTGCAGAAAGATAAGCCTTACGGACGTCAGGATAAGATTGACCCGTCTGATTTTCTTAAACGGCTGTCGGCGGAAGGGATGAAACCGGTTTCCCCGCCTGAACCGGACAAATAAATTCGGAGAATTGTGGATATGGATATTAGTCGCCTTAAAGAGATTGTAACCCTTTTCAAAAATAAAAAAGTGGCGGTGGCCGGGGATTTGATGCTGGATGTCTACATCTGGGGCAAAGCTAACAGAATATCCCCGGAAGCTCCGGTGCCGATTGTGGGAGTAAGCAAAAAGACCAGTTGCCTCGGCGGCGCCGCGAACGTAATGCGCAATGCGGTCACGCTGGGTGGTCAGGTCAAGGCTTTCGGCGTTATCGGCAGCGACCATGACGGCGCGGAAGTCACCGGCATGTTGAACGGCTACGGTATCGAGTCAAAGTCGGTCTATACCGATCCGGACCGTAGAACAACCCAGAAGCAGCGGGTCATCGCCGGTTCGCAGCAACTGCTGCGCATTGATTATGAAGACACCGATCCGGTGGATGAAAAATTCCGGGAGAAAATTGTATCTGATCTGCTGGAGCTGATCGAAACTTCGGCGGTGGACGCCATCATTTTTGAAGATTACGGCAAGGGCCTGCTGGACGAAGACATGCTGTCCGCCGCGGTTCAAGCCGCCGCTAAAAAAGGCATTATCACCTCGCTTGATCCGAAACCCGGTCATTTGCTGAATGTCAAAGGTCTGACTGTTATCAAGCCGAACCGTTCCGAAGCCTTCGCCATGGCCGGAAAATTCGCGAAAGACGGCGGCTGTCCGGTAGAACAGGATAAAGAACTCAGGGAAGTTGCCGAAATTCTTATGACGGAATGGGAGCCGGAATACCTGCTGATCTCGCTGGCCGCCCAGGGGATGGCGCTTTTCCGCAAAGATTCTCCGATGATAGTAATTCCGACGCGGGCTCGCGAAGTTTTCGACGTTTCCGGCGCCGGCGATACCGTCATTGCGGCGTTCACGCTGGCGCTGGCCGCCGGCGCATCCGGCAGGGAAGCCGCTGAAATCGCCAACCACGCCGCCGGTATCGTGGTGGGTAAAGTCGGGACAGTAACCGTTTCCGCGGATGAATTGATTGAAAGCTTTGAAGATGGAGAACAAAATTGAAAATTAAAACAGCAGCCGTGATTCCGGCAAGATATGGCAGCACTCGTTTCCCGGGTAAAGTGCTGGCCGAACTCTGCGGCAAACCGATGATTCAATGGGTGTATGAAAAAGCGGCGGCCTCGATCGCCGATGAAGTTATTATTGCCACGGATGAGCCGAAAGTGGCAAAAGTAGTTGAGGGGTTCGGCGGCAGAGCCGTCATGACTTCCCCGGACCATCCTTCCGGCACTGACCGGATCAGCGAGGCGGTACAGGGACTGGATTGCGATATTATCATCAATGTGCAGGGCGATGAACCATTGATCCCCACCAGCGTCATTGACGGACTGATCCGGAAGATGCAGGAAGACGCTTCCATTGAAATGGGTACGGTGGCAGTGCCGAGACTGCGTTCTGAAATAGAAAATGACCCGAACAAGGTAAAAGTGGTGTTCGACGAACGCAATTTCGCATTGTATTTCAGCCGTTCAATGGTGCCGTATCTGCGGGAAGGCGGCAAAGACGCCGCAACTTATCTGCACTGGGGTATTTACGCTTACCGGCGGGAGACGCTGGACCGCTTTGTGCGCCTGCCGGAAGGACGGCTGGAGTCATGCGAAAAACTTGAACAGTTGCGCGCCCTGGAAAACGGCATCCGGATCTATGTGATGCTGAGCGACCTTGAAAGCATTGGCGTGGACACGCCGGAAGACCTTAAGCGCGCCGAAATGAAAATCAGAGAAAAACTGTAATAAAACCAGGGATCAGGAGGCAGGAGGCAGGAGTCAGGAGTCAGAATAAGGCAGAATGCAGAATAAGGCAGTAGGCTACTGGAGACTGGTAAATGGCGACTGGTAAAAAATAAAAAGACAAATTTTTCTTTGTGCCTTTGTGTCTTTGTGGTAAAAAAAGAGTTTCAAATGAGCGTTCGAGCAACGGAATATTAATAGCTGAATAAATATATTAAAGGCGGTTGAAATGAATAAAATCAAAATTTACGGCAATGTCGCCATCGGTTCCGGCCTGACACTGATCGGCGGACCGTGCATGGCGGAAAGCATGGAACTGTGCCGGGAAGTGGCGGCGTATTTAAAAGAATTATGCCGGGAACTGGATATTCAATATATTTTCAAAGCGTCTTACGATAAGGCCAACCGCTCCGGCGCCGACTCCGTCCGCGGCCCCGGCATCAAGGAGGGCCTTGCCATGCTTGCGGAAATCAGGCGTTCGCTGGAGTTGCCGGTGATTACGGACATTCATGAAACCATCGAAGCGGAAGCTGCCGCCAGTGTCGCGGATATAATTCAGATTCCGGCATTTCTCTGCCGTCAGACCGACCTGCTGGTTGCGGCGGGCAGAACCGGCAAGCCGGTAAATATCAAAAAAGGACAGTTTATGGCGGCCGAAGACATGAAGGGTGCCATCGAAAAAGTGCGCTCAACCGGCAATCAGCAGGTAATGCTGACCGAACGCGGAACCAGTTTCGGCTATCACAACCTGGTGGTGGACATGCGTTCGCTGGCGACTATGCGCGAAATGGGCGTTCCTGTAGTTTTTGACGCCACTCATTCGGTGCAGCTGCCGGGCGGACTGGGCAATGCTTCCGGAGGTCAGCGCCAGTTTATCCGTCCGCTGGCGAGAGCCGCCGCCGCCGTCGGCATTGACGTACTGTTCGCCGAAGTTCATCCGAATCCGGAAACAGCGATGTCGGACGGGCCTAATTCGCTGTGTTTCAAAGACATCAGAACCGTGTTGACAGAGGTAAAGGCAATTTATGATCTCACAAAAGAAGATTGACAAAATAAAAGCGCTGGTGCTTGACATTGACGGCGTTCTCACGGACGGCCGGCTAGGTTACAGCGCCGGAGACGAAATTAAATTTTTCCATGCCCGCGACGGACACGGCATTAAAATGGCGATCCGCGGCGGACTCCTGGTGGGAGTTTTATCCGGACGGGTGGCGGAATCCAACCGCAAACGCGCTAAAGAGCTGGGCTTCAGCTTCTTTTACGAAGGGCAGAAAGACAAGCGCAAAGCGTTTGAGCTGCTGTTGAAAGAGCAGAATCTCAAAGCGGATGAATGTCTCTACATGGGCGACGATGTCGTTGATCTGCCGCCGATGCTTAAGTCCGGAATTGCGGTTACGGTGGCGGACGCCCCCGAATATATGGACAAATACTGTGATTTCCGCACAGTCAAAGGCGGCGGTCAGGGCGCGGTCAGGGAAGTGATTGACTGGCTGCTGATGAAACAGGGCAAATGGGATCAGCAAATGGAGCGCTATATATCCTGATGAATAAAATAAAAACAATTTCGGCGCTGTTCGTATTGTTCGCGCTGCTGATGCCGGCGGCTGTGGTTGCCGGCGAGAGCGAGAATATACATTCGTTGAAGACTATCAACGCCCGGATGCCGATGTACAATAAAAGCCAGCTGCAATTTTTCATTTACAGTCGCGAACTTGTGCGGCAGGGGAATAAAATTGACGCCCAGGATGCGATTATTGACATTATCCGCAAAGGCGTGAATGTTGACAGCATCAAGTATCTGGACAAAGTGAAAGCGTATCCGCTGGGAACTCCCGCGGCGCAGGTGCTGGATTTTTGGAAAGACAAGCTGCACAGCGAAGGTATCATCATGTCGCCCGCCGCGAAGATAGACCAGAGCAGTAAAACCGCATCCGGTATGGAAAAAGTTTATTTCCGCTCTCCGATGATGGATCTCGACGGCATCGGATTTCTGGCGAATTATGACAAGCGGAACGTTCTTATCCGGAAAGATGTCCAGATCGTTATCCGGATGCAGGCAGTGGAGGCGGCGCAGAAAAAAAACGGCAAAGCATCTTCGGATTCGTCCTCCGGCGGTGATGTCGGCGTGACTTCCGATACCATGTTTATTGACTTTGAGAAGAATATTGTCACTCTGGAAGGCAATGTCAAAGTCGATGAGTCCCGTTTCAACATTGACTGCAATAAACTGATTCTCTATATGAAAGAGGGTTCGGTGGAAAACCTTTCCGACCGCGATCTTATAAAAGGCGCCGCCAGTAATAACGAACCATCGAAAACAGAATCTAAAAAAGAAGCTGCGAAGGATAAAAAGAATGACAGTCAGCAGGCGGTTTCCAAAATAGTCTGCCTGGGCAAAGTGGTGATAACCCGCAAACTCGGCAAAGAGGAACTGGAGAAAGGCGCGCAGGTGGCAAAGGCCGGCAAAGCCGTTTACGACATGAATACCCAGCAGATTATTTTGACAGAGGATAAACCTTTCATTTCCCGCGGCAAAGACATCGTTACCGGCAAAATCATTACTTTATGGCGTGAAACGGAGCGGATGCAGGTGGAAAAAGACGCCCTGATCACGATGAAAATACCGAAAAAGGCGGAGGAGAAAGCCAAGCCTGACGCGCTGAAATCCACAGAGATTTATTCCGATTTCATGGATATTGATTATCCCGGAAATCTGGCCGTATTTACCGGCAACGTCAAAATCAATGATACAGCGATGGACGTTGACTGCCATAAAATGACCATTTATCTTGAAGACCGCCCGGACGGCGCGAAAAAAGCCAAAACCGCAAATGTTCAATCTGACCAGGCCATGGCCGAAAGCGTTAAAGCCACGAAAGATGTGTCCGAAATAATATGCGCCGGCGACGTGGTCGTTTCCCGCAAAGTAGCTTCTGAAAACGGCGAAACCGCTTATGCCGACAAAGCCGTATACAATCTGAAAGAAAGTAAAATAATTCTTTCAGGCAACAATCCGATTATCATCCGCGGCAAAGACTCTGTAAGCGGCCAACTGGTCACCATCTGGGTGGATCAGCAGCGGATGAAAGTTGATCAGAACAGCAGGATTGTGCTGGAATCCATGAAGTCCGGCAAAGTTCCTGAAAACAGTCAGTCGGCGTCAAAAGGCGCGGCGGTCGTCACCTCTGATTATTCCGATATTAATTATGGCAGCAACGAAATGAGCTTTGACGGCAAAGTCAAGGTAAAAGACCCGCAAATGGATCTGGTATGCCAGAAGATGAAAATCTATCTGGAGGAAAAGCCCGGTGCGGTAAAAAAAGCGCCTAAGAGCGAGGATCCGATGGATCAATTGCAGGGCGGACAGGCTCAGAAAGACGTTTCAAAGATTGTCTGCACCGGCGATGTTCAGGCGGAAGACCCGAAAATGACGCTTAACTGCGATACGCTGACGATTATGATGGCCGACAAAAAAGAGCAGCCGGGCAAAAAGATCAAAGCTGAAGCTGTCGGCCCGATGGGTTCTGACGGCAAACGCGAAATTTCCAGAATGATTTGTGAAGGCCGCGTCAGGCTGGAGTCCAAAGAGCAGAAAACCGACGGTAAAACCAAAGTCGCGGCGATTGACCCCAATGAAGGGGTGCAGGGCGTGATCAAGAAAGGACCAGCCGGGAAAACTGTCGTAACCTCTGATTTGGCGGACATCCGTCCCCCGGAAAATTACGCGGAACTCATTGGCAAAGTGATGATTGACGAACCCCGGATCAATTTGTGCTGCAAAAAAATGGAGCTTTATGCGGAGCCGCTCAAATCCGAAGGCCAGATGCAGCTTACCGGCGATATTGACGATGAAGAAAAAGTCAGCGCCGACGAAGTGCCGCGGCGCATCAGCCTGGGGGCCGGCAAGGAATTGAATAAAATTATTTGCCTCGAAGATGTCATTGTTCTGCGCAAAGGCGGCGAAAAAGTTGAAAAGGCGACCGGAACCCATGCGTTATACGAGGTTGTGGGCCGCAAGATCACTCTGACTGGGAGACCCGATAAAATGCCGACTATGGAGCAGGACAGCACTATTATGGAAGGGGAAAAATTCATTTTATATCTTAATAGCGAAAAGGTGGACGCAATAGGCGGAAAATTGAAAGAAGCCAAAATCTCGTCCATTAAAAATACTCCAGCCGCGCCGGCAAAATAAAAATTTAGCCTAACCCGGCTTGAAGATGATATATTTTATGATATACTCTGCGCGGTTGAAAATTCAACATAGATGAATAGGATTGTGGATTGGATTTTTTCGATCCGACTGACGGGCGATATTTATATCGCCGGAAGGAGGAACGGAAAAATACAGCCGCAAGGCATTCACCGCAAAGCGGTTGCGATCTTTCGAGTTTGGATTCGCACTCTTCGAGGCCTTCGATACCCCGGTATCGGCAGCCTCTCAGAATACGAGCCAATTCTCAAAGCCTTCGCAATCTGTGTTGAATTTTCAACCGTGCAGAGTATAGTTTTAGGGCGTTGCAGAAAAGTCTGAAAAATGACAAACCCGATATGCGGCTTCATTTGGCGGCTGCATAATTGTTCATAAGAAGGGAAGTGAAAAGGATGGAAGAGACCAAAAGCGATGATTGTCTGATCAAAGCGGAAAATCTGGTCAAAGCCTATCATGGCAAACGCGTGGTCAACGGCGTGTCGATAAACGTCAAGGCGGGGGAAGTCGTCGGACTGCTCGGCCCCAACGGCGCCGGAAAAACCACGAGCTTTTATATGATTATGGGCCTGATTAAACAGGATGCCGGAACTATTCATTTCCGGGGTCTGGATATTTCCAGAACGCCAATGTATAAACGCGCCAGGCTTGGAATGGGCTATCTGGCCCAGGAACCTTCAATTTTTAGAAAACTTACAGTCGAACAGAACATCATGGCGATTCTGGAAACGCTCGATATCTCCCGCAAGGAGCGCAAAGAACGGCTGGAGGAACTCCTTAACGAACTGGAACTTGCCCCGCTGTCCAAACAGAAAGCCATGACGCTGAGCGGCGGCG
Source organism: Lentisphaerota bacterium (assembly GCA_037144075.1). Taxonomy (GTDB): domain Bacteria; phylum Verrucomicrobiota; class Lentisphaeria; order Victivallales; family Victivallaceae; genus CAIPAT01. Next base: position 5,752 of record JBAWXM010000030.1, on the reverse strand, counting down.
AACGGCGCCGGCTGGAGATTACCCGCGCTCTGGTCACCAACCCGTCATTCATCCTGCTCGATGAACCGTTCAGCGGCGTTGACCCGATCGCGGTTTACGATGTTCAGCAGATCATCGGGCAGTTGAAACATAAAAATCTCGGTATCCTCATCACCGACCACAATGTCAGAGAAACTCTTTCGGTCGTGGACCGGGCGTACCTGATGAGCCAGGGGAAAATCATGCTTGAAGGAGACAGCAATTTTCTGGTCAATGACGATAAAGCCAGGGAAGTATATTTAGGTCCTCAATTTACTATGTAATTGTTTTTAGTACCTTAAACACCAACATTTCAGGAGGTTAGTTATGATCACTATCAGCGGACGTCATCTTACCGTCACGGATGCCATGAAACAGCATATCGAAGACAAGCTTAAACCTGTCATCGAATCTGTGCCACATCTTAAAATCACGTCGGCCAAGGTTATCCTGGAGATGGAGAAAAGCCGTTGCAAAGCGGAAATCCTCGTCAACATGAAAAACCATGACATGGAAGCTGTTTCCGAAACCTATGACATGTATCAGGCAATAGACATGTCGGTCGAAAAGATTGACACTCAGATTCGCAAACTGGTGGACAAAGTCCAGGATCATCATCGCGGCAAGGTTTCCAAAGAAGCTGAAGCTAAAAACGAAGCTGACGCTGAAACTGAAATCGAGTAATCCGCGTATTGATTTTTCGCGCCGACTGGTTGCCGATACCCGCGTCGACTGAAGAAGGAACGGAAAAACAGCCGCAAGACTATCGTCCCGCAATTGCGGGATTGCGGTCTTTATAGTTTGGATTCGCAATCTTCGAGGCTTTCGATACTCCGGTATCGGCAGCCTCTTTCAGAATACGAACCAATCTTCAAAATCTGCGCAATCTATTTTAAATTTTCAGCCGTGCAGAGTATCTTTCGCGTAAATCCGGAATTTTTCCGGAGACATGCCGGTCCATTTGCTGAAGACTTTGGAGAAATAAAGCGGGTCTTTAAACCCCGACAGCGCGGCGATTTCATAGATTTTGCGGTCGTCAGGTTCCTGCCGCAGCAGCTCTTTGGCTTTTTCAATCCGCAGTTTCTGCATGAAACGGATGGGCGGATAGCCATACTTCTCTTTGAAAATCCTGACCAGATGAAATTGCGAGACCCCGGTAATTTCCGCCAGGCGCGGCAACTCCAGTTCGCAGTCCAGATTATCGACAATATACTCGTATGCTTTGACCAGCGGATCGTAACCGGACTGGCTGGTGCGGTAATTTGAATGCAGACAGGTCAGTAATTCGAGCAGCACGGCGTTTCTCAGTATCTCGCCCGGCATTGTGACGTCATTGGCGCTGTTTATCAGCCTGCTCAATAATTCTTTCGCCGCATTTCCGGACTGCCTGAACCCGAGATTCTCGCGCTTGAAGAATGACAGACCGTTAATTACCTGATCCGCCGTACCGCCATGAAAATGCACATATAAAAACGACCACGGAGTGACGTCCCGGTAGGAATGCACAATTCCGGGGCGTAGCAGGAACCACGAGCCTTTACGGAGCATTTTTTTCCGTTTACCCTCTTTTACCCAGGCTTTGCCATCAAGGGTCAGCAGCAGCAGATAATCTTTTCTGACCCGGTCGCGGCAAAAATATTCCGTCTTGTCAAACAGGCAGCCAAGCGATACGATTTCCACGCCCATCCGGGCGGAAACCGGGCTGTTGTCGAAAATCAGCGAATAATCTGTATTGTCAGCAATATTATCCATATAAATCAGCAATTTTTTACATTTTAATTAAGCTTATGACGTTATATAATATAATATATAAAGCAAAATAATCAATATAGGAGGTTGCTATGACGCCATGTGATAAAGTTATGATCTCGCTGCGGGGCGGACATTCAGATTCTGTTCCGTTCACCATCTATGAATCTAAAATACCGCAGTGCCGGGCTGAACGTGAAATGCGGAATCGCGGATTGTGCATTGTCAGCCGGCTGGGAGTGTTCAAAGTCCATACTCCCAATGTCAAAATTAAAACTGATGTATATGTTGAGGACGGAAAGACCATGACCAAAACCTGGTATGAAACACCTTGCGGCAGTTTGACCAGTCTTCAGGAAGCCGCTGGTTTCACGACCTGGGTCCATGAAAAATTATTTAAATCTCCGGATGACTATAAAGCGCTGCGCTTTCTGCTTCAGGATGAAATATTTGAACCTTCCTATGACGGGTTTATCAATGCGGAAAAAGCACTTGGCGGGGATGCTGTATGCCGGGCCGGATTCGGACTGGAGCCGCTGCAGACGCTGATTTCAGGCAACTTAATGGCGATGCAGGATTTCTGTATGGAGTGGATGGACAACCGGGATGAAATTTTGAAGCTGTATGAGATTATCGTGGAAAACCGCCGCAAAAGCTATCCGATTGTGGCGGAATCTCCGGCGTTTTTCGCCAACTACGGCGGCAATGTGGTTCCGTCGATCATCGGACTTGAAACATTTGAAAAGTACTATGTCCAGCATTACAACGAAGCGGCGGAAATCATGCATAAGCATGGTAAACTGATCGGTACGCATCTGGATGCCGACTGCGGCCTCATTGCCAAAGCGGTCGCCGGTACCGCGCTGGATTATATTGAAGCTTTCACCCCTGCGCCGGACACGGATATGACTTTGAAAGCAGCTCGTGCAGCCTGGCCGGATAAAGTCATCTGGATGAATTTCCCTTCCTCCGTGCACCTGAAAACGGATGCCGAAGTCAGTCAGAAGACGGTCGAACTCCTGGACGAACTGGATTCGATGGACGGTATTATCATGGGGATTACCGAAGATATTCCCGAGTCGCGCTGGCGCGACAGCTGCCGCGCAATAATGGACGGCCTCGAAAGTCATGCCGCAAGAAATCCCGGGCTATACACATGCTGACTTCTGGAGCTGGATATCCAGCTGCTGATTCAATTCTTTGAGTAACTGGCGAAGATGCCGGCGGGGAGCAGCCTGCCGCCGTTTTCCGGAACGGTCATTTCGCCGGATTCGGCGAGGCCGTCAGCTCCGAAAATATCGGACAGGATGCGCCCTAGCACCAGCGGCGAAAAACCCGGAGAATGACAGCTTAAAACAATGAAATAAGGACGTGATTCGTCTATCAGGGTTTTACATGATTCCAGCAGTTCGGAAATCTGGTCTTCCATCTTCCAGACCTGACCCTGCGGGCCGCGTCCGAACGAGGGCGGATCAAGCGCGATGCCGTTGTACTTGCTGCCGCGCCGGACTTCGCGGGCGATGAATTTCAGGACGTCGTCGGCGATCCAGCGGATGCGGTCCGGCACTTGCGGGTTCAATTCCATATTCTGCCGCCCCCAGTCAATCATGCCTTTGGAGGCGTCGAGGTGACAGACTTCCGCGCCTGCTTCGGCCATCGCCATGGAGCCGATGCCGGAATAGGCGAAAAGATTGAGTGTTTTCGGCGTGTTTTTGTAAGACTTGATGGTCTTGCTGATCCATTGCCAGTTGTCATACTGTTCGGCGAAAAAGCCCAGATGTCCGAAGTTGGTCGGCTTCACGGTAAGCTTGAATCCGCCCCATTCCGTGATCCAGCTTTCCTGGACGCCGCCGTTCTGCCAGGTCCATTGGCCGCTGCCGCTGGAATTGCGTTCATAAACGCCATGTGCTTTCCGCCATTCGGAGTCCGGCAGCGATGGTTTCCAGAAAGCGTTTAATGCGGGGCGGATCAGCCGGAAGCTGCCGACCTGTTCAAGTTTTTTCTTATCGCCGGAGTCGAGTAAAATGTATTTCATACTACTATCCGTCATTCCTTTTCTTTAAAGATTTTCCAGCAACTATTTTCATAAGTTTCTAATGAGCCGTAAAGAAATAACCTTTACATCTTCGCGCTTCTCCCGAATGCCTTTGTGTTTGCCGGTTCGTTACAAAGCGCTGGCTTTGCTCCTCTCCGGCAACCCCAAAATTTCTCCCCGATACCAAGTATAAAAAGACCACTTATTTCTTTACAACTCCTTAAAAGGCTCAACAATGCAGCGGATAAATTTCATCATTTCATCCGTCAATTAAAAGTTCCGGAGGAGGGTCGCTAGGGGGAAACCGGAACTGTCCGGGTTTCCCCTGCAAACAAAATATTGTTTCCAACTACTCGCCACCGGCGGCCCGCCGGGCGTGATCCAACGGCGAGGCGTTGGTCGCCGGAACGGCGAAATCCATAAAGCCGCTGCGGAGAGCGGCGTTCCCGGGTTTAACTTCATGTTCTTCATGGTGAAACTGTATTTGCCTTTTTCGTGTCTTTCGTGGTTAAAGTGTATTAAACAGTTTCTTATGGTTGCGGCTATGCCGCGCTAAGTTTGCTGCGGCTGTTGTTCGGAGTTTTCGATTCCTTTAAAACGGTTGTCGGCGTCATATACGATTTTGCCGCGGCGGACAGTGAGCAGCGGACGGTTGGTGTGCTTCTCGAAGAATGCCAAATCTGCCCGTTTGCCCGGTTGCAGCAGTCCGCGGTCATTGAGCCGGAGCGAATTTGCCGGATTCAAGGTCACGCATGCGGCGGCTTTGGTTTCCTCCATATCGGAGAACGTCATCAGGCTGTGCCAGCCGGTATCGAGCAGTGTGGTGGTTCCGGCGAGTAATCCGGAATTGGTTCTGGAAATACCGTCCTTGACGTAGATTTCCGAATTGCCGATATGGTATTTGCCGTCTTTAAGTCCGGCGGCTTGAGTGGAGTCGCTGATGCCGATGACTTTATCGCTGAGTTTGCAGCGGCATGCCAGGTCAATTATTCTAGGATGCAGATGCATGCCGTCAAGAATCAGTTCAATGGCCACGCGTTCGTCGGTCAGCGCGACTGCCGTCAGGGCGATGTCGCGCTGATGCAGCGGCGGCATCCCGTTGAAAAGATGCGTGCAGCAGGTGGCGCCGGCGTCAATCGCCCTTAGCGTGGCCTGTTCGTCGGCGTTGCTGTGCCCCATTGACGGCAGAATCCGGTTTTCCCGCAGCAGTTCAATCAGGCGCACCGAGTCATTCAGCTCAGGCGCGAAAGTCATTTTCTTGACAAACCCTTTGCCGGCTGAAATCAGCTCTCTGGCCAATCCCAGGTCAATATCCCTGATGTCATTCTGGATTTGTGAACCGCATTTTTCGCGGTTGAGAAAGGGCCCTTCCAGGGAAATGCCGATCTGATCAGCGCCCTCGAGATCCCATTTCATCATATCTCCGAGAATTGACAGATTGTACAGCATCCGGTCAACCGGAGCGGAGACCACTGTGCTGACGAATGAAGTCAAACCGTGTTCCGCCAGCGTTTTGCTCATGTTGTTGATCGAAGAGCCCTGATCGTCCGCGGTGGAGGAGTCAAATCCGCCTGCGCCGTGAATATGGGTATCAATGAAGCCGGGAGTGGCATAGGCGTTTTCCAGTTCAAAAATTTCCAGTTCAGCATCGCGGGAAAACGCGGAAGCCCCGCCGACGGCCAGAATTTTCTCATTTTCGCAGAGAATGCCGCATCTTTCTATTTTTTTGACCGGCGTCAGACAGTAGTCGGTCAGATATAGTCTTCGCTGTCTTTTCATAATATTTGGTTCCGCTTTCATTAGTTTACAAAGCAAATCACTGTCTTCGATTAATATAATACGCCGCTTTTCTAAAACAATTCTTTTCATTATCAATCAGTTATAATTTATATTGTAAAATCTTTTGAATTTCACTTGTTTTTCCGCCGATTTCTGATAAAATCTTATATG
>JBAWXM010000029.1:0-25925 GCA_037144075.1 Lentisphaerota bacterium | reverse complement strand
AATACATGAGTCAGTGAATGAACGCGCCAATGGCCGCGTTCATTCGCTGACTCCGGGTTTTGATTCTTTTCGTGTTTTTTCGTACTACTATCCGTCATTTCCTTGTACTACTATCCGTCATTTCCAGTTCAAGAGGGGTTATTGCGCGGCAAGCGCGCAATCAACCCATATTCCTTGTCCTGGTCAATGGCAAACGATTCTCCCACGATTTCCATCGTAATTACTTCCGCATCCGAAAGTTTCGGAGCGGAACCGCGTTGCCGGATGTTACTTTTTACAACTTTTTTCAGCATTTCATCTACCAGACAGTAAACATTGATGATATATTCTTCGGCGAGCATGATTGATAATCCTTTAATTTAGATATGGTTATCCAAATTTAAAGAATTTTGTTGTCATAATATGGCAAATTCATGCTCAAATTTCAAATTATAATTGTTTTTTATTAAAAAAATAACTTGCACACGGCGTAAAATAGTTAATAATCATATCTCCTGCTTGACGTTGATGTATTCTTATGTATATTCTTTAATTAAGTTATGAGAAGTCGTTTATAATTCGATGGATATAACATATTTTATAATTTATCAGGATATAGAAAAACGATGAAGATACCAAATCCATCCCTGCGCCATTATAATTTTATCAACGAGAACAAGGTCATATTTCAAGCCAACAGCCATAAACTAGTGCCGGAACCGATTTTTGATATGCATCTGCCGCTGGAACTGGGCGTGGTTCTCAGCGGGAAAATGGCCCGGTATAACGATGGTATTTATACTGAACTGCCCCGCGGCGGCATCTGGCTGGCCGGTATCCTGGAACCGCATGGCAGACAGGCGCTGATAGCAGATTCAAAAGTCGCGGTTTTTATTATCAGCGCGGATTTTTTTTATGAGACGGTTATCCCCGGAGTAGATAATTTTTTATGGCAATCCCCGTTCAACACTCCGGCCAAAGACCGTCCATTGCTGATCAATGAAGACTTTGCCTGTCTGGCCGAACGGTTAAGCGGCTTGTTAAATAAAGACGGATCACATGAACTGCATGCGGCGCAAACCCAGATTACTCTTCTGGAAATCATTTTGCATATGCATCGTCTGGGTTCTTTCAAGGTTGCGGAAAACGCAATGGTAACTGATTTAGGCCGGCTGCGTCCGGCATTTGAATTTATATATCGTTCTTCCGAACCGATCGGCCCGGAGGATGCCGCCAGATTATGTAAATTGTCGCTATCGCGTTTCTCTCAACTGTTCGTTAAGGCGACCGGATTATCATTCAGCAAGTTTTCCTTGCGCTATCGTCTCAGCAGGGTTGCGCAGGAACTGAAGAATAATACAAATTCGCTCGATGCGTTAGCAGATGAATGGGGGTTTTCAGACAAGAGCCATCTGGTTCACCGCTTTAAAGAGTGCTATAACGTCACTCCGAGCATGTATCGCAATCGCCATCAGCCGTAGTAAATTTGTAATTTATTATGCTTCTGCCACGGATAGATTTTTATCAATTGTTGTAGAAAATCCACGTTCAATGCGGCACAGTAATTGCACTGCCCCGATCAATAGAAAATCCGTTACTATGTTTGCCGCCGTAAAAATAACCGCGCCCAGTTCCATGTTCAGGTTGACCGTCACCACCACCTGTACAAACCACAGTCCCAGCACCAGCAGAAACTTGCCGGCTATGAAGACGAAAACACCATGATGCGGGATCCCGTTTTTAAGCGGTTCGTTGTTAACGGCTCTGTTCATGTCCCTGCGGATGCGTTTCTCTACGATTCTCCAGTAAATCCATGCGGCAGCCGACATCGGGGAAAGCAGCCATGCATGCCATTCAAATGCAAACATGGCGTGTTTGTAATACATCCAGCACATCAAAGATGGAATTCCCGCGACAGATATGGCCATGATCGCATTGAACAGTTTAAAAGAAATATTAAGCCAGCGTATCTGCGGACCGACGGTGGACACGATTGCCATCTCCTCAAATCCTTGCGGATTCCAGGTGGCAGGCGGATGAAAATGCGCATCGCCGCCAAGCCGGTACCATTCACGGTATGTGATGATAATAATAATTGAGCATGCAATGCTTCCGAGAGTCTGCCAGATGAAGATAAACCGGTATGCAAAATCGGAGCCGCCGAATAAATACTTGGCGACATCAATATACAGTCCTGCCGCAACCCCGGCACACAGTCCGAAAACTGATCTGACCATCGCCTGTGCCGAACAGAATTGTCCGAATCTGGATTTGGGAAATAATCTATAGAAAAGAGGCATGTTGCCGGCAGACCCGATGGCTCCGGCGAAAGCTGTAACCACGCCGACACCCAGAGTCAGCCAGAAAAAGTATTCGCCCGGCAGGGAGATAAAAACCCATTTCCAGTTCATAAAATTTCCCACCACACCAAAAACAGCCACATAAACAGTCACCCGCAATGGATGCCAGCGGTCAATATAAATGGATGCCAGATACATTGCCAGCAAAGCGGCAATTCCAGTGATCGCGGTCATTTTCCCTATCTGCAGCAAAGACAGTCCCATATTCTTGTAGAAAAATACGTTGAAAGTATTAATTGCGCTGGTCACTGCTCCGAATGTGGTAAAAAAGAACACCAGCCAGTAAATTTTATGAGTAAATGATTCCTTGAAAAAATCCTTAAGTCCTTTTAATTTGCTGTTCTTCTTTGATTTTTCTCCTTCCAGCGGCGGATACTTGCCTTCTTTCACCATAAAGCACATCATGCCGAAACCAAAGAAATAGAGCACTGCCGCGCCAAGAAAAATTTCACGCATATTGGATTCGGCATATTGGAATATAAAATAGTTGTATATGGCCGATGCCGCAATGCCGACTATCCGGAACGCGCCTGTGAATCTGGCGAGAAACTGCGGGGGCACCACATCGTTAAAAAGACAGTAAAAGACCGAGCCGACAAACATATTGAAAAACTGGAACATTGCAATGAATAAAGCGATCAGAATAATTGTTATGGTCGCAGGAGTATACTGTCTTAAAAATACTGAATTCCCTTGCAGGAATACGGAAATGTCATCGCTCCAGCCAATCAATGCCAGGGTTGCGCAAAGAAATGGCATCGTCCATATAATAAATGGAATACGCCGCCCCCAGCGGCTGCGGTAACGGTCACTTTTAAAGCTCACATAAGGACAAACCGTCATGTTCAAAATACCCGGAACAGTTGTCATCACCATTCCGATCAGCCAGTTTGCACAGCCAAGATCTTTCAACTTGAGTGGAAGCACGCTCGGCACTACCGCCTCCATCAGCGTAAAACAGAAATCTCCCCAGAGCAGCCATGCGAATATTGCAAACAAACCCATTTTAGTATAGGTCAAAGTCCCGCAATGATAAGTTTTAAGCTCACTGGTATTTTCGACAGCGGGAGGCGTGTCCGGGATATTTATCATTCAGCGCTCCTTTTGTATTTTGAATCCATTAAAATATGGATCTGCTGTTAACTGCCGGTTTAAACAACACTTTCTCATGCTCATCAGGGCGCGGCAGCCGCAGCGGCAAATGCCCGTATTCGTCAGTAACAAACTCGCCGTACAGTTTCCCATTAACGATACACTCATATCGGGCGCCGCCGTTACCCATGTTAACCAGCAGATCATACGATGCCGATGACAGAAAAGGAGCGCTGAGTAAAAGAGACAGTGTATCGTTTTTATAATCCGCGGATTTTTTCAGAACAATGACATCGTAGCATGCAGTAACCTGGTAAGCGGTAAAATAAGCGGCATGCATTGGAAGCAGCACGGCACTCAACCCTCCGAAGTTCGGTGCGCCGTTCATCTGTTCCGGTGCAATCATAAAGTGTTCGCCAAAATAGTGCTCTTTTTCAAAAAAATTATGCCATGTACTTAGAATTGCTTCAGCCACCTGTCTCGCCAGGACTGGCTCGCCGGATTCCAGTAATCCACGCCAGATATACCATTGCAGCACCGGCCAGATTCCGCCGTTCCAGTAACCATGCGGACTGTAGGATGGGGCGCTCATATCGACTGAAGAGATTCCGAACGGCGTAAGGAAACGTGACGGATCCATCATCTGCCTGATCAGCCTGTCTTTGTGTGCAGTCTGCCCGGCAAAAAGCGGCAGAAAGGCGCATGCCGAACGATCACCTGCACAGCCGTCCAGGATTACCGGCTTTATACCGCCGTCTGTCCGGCACAGCCAGCCGTAAAGCCCGCTCTTCTCGTCCCACATGCGATTGTCAATGATGCCGCTGAGCAAGTCGGCATCCTGATGATACTGTTCAGCATCAGTTTCGGATTTCAGCAGCCTGGCAATATTGCGCATGATGCGTGCAATGCGCAGCATCTGCGGCATGAGGATGATTGAATAAAGACCTTTGCTTGTAAGCTGCTCCTTTTCGGCCATCCGCTGGATCGGATGGTCATCAATACCCAGATTATAGTAATACGCATAAGTACTCAGCATCCCGTCGCCGGCGGCGTTGACTGCGCTTCCCGGCGTGCGCCCCAGGTAGAAGTCGTACATCCGTTTTGCTCCGGCATAGGCGCGGGAAAGAATTGACAAGTCCTGCGTTGCCTGATATACGTCCCAAAGTGCATACAGTGGTGTGGGTACTGGCGAACCGCAGAACAAACATGGAAAATCATATTCAGCATCCGCCATGAAATAACAGGCCTGCTGCATGGCAATATCCGGAACAAAAGTGCTCATTCCCGCTGCAATAAATCCGCCGTCCCAGGAATATGGAATCGGAAAGTATTTTGCCGGCACGTAGAATGGCGACGGAAAGCCGGACAGATTCAGAGGATAATTGACATTGAACAGCAATATGTCTCTAAGATGTGCAATCATTTCCGCATAAGGTCCGCGCGGCGGGATCACCCCGGCAGCGCTGAACTTCCCGGCTGCCGCCTTATTCATTGGTTCCGCATCAAATACAATCTTAAAGCATAGAGTCCGTTGTGACCTGGCAGGAACAATAACCGGGGCGATGTCCACTGATCCCCACTGACCTGCATTTGAATCGCGTTCCATGCGGGAAGGCGGCAGACTGAACCGCTTGCGCAGACTGCCCAGAAACGAGCCGTTTCCGTTTTGCGCCTGTATTTGCATTCCATCCCCCGTAATAACTGTCACACGGCATAAAGGGTCGTCCTGGATAACGATTTTGAATGTGGAAGATGATCCATCCGATGTTTCCAGTTCAACACGGCCATTCCCGCACAACGGTTCATCGATCAGTGTTGTCGGCAGAAGCTCATCAGCCCCTTCATCGCCGGCGGTCAGTCCTTCGCTGAACAGCATTCCATCAAGCCATATTCTCGCCATGTCGTTGCCGGGCGCATCGACCGGTCGAAGTTCCAATGTGATATCGGATCCGGTCACACGCCCGACGGGGATTCTGAGCAAACGCCATTCGTTGTACGCATCGCGGTTTTTCCCCCAGCCGCCGCCAGGGATTGCCCGGGTTTGCGGAAAACTGAAAATAGTGGACTTTCCGTTAATCAGCAGTTCCCATCGATGGTTGAGAACACCGTATTTGATATATCTGAAATAAATATAGCCATTTTGCAAAGGCTCCGGCAATGTCGTCCGGTATGCAACCCTGTCTCCATTCCAGCCGCCGAATGCCTGCGCCAGGACTTCACTTTCCACCCCCCAGCAGAAAACCCTTGTCAGGCATTGCCTGCAACCCAGACCGAACGTCTTCTGATAAGCTTCAATGCTGGTGTAATTTCTTGCAGGTATCCACCACGGCTGCAGCCGTTTCTGCAAGCGGACTTTTTTCCACGGATCGGTTACCAGCAGGCCAAGCCCGTAGTGATACTCTCTTTGTTCATCAGAGGTGTTATCAAAGGTAATATCGCAGCACATTCGCTCGTCAGATTCAACCGTAAAACAGGCTGACGCCGTATCGCCATCGGGGTCAAGAAAATATCGCAGCGAGTATGATGAATAATCCGGAGACACTTTTTCCGGCATCGCGCTAACTGTTGTCCGGCGGTCGCCATCCGCCATGCTTTGCACATAATCAAAAGTTGTGTCAGGGATAATGAGCGCTACAGGCTCGCGCCGGCCGGCAAACAATGCTATCTCGGCCATTGTGCCCCGCGCGGCATCGAGAATATGCGAAATCCCCAGATAAGTGGAAGAAAATGGCCCCCAGTTTGTTTTGAGATTTAAACTTCCAGTCGCCATGAATATTTCCTTCTCCCGGATATAGTTTTTTATTGCTGGCCGTTGCTGCCGATAGTATGCGGCAGATGCTCCCAGAAATTGACCATCATCTTTTCCAGCCAGTCCGGCCCTTCGACGGTCTTGATCCGCTGGAGTTCATCACGGCGGATGCGCAACCGGGTAGCCATGGGGAGCCGGTTGAATGTTTCATGGGATTCTGACACATGGTTGATTACATCAGGATAGATCATGGCAAGTTCCAGTCCCCATGGGATTTGACGATTCAATGCTTCAACAGCCCTTTCATACCATTTTACCGCCACAGCCCGCGCAGTATCGGACAGATACGCATTAACAGCGGAAATTTTCACTACTTCCCAGGCAACGCGGGCACGTAAAACAGCGGCATGTTCACATGCCGCATGTTCGGCGATATGAGCCCCCGCGATCAGGGCGCGAAGTTCACTTGAGGCATAAGCTGAATGCGGAGCCGGACAGGTGTTGAGAATCGTACAAGCTTCCCGGCACCATCCGGCAATCTCGTCACAGCGGCTGATCGCGCTTACCGCCGGAGCATCAATAAGTTCAAGATAACTCTCAGGATTGGCCGTCACCGCCTGAATAAGTTCATAAATGGTAGTCAGTCCGTCTGGATTCGCCCATGGTTCCGGCTGATAACGCGGACTGCCCAGCACTCCCGGCCAGCGCCAGTTTCCATCAAACCACGGCGGCATGCCATAGGAAAACCCTTCGCGCGCCAGATGTACAATACTGGTCATGTGCAGCGGAAATGTCGCGAGAAGTTTAACGGCTTGGTGAATCTGCGATCCGGCTTCATTCCCGAAGAAATTACAGAATTCCTGCAAGGATGATCCAGGTTTTACCGCAGGTGACAACGCCTCAAGCAGACGGGTGATATTGCGCGAGGAAGTGAATGAGCCGATATGTCCAGTGTGGCCCCACTGAGTGTTTATATGAATAATACAACCCTGGATGTCAAGCGCATTGTTGATCTCGCCGGTAACTTTACACCAATCCTCATCATGCCATAGCACCGGACCGCAGTTCTCAGCTTCAATGGCGACACTTTCCCACATTTTATGCCCGGCTGCCAGCCAGTCATGAATAACCGGGTCAGGGCCGCCCCGGCAGGCGTCAAAGAGCGAGTATTTAGTGACGTAGTCTATCCCCTGCGGCAGCCGCTTTACCCAGCCGCTCATGACCCAGGTCCGCACGATGGGCTCTTTCCCGAGTTTATTCATGGCGCCGGTGAACGTCTGGATAAGATCAATGCACATATTGCCGCGTTTTTCATCTCGCAGCTTCTTCGCGGCGGCAGCTTCTTCACTATCCTGAGTCTGGAAAATATGAGAGGCAGCGCCGCCGGTACACTGCTCACATCCGCAGTGGTTGAATTCTCCGGCGGTAATCATCGCGCCTGACATTTCCGGGATATTGGTAAAAACTTCCTTCCAGCAGCGCTGAAGAAAAGCCTTGTAGTCCGGGTCGTTCCAGCAGATATTCGACACCAGGTTTCCCATCCGGTCATTGCGGAAATTATGCCCCCATACCGGATCATGGATGGCATCGTATTTTGCCTGAAGTCCAGGATGCGCCTGCACCCAGCGTTCCGGCGCCATCAGATTGTAATGGTGAAACATCATGCGGACATTTTTTTCACGCCCGTATGCGCAAATCTCCCGGACAGTCGCAATATTCCGCCGAATGGCGCCGTCATCAAAACAGCGGGCGGACGGATCATCAGGAAAGTGGCATACATAGTGAAAGCCCCACTGGTTATATACCCGGTCGCTGGAATAAGGTTCTATTCCAGTAATCAGACGGTCAACATTCAGCCGTGCCGCCCAGTCAATAATAGCCTTCCATGTGAGTACCGGATCATGACCGAAGTCGCTCAACCGCCCCCATGGTCCGTCGCAGGGTTCCAGTAAAGCCGGGAAGAACCACCATATCGCTTTTTTCTTTTGCATCAAGTTTATTTCCTCTCAGTCAGCATCAGCACGTTTTCCCGGTCAATCTTCCGGCGTATTTCATCCGGAAGCTTAAGCGCTTCGTACAAGTCGTCATAGAATTTCAGAAAGTTATGATATCCGAAATAACCGGGACTGAACATTGAATCATCGGCGCCGTAACACAATTTGGATACGCTCTTTGTGTCCAAAATTCCGTTGGGAGCAAACATTTCTTTCCACATGTTCATCGACTTTTTATAGGCGGTTCCGCCGGACATATCCGCATAGATACTTTTATTGCTTTTAATCATGGACCAGGCCTCTTCCCACCAGGGATTACCAAAATGCGCGATTAGAATTTTGAGATCCGGAAATGCGCGATTGATGCGGTCCAGTTCTGAGGGGCGCATGTAATTCATGTTAATCCACGAAGGACGGGCCAGAGCGCCGCCCGGATCGAAAAAGTCATGCACGAGAAAACCGGTATGAAATACTGCCAGCGCCCGGCAGTCTCGAATGACTTCATATATCGGCAGATAACTGTCATCGCCGTAAGGACGCATCGGGGCAATGAATTTGATCCCGCACGCCCCGCGCTCTAAAATCGAGGCAACTTCCTCGGGGGAACTCTCGTCTATTTTTATCTGTGGACAAGGAAGCACAAAATCGCCGAAAAGATTTTTCAACTCAAACGCTACGTCCGGCGGATCGAGCAGTAATACCTTTTCAATACCAAGATTGTTGTGTTGCTTAATATGTTCCGCCGGTGTAATATCGGTATTTCTCCACGAGGACATGACCGGCGGGATACGTTTATTATTCTCATTAAGTTCTGCGTGGATTCCATGAGCATGCGCGTCTATTCGCATATTTATAATTCCTTCCTTTATTAAGCAAGAGGTTATTGCTTCGACATGACAAAAAGATCGTCAAACTGTTCCAGTTCCTGCGCAAATGAGGAATATTCCTTCTCTGTAAGCTGCTTGAATGGGGGTCTGGCATATCCGCAGTCAAACCCGGCATAACGCATAGTGGCCTTAAAATATGACATGTCCGATTTGCTGAGTACAAAGTAAATCAAATCATTGATCCGGGATTGCATTTGCCGCATTTTATCCATTTCACCGGCATTGAACGATTCATACAACTTGACAAACGGTCGTGGCAGCATATTCTGGAATGTGCCAATTGAACCGCATGTGCCATAAATCAGGCCGGTCATCATCATTTCATCTGCGCCGCTTAGAAGAAGCTTGTTTTCCGGGGCCCGCTTAAAAATACTGCTTATCGTATAATAATCGTAACCGGTATATTTTGCGCCAATCACATTCTTGAAACTGAGCAGGTTAAGTACATGTTTTCCGGATATCCCCTGTCCGGCGGCTTTAGGATAAATATAAACGATCATCGGAATATCGACCGATTCTGCGAGATCCTGATAATATCTTGCTTCAATTTCTTCTGAAAAATGATAATAATATGGCTGGATAGATGAAACGGCGTCGGCGCCATGCTCACAGGCTTTGCGAGATAACTTTTTTGCAACATCGGCGGAGACATGTCCCACATGAATTATTGTTGTGCCTATTCCTTTACTGCATTTTATCGCATTTTCAGCAACGAGAATCCTTTCTGTCTCATCCAGCATCGGCCCCTCGCCGGTACTGCCGCAGACAAAAAGTCCTTTGATTCCATTCCGCAATTGAAAATCAATTATCCTGCCTTGCATTTCAATATCCACTCGACCATGTTTATCATATGGGGTAAATGTTGCGGAATAAACACCTTTAAAACGTGATAAATTCATAACTTTTCCTTCTTGCTGAATTAACTGGAAAAAATACGGGATCGCATTCGCTAGTATAATTATATGGTGAGTAGTGATTAAAATCAACTGTCAGCAGTTGTATCTTTAATGTAAACAGTTGTATTTTTAAGCACCCTCTTAAATAGAGCAGAGTATTATCAGAAAATATGCAGCAGAAAAAACTATTACCCCACTAAAGATGCTACCGCCAAGCATTCTTAGAGTATTAACGACCGAATGACGCAGGCCGTAAATTGATTCTGAACAACGACATTTGGTCCTTTTGCCTTTAACTGCCGGACTGGAGGATAACTTTCAAATGAAGCGGTTCTTTCCATCGGAGCAACAAGAACAAGAGCCAAGGCAATGGCTCAATCTCAATCCTTTGTTTAATAATTAGTCATTGAAATATATGCCCGTATTGAAAATAATCTTGTTAGTTCGTTTTGCGTGTTTATTGTCCTATGCTTATCCTGGCTCAAACCATTTGGGTACTCTATGGGTATGAAACTCGACTTATCACGACATAAAATATGCTATCAGAAGAAAATTCTCAATTTTAAATTACCAGGTCTTTTTGAGGATAAAAGTTGGTGCCGAAGGTGGGACTCGAACCCACACGCCCTTGCGGACTCCAGATTTTGACTATGGCGCGATAAGCACAAAAGACAAAAAAATTAATATGTTCGAATTATTTGTACATAGACTGACATAAACTAATGAACAGATTGATCTCTGATTGCGATCAAAAATATGCAGAGATTGCAAATCGGCATTACTCTCACTGTTTACACTATATGGTGGTACAGATATTATTGCCGTTGGTTTCGCGGCAGTAAAGCGAGGATACAAAAGCTAGAACTGAGATTGCCAGCATGATACCGAACAAGGTTATGTAGGCTGACGATGGATAAATTGTGGATTTTGCAGTAATAATCGCGCTGCCTTTAAAGAAGTCCATGACTTGCCCGGTTAATTTGGATATAACTGCCACCATAATATAAACGACTGTATTGAAAATGCCGATGGAAATGGCGACATTCCCGGGGGGATTTATTTCTTTCATAAAAGTGGCGTTTACAGGCGTGCATCCGGCGGCGGATGCTGACAGAAGAAATGGAATAAAGAAAAAATATGCCGGCAGTTTGAGAATAATGCCGCACAACAGCAGCAGCATCGCCAGCATGGTTGCAACCGCGTTAAAAATAATAAAGCATTTACGTTTGTTGCCAAGCATACGGCTGATAAATCCTGAGAGAAACATGCCGGACATGGTAAAAAGCATCATCATGAAAGTATAATTTGCGGATGCTATCGCAGTAATTCCACAAAAATCCTCAAGGAATTTCTGGCCGATAATCGCCTGAAGGCTGAAATAGATTGAAAAACACAGTGGAATCGTAACAAGCAGAGGATAGTTCAGCCTGTTTTTAAATACAGTTGCCATGCTGTTAAAAATATGATTTGTTTTTATAATTTCATCTTTCCGGTTGACTTTACACTTCAGAGCCCACGCCGCCAGAAGGACGCAGCAGGTGGCTATGCCAACTGCCATGCAGGAGTTTCTCCAGCCAATATTTTCCACCAGCAGCCGGAACGGTCTGGTTCCGGCCAGGCCGCCAGCATATCCCAGGAGGCACAGCAAGCCGAAAATCATAGCAAAATTCTTGCCGCCAAAGTAATGATCGGTTTCTTTGACCAGGCATAAATACATAGTACTTGCCCCTACCCCGACTAATGCCCTGCTTAAATAAAGGCTCCATACACCGCCGGACAGCGGGAAAAGGATTGATCCCAGGCAAAGCAGTACTCCACTCAGAAGAACTACCCGTATTCCGCCAAAACGGTCAGCCAGATATCCTGCAAATGGCTGCATCGCTGCATAAACGAAAAGATAAATGGCGCTGAGCGCAGTCACCCCTGAAGCGGAAATTAGAAATTCCGACTGAATATCGTTGAAGATTGGCCCCGGCACCGCAACCCTTTGAAAAAAGGAAAAAAAGTAGAGCCCGGTTATTGCCAGAATCATCCCTGTTTCATATGTTTTTTTGCTGAACATGTGTTTATCCGGCTGATTATTTATTAATAAAACTTTTCCAACATTTCGTTATTATCGCCAATAATTCAATCACATTATTTAATTTCTAAAAAATGATTACTTAAAATATTTTTTAAAGACCGCAGCGATTGCCTGGTTGTTTATGACATCTTTAGTGCCGCAAACTTGAATTTCCCGGCAACCATTTTCAAACATCGTCTTGAGCTCCATGTCCACCCGGGCTGCGTCTTTGACCGGGAATTTGCCTGGCTGATCATAGTAGCCAATCATGCCAGCGCCCTGCTGCCGTTGATGATATTTCGCCGCATCGCCGGAAATGATTCTGCTGTATTCCGCAATCTTTTCTTTTGACCACAATGTGTACCATGCAGCCGTCTGCCCGCAAAAATCAATATTCAATCTGTTCCCGTATAGAGGTTCAGGAACAAATACCGGCCAGATATGAATACTCGTTTTTATATCTGCTTTTTTGGAGCGGGCATAATCAGCCAGATAGTTTATATAATCAATCAAGGCGTCTCGAAAGAATGTGGTTTCAGACTCATTTTTTGTCATCTCCGGATGTTTATTGCAGTATTCCGTCAGCAGTTTTTGGCACTCACCACAATAGCAGCGGTGATAATTTTGATAACCGAACCCGTCAAATGCGATGCCTTCGATTCCAGGAACAGCCACAATTTCGTCAATTACTGGCTTAAAAAGTTCTCTGGCTTCCTGATTGTTTAAACAGATTATTTTGGTTTCCAAAACTTCATTTGTCATTTTGGGCTCGCCGCCAAACTGATAGGGGATAATATATTTATTTTTCCCGGCCGCAATAAATTTCACAGCGGCATCTTCATCCCCGGTCATAATCTGCCATGGAACAGGACGATCGGGGTAGTGTTTGTTCCACAGTTTTCCCATTCCGCCCATCGGAGCAAGACTTGAAAAAATTTTAATATTATGCCGGTTTCCGCATTTCACTGCTTTTTCAAGAAATACCGGATCATTCGACCATGTTATCAAAACATCAAAACCAACTGCTGCCGCGTCGGCAATGAATTTATCTGTATTCTTCTCATTGATTCCCCATCCAGTTAGTGTGATACTGTTATTGCTATCGGCAAACCCGCGAGGCATTACCAATGTAACAGCAATTATCAATGAAATTATAATTTCTTTGTAAGTCATTCGAGTTTTCACTATTTTATTGATTAAACAAAGATTCAGGAATATTACCCTGTTTTACCGCGTCAATAAAGTATGCATCGTTGATTCTTTGCTTTTTTATTCATATTTATTTGTGATAATCATTCGCTATATACTTTCATGAAATTTCATAAGCCTATACTCTTTCGTGGACTTAAACCTTTTTCAAGTTCTGTTTGATTTTAAGCCATGCCGCAAGCAACTGGTCCGCTGTTTTTACCGAGAACGGGTTGGAGCGCGGGGTAGTCTCGTAGCCGCCGCGCCCGTAATTGCACGAATTGGGAATGTAACCGCCAGGCAGCCTTAAACTTCCAGTTCCGTTGGCATGTGACACCACCATGGCGTTATATTGAGGGAATATTCTCTTTTTCAGTTCCAATCCTATTTCTGTAAACGGTTCACATGGCAGAGACAGAATACAGCATTCTCCGAGAAAAATTCCGACCAGATTGAATTTTCCGGCTTCTTTATTATTTGCCATGTCAACAATGGTCCCGGCAAAAAACTTTAATACCGCCGGCGCTTTTCTGGCTAAGTCTTCCGAGGTTAATGATACTCCTGCCGCCGGTTCAGGAATATTTTTGTATTTTTCCAGAACAGCTTTTGCTTCGGCTAATTCAGCGCTGGATATTTCCCTGGGTTCGCAGGAGATTTCAGCGCTTCGGGTAAACAATGTAAACTTTTCAGCTATGCGTAAATCTTTAAGCGCATGCTTGACCGTGTCGGCATAGCCGCAGCCGATTCTTTCCGCTTCTTTATATGAGGTTTGACATCTATCAGTACTAATATCGAAATGGTTGATATTGCCGGATGCTCCGATCAACGGCATAACCATTGAATCGCCGCCCAGCTCAGACTGCAACTGGCGAATAAAAAAACCGGGCCAGTCGGCGGATACTTTACAACCGTCGATGGTGTCGCTGTGATTGACGATATTGGCGAGAAGAACTTTCAATTTACCATCTTGTTTTATGCCTATTAACGGAATTTCGTAATCAGTTTCCCCCTCCGGACTGTCAACTGCAGAATTAAGTTTTCCCGGATTGGTCATAACCGTGCCGTCTTTCATCCAGTATCTGCGGTTGAAGCAGAAGCGGTTGTCATCCGTCAAGCCGGGGTATAACTCTCCCGGCTGCATATTGCCAAGCGCCTCCCGCAGCGCTTCAGCGCCTTTTCTAGCCGCAAACGGAACATAATCCTTATGGCTGCCAGGTTTGACGGTTCTAGTTTCAGGTGCGGTGTGGGTATGAGTTGCGGTGATTATCATGTTCTCTCTGCTAAGCGCCTTAATATCTGCGATTTCATTATAAAAGGCGTCCAGTAATTCATGGTATACGCTAAGCAGGTCAAATTGAAGAATCGCACAATATTGTCCGCCCTGCTTTAAAACTAAAGCCCTGACTTCAATATCATCCAGAATATCCTCCCACATCCTGGCATTGAAATATCCGGACAGTGATATCGGTACTTCGGGGCTTATGCATCTCCGCCCGGTGCCGTAATATAATATTTCTGTCATAGCAGCATATCCTTTGTTATATATCTATTATATCTTTTGAACGCGCGGGAATCAATAGCCTGCCGTTGTATCTTTACATGAAAAGGTGGTATTTTTCCGGCATTTACGCAAATGCGTTTATCAGAAATCATAAGATATATGCCTAAAATAATGCACTGAACTGAATATAGAAAAGTACAACTGTTTTTACAAAAGATACAACCACAACAAATTGCTTTTAACCCTTTCCGGCAATATAATCATTAATGAACAAAGTCCTCATCTGGACAAAAAGAGAAAAAGGTAATATCATGAATAAGTTTGTCCTTTCACTGTTTCTCCTATTAGCCTTGTCAGGAATATCGTCCGCCGTTGATTTAGTCAAAGACGGTAAGCCGGTTGCCGAAATCGTAATTGCCGAATCGGCAAATCCCGGCGTCAAAACCGCGGCGAATGAACTGCAAAGCAATCTGGAGAAAATATCCGGCGCAAAGCTGCCTATCGTCAGCAAAGTTTCCCCCGGCGTCAACAATCAAGTTTACGTCGGCGAGAGCGACTATACGCGCAAACTGGGTGTCAAGCTTGATGACGTCAAATATGACGGATTCAAAATTATCGCCGATAAAAATTATGTAGTTCTCGCCGGCAAAGAGATTCCAAACGAGAAAAATTCATTCGCGAAATTCAAGGATGTACCCAACAGTGATCGTCAAAAAGTATGGGACGAGTATACGGGACACAAATGGAGATTTCCACCAATTATAGACTATCAGGACGGCAACCAGGAATGCGGCTTTCATTTGGGGGATGGAACCGGCACACTGTATGCGGTTTACGGATTGCTGGAGCAGCTCGGCTTTCGCTGGTATATGCCTGTCATGGAACTGGGTTTGGTCATACCGGAAAGCAAAAACATCAGTATTAATGACCAAAACATCAAGCGTGAGCCTGAATTTTCACAACGAATATCCTCAGACCCCCGTATAGGACGTAACAAAAATGAGTTTCTCTGGTATAAATCCATGGGGGTAGGAGCTTCTCGCGTCATGCCTGTTTATCACAGTCTCAGCGGGCCGTTGTTACACCGGAGCGCAAAGGGCAGGAACGATCAACCCGATGAATATTTTGGCGTAGTGAATGGCAAGATTGACTATAACATACCAAAATTGACCAATGAAAAGTTGCGGACGGATTTTATCGAATACATCGAATTTGTTGATAAGGCTTTCCCCGGAATCGAATACGCCTGCATCGGACAGCCCGACGGCTGGTCAGGTATGGACAGCTCCGATGCAGCCGCCGGATGGGACAAACTGGCGGAACGCGGCAAGTCAGGACGTTTCAGTAACTACACCTGGGATTTCATTCTTGAAGTCCGCAAACGTTATATGCAAAAATATCCGGACAAAAAGTTTACCGTTTTCGCTTATGACTCCACCCATCGCCCGCCCACAAGTGTAGATAAAATCCCGGAGAATATCACCGTCGGCTTTTGTCAAAGCAGTCAATTCTGGATGCTGCCGAACGAGGAATTGCGAGACCGTGATGAATGGCTGAAAAAACTAAGCAACAAAGATCAACTGTTGATCTGGGAATATTACCTGCAACATGCGCCGATGCGCAATTTTCCGCCGGCGCCGGTCATCTTTACCAAATTAATGCAGCAGAATTTCCAGGGACTGTACGATCATTGCGCCGGTTTTACGCTGGAGGTTGCATGGGCGACGCCGAAGGAACGGGAACTTAACAAACTGGGAACCCGCTATCCAGGGCTTTCTCATCTGATGCTTTATCTGCACAACCGTCTCTGCTGGGACCGTAATCTTGACCTGCAAGCGGTACTCGACGAATATTACAAACTTTTCTTCGGCCCGGCGGCGGCGGAAATGAAAGAATTTTATGAATTTGCGGAATCGGTCTGGATGCGGCCTGAGCCGCGCCAGATTACTGCCGCCGGCGGCTTCATGAAACAGGCGGATGTGGATAAATATTTTGATATTCTAAAACGTGCGAAAGCCAAAGCGGGGGACACCATCTACGGGAAACGCATCGATTTGATCGCAGCTGAAATGGCGCCGCTGAAAATCCTTTTCGGCAACCTGAAGCGCAGCGGGCCGCAAATACAAGGCTTTGTCGCAGATGAACCGCCTAAAATAGACGGAGACCTCAATAAACCGTTCTGGCAGGCCATGCCCAACAGCAAGTACAGTTTCTACAAACTGCGCGACATGATTACCGGCAAGGAACCCAAACATGTAAGTACATCGGTCTCATTCCGCTGGCTGCCGGACAACTCTGCGCTGATTGTCGGCATTGAATGTATGGAACCGAAAATGGACAAATTACGGGAAAACTGCAAAATCAGGGATTCCGCCGGCATCTATTCCGACGATTTCGTTGAAGTTCGTCTGGAAACGCCCCAGGGAATACGCCCCAAGATTGTTGTCAATCCGGCAGGAGCCGTTTTAGATGAATGCATCTTCGCGAAAGTAGCAGACCTGCCGGAATTTTACACCGTCAAAGACGTGGCTGTGAAAAAATATCCTGACCGCTGGACAGTGGAGATGAAAATTGACGCCAAAACGATTGCCGGAGAACGCCCGACAAAGACATATCCATGGGGGGTAAATATCTGCCGACAGCGCATGGCCGAGGAAAAACCTGAATTTTACATGCTCTCGCCAAGCGGAACGAATTTCAAGGACATGAAAAGCATGGGAAATTTATTTCTCCGTAAATAAGGAATTATAATAAACATCATAGTTTGAGCGATTGTATATTACTTTGTAGCAAAATATACAACTATTCTCAATAAAGATACAACCGGCGGCAGTTGTTTTTAATTAAAGTTCACAGTATAATCATAATACAGGCTAAGTATTTATATAACAGCGATAAGGAACTATAGACATGAAAAAATTTACTTTGATTGAACTCCTGGTTACGATAGCGATCATCGCTATTCTTGCCGCAATGCTGTTGCCCGCGTTAAACAAATCCCGCATGACCGCCCGCAAGTCAAAGTGTGCCGGCAACTTGAAGCAAATCGGACTTGGGGCTCAGATGTACTTTGGCGATACCGGTTGCCACGCGGCATATTGGACTGGTCCCTGGGGATATCCGGGACATGCGTTGAGCGCTTATCTGCCGGATGTCAATGGCAATTACCTTGGTACTATTCGTAAAAGCGGCACAGCTATAGGCGGCCTGGTTAAATCTTTACGTAGCAACTATGCCTGTCCGGAGGTTGCGGACGGAGATACAGACCGGTTTACCATCGGTATAAATACGATGTGTTTCGGAGCGTCAGACACCTTGACCGATCCTGCAAGAGCAGCGAATCTGGCCCGCTGGCTGAAAAGCAAGACAATTAAAAATCCATCTCAGATTTGCCATTTTGGAGATAACATCAGCTCCAGCCTTAACGGCGGACTGGGGCCGGATTACCTTTCGCTTCGGCATTTGAACAGAGCCAATATAGCTTATCTGGATGGACATATTGATACAGTAAATACTTACCCTACCGCGTTCATATATAGAAACACTGCCAATGGCAAAAGATTCTGGGGAACTGATTTTTAACAGAAAGCGTCCCCGGGTGTTTACTGGAATGCGGGAAAATATTCTTTTCTTACCATGACAATCCGTGCAATTGTTCCCTAAATAAAGATTATATGAAATTGAAAATATTTATAGCTTCAACCTTTGTGATTCATACAATGCTGGCCGTTGTGTGTACTGCCGACGTGAAGTTGCCACCGGTTTTTGCCGACCACATGATTCTTCAGCAAAATCAAAAACTGCCGGTTTGGGGCACTGCCGGTCCTGAAGAAAAGGTGACGGTTGAGTTTGCAGGACAAATAGCAGAAACCACTGCAGACAAAAATGGCTGCTGGAAAGTGATTCTGGCGCCTGTTGCTGCAAAAGATACACAGACAATGACGGTAAAGGGTAAAAATACCGTAACGCTGAATGATATTCTCCTGGGCGAAGTGTGGCTGTGTTCAGGTCAGTCAAATATGGCGTTTCTTTTATCGCAGGCGAAGAATGCAAAACAGGAGATCGCAGAAGCAAATTATCCGCCGATAAGGCAGTTTACGGTTTTTCGCAAAGTATCCGGACAGCCGAACCGCAGCCTGACTGGCAAGTGGACGATATGCACCCCTGACAAAGCCGGTCAACTCAGTGCCATCGGATATTTTTTTGCCCGGGAAATTTATAAAGAATTGAAAGTTCCTGTCGGGATATTATGCGCCGCGGTCGGGGATACGCCAGGCGCCGCATGGACGCCAATGGAAGTTATGGATAAAAATCCTGAACTTAGCCCTGTACTGCAACGCTTCAAGCAGGACTGCATTGGTTCAGAAGAAAAAATGAAAGCTTTTCAGAAAGCCGTGGCAGAATTAAAAATCGCCATTAAAGAGGCAGAAGCCTCCGGCAAAAAGCCTCCTCGCGGTATTCAGGAACCGATGAACGAAATGAATTTCAGACGTCCCGGCGGATTGTTCAATGGAATGATTTATCCGCTCGCGCCCTATGCTATGCGGGGAGTGCTTTGGTATCAGGGGGAAAATGATTGCGCGCGTTCAGTTGAATACCGCCATCTGCTGCCGGCAATGATCAGCAGTTGGCGTGAACTATGGGGACAAGGAAATTTTCCGTTCTACATAGTTCAATTGGCAAATTTAGGACGGGAGAAAACGGACCCGAATCAGTTTGGAGGATGGCCGGAATTGCGGGCAGTTCAAGCAACAACAGCGGCAAAATCGCCGAATTGCGGACTGGCAGTAACCATTGATATCGGCGAAGCAGACAACATTCATCCGGCAAACAAGCAGGATGTAGGAAAGCGTCTGTCACTGCTGGCTTTGGCAAAAGATTACAACAAAAAAGATGTTGTTTGCAGCGGACCAGTGTTTAAATCCATGAACGCCGAGGGCGGAACCCTTTGTTTATCGTTTGACAGCGTCGGTGGCGGTCTGATTGTAAAAGGAGAGGTGCTTAAAGGTTTCGCCATCGCCGGCAATGACAATAAATATTACTGGGCGGAAGCAAGAATTCAGGGAGATACTGTTGTTGTATCGTCGGCTAAAGTGAGTAATCCGGTTACAGTGCGATACGCCTGGGGCGATAATCCGTCCTGTAATCTTTATAATAAAGCCGGACTTCCGGCAGTTCCATTCAATGCAAAATTACCATAAATATATTTCATCTAGGATTCTTAAAGTATGTCGAAACAGTCTAAAATCGTAATGGTTGGCGGTGGAAGCTTCAACTGGTCGCCAAGAATAATCTGCGATATGATGCTGGATCCGGTCCTGCATGGCAGCAAAGTATTTCTGCTGGACCCCAATCTGACTGCGGCCAGAGAGGTCAAGGCCGCATGCAGCACAATGAATAAAACGCTTGGCGCAAATTTCAGTTTCACCGTGACCGACTGCGAGGGAAAGGCTTTTACCGGAGCCGATTTTATCGTTATAGCAATCTCCACCGGCGGTTTGGACATGATGGCCCATGACCTGAAAATACCGGAGAAATACCATATCTACCAGACTGTCGGGGATACCTCAGGACCCGGCGGCTGGAACAGAACATTGCGCAATGTGCCTGTTTTCAACAAAATGGCGCGTAAGATTGAACAACTGGCTCCGGATGCGGTTGTTCTTAACTATACGAATCCGATGGGAACACTGACTGGAACATTTTACGAAACAGGCAAACTCAAAACAGTCGGCCTCTGTCACGGTATTTTTTCTTCGTTTAATCTGCTGGAAAGAATTTTCAAAGTTAAAGAGCAGGATATTTCGCTTTGTTACGGCGGAGTTAATCATTTTTTCTGGATACTGGATTTTACGGTAAAGGGTAAGCCGGGCTATCCATTGCTGGCGGAAAAAATCAAAGGCAGGTCTTTTAATGATTACCTTCATGAAGGGGAAAAAGATCCAGCCGGAATGGCTCATCACCGCAGCACGCTATGCGATTTGCTGTATCGTGAATTTGGATTGTTGACCTACACTGACGACAGGCATACCTGTGAATTTATTTCAGGCTATCTGAACCGCGATGAAGCCAGATTGAAGAAGTATCATCTGGTAAGGACAACCGTTGAAGAGCGGGTCGCAAAATGCGCCAATGTACGCAGGATAACCGCGGAACTGGCCGCCGGCACCCGCAAGCCCTTCACAAAAAGCAGAGAAACCGCAGTTGATATAATAAAGGCGTTTATCAGCAATAAACCATTTATTGATGTGGTGAATCTGCCGAATATAGGTCAAATCAGCAATCTGCCATTGGGCGCGGTTGTTGAAACGATGGGGCTGGTCGATGCCCGCGGTTTCACCCCGCTGGCGGTCGGCAAACTGCCGGACAAGGTATTGCCGCTAGTGGAAATTCAATGCCATGTGCAGCAAATAACACTTCAAGCAGCGCTCACCGGCAATAAAGATTTAGCTTTTCAGGCGCTTCGACTGGATCCGCTCTGTTCCCATCTGTCGGCCGAAGAAGTAACAGCAATGGGTAAAGAATTAATGACTGCAACGGCGGCATGGCTTCCACAGTTTTATAAAAAGTAAAGATGGAAATAAATCATGGTTAAATTCTCTCGATTATTATTGCCGGTTATGTTTATTATGGCAGCTGCGGGAATTGCCATCGCCGCAGATGAAAGTAAGATCATTGCGGTGTATGGAGAAGCGGCTTCGGTGAAAAATCCTCCGCCCGGCTGGAGTTTTATGTGGAATGCTAATGGCCGTATGGGCGATTCAAACGGGTACTTACTGCTCGGTTACGATGATAAATCAAAGATGTACGGAGTAATAAGCGAATCCGGAACTTTAATGGCAGACCGGCCAGGCAGCAGTCGCTATCTTGACATTATTTCGGTTAGAGACAAAGATGGCGTTGCGCGTTTTTACATCGCATCATATACCATGCAAACTGATTCAACTGGCGAAATATGGATTAACAATGGCAATATCAGAAACAAGTTTTTTGCCAATGGCACGATGCTCGAAATCTATCTGAATAACAAGCTGCAATTTACAGAACAGATTAAACAGGAACGCTTCGCCCGGTTATTTCAGAAAAATCTTGGCAAACTGAAAAAAGGTGATGCAATCACAATAGCCATCGGACCGGGTGAAAAATCTGACAAAGGCGGCGGACGGCTTCATTTCATCATTGAGGAATATCCGGCAGGGCAGAAACCCGGCGAGCCGGTCAATATTATTTCACCGCCGATAACCGCGGCCGACCCCCAACGCGGCACTGATGGCAAGATAGATAAAGGATATTCAGACAAACACAAGGCACAATGCGCAGAAGTCCTGGCAAAAAATCCGGAGCTGGTACTTGTCGGCGATTCAATCACAGCACGCTGGCCGATGGAACTTTTACTGGATAAATTCAGCAAAAACAGACCGGTGAACCTGGGTATCGGCGGCGATTGGGTGCAAAATGTCCGCTGGCGCATCCGGAACGGCGTGCTGGATCAGGTGCATCCCAAAGTTATCGTCGTTATGATTGGCACCAATAATATCAGCGGCGGATTCACTCCAGACGAAATTGTTGAAGGTATTGGATTGCTCATTAAGGATCTTCATGAAAAAGCGCCCGGCAGTAAGATTCTGCTTTATGGTATATTTCCACGCGGCGCCGGACTCAAGGATCAGAAGCATGAGATGATTCGTCAGATCAACGCTAAACTTGCCTTGATGGCGGACAATAAGAAAATATTCTATATGGATATCGGAGATAAACTGGTAGAGTCCGACGGTTCAATATCAACTGAAATGATGAAAGACCGCTTGCATATCGGTTTGAAGGGGTATAAAATCTGGGAAGCGTCATTAACTCCTGTTATTGATAAGATGATGGGTAATAATTAATCGGGAGAATGCCATAAATTAATCTTATGGCGACTCTTGCACAAGCTGGAACCCGCACGATGCTCGCATCAAGTGGAATCAATGGAGAAGATTATGAAATACAGACAGACTGCTGATGCTGCGGCAGGTTCGGAGGAAACAGCCTGCGCCAAGCCGTCCACACAATGCGAAATTCAGTTTCCTGACGCAAACCAGCCGATTTCCGTATTTGTCCTGACCGGTCAATCAAACAGCTTAGGCACCACAGAGGATCCGCAAGAAAACGACATCACACCCGGCATAGATCCGCTTGATGCTAAAATCCCTTTTTTCTGGTCCAACCGTTTTTCACCAACTACCGACGCAAAAGACCCCGTTATCAGCGATTCCGGCGGCAAAATTGTTCCCTTGTGCGCTCAGCGGGGACGCAAGGCCAACACCATTCTATGGGGACCAGAGATTGCCTTCGGCCGCATGATGGCGGCGGCAGGCACAGCTCCATTTCTGATCGTCAAGGCCAGTCGCAACGGGGGTGGTAATAGCTTCTGGCTCAAAGGGGCGACCGACGACCATATGTACCGCCACACTGTGAGTACAGTGCTCGAAGCGCTGGGCGCATTACCAGCCGCGGCAAAGTTCAACATCGCAGCTTTGCTGTATGTGCAAGGCGAGAGCGATAAAGAGGACGAGGCCGTCGAGGCCGGAGAGCGCTTGCGGCGGTTGGCGGAGAACCTGCGGAAGGAACTGCCGTATGCGACGAACATGATGATGCTGGTGGGAGGGATTGCCGCGCCCGGTGCTTGCCGTGATATTGTCCGCGCCCGGCAGGCGGCGCTGCCTGCCACCGATTCATCCTTCCTCTACATCGACACCATGGATCTCCAGCCCCGGTTGTACGACAACCTTCATTTCAACAAGTCAGCCAAATTCGAAATCGGTCGCCGAATGTGTGCAGCGTGGCTTATGCGAAACCTTAAGGACAATAGCGAGAAAAATAAAAGTCGAAATGTCAGACAAAAAGAGCAATCATAAGATTGCCTTGTTGGCGGACAATAAGAGAATATTCTATATGGATATCTGAGAGGAACTGGTAGAGCCGGACGGTTCAATATCAACAGAAATGATGAAAGACCGTTTGCATATAGGCTGGAAAGGGTATGAAATCTGGCTGACGTCTATAGCGCCTGATATTGATAAAATGATGAAAAATAATTAATCTGGAGAATGGCATGAACCCTGATGGGAAAAAAGAACTTTGCATCGCAATCGATTACTATGATCTGATTGATGTTTACAAGGAGTTATTCGCGGAAGAACACATCGACCGTTTGCTCGGTGAATATGCGTCGCGCGGAGTAACTGCTGTCCAGTGGCGTGTTTCCGTCCTTGGTCGTCTCCTTTACCGCAGTAAACTTGGCGATATGTACACCAATGAACCTTTCAGTGCGGACAATATCCCCGGGCTTGCAAATACAAGCGCCCATGTTCCACACATAAAAGCCGCGGAAGCTCGCGGCAATGCTGAACCGTTTGAAATATCCTCCATGAAAAAAACCTTCTATAAAGCGAAAGCTATTCTGGACAAGATTGATCCGTTAGAAGTTGCGGTAAGGCTTTGCCGGAAACACGGGATAAAAATTTATCCCTGGCTGACAATTTATGATGATGCCGGATTTCATCCCCTTACCTGGAGCAACCTTATCCGCAAACATCCGGAATATTGCTGGAAATCTTATGAAGGCAATCAGTATTATCACGGCATAACATCTTATGTATACCCTGAAGTTGTTGATTACCGCCTTGCCCAGATAAAAGAGATGCTGAGTTATAATCCTGACGGCATACATCTCTGTACCCGCTCTCACAGCCGGCCGCCCGGATATAATGAGGAATTCATGCAGTTTTTAATGAATCATGAGTTTTGCGAATGGAGAGCTACTCCGTCTGGTAAAAAAATGCAGGAACTGATTGATGCCGCAAAAAAACATTTCGGTTTCGATCCTCCGGCGGTTGACGCGTTCGAGAAAAAGACAGGCCGCAAACCTTCTCCTGATGATGACGAATGGTGGAAGTTCAGAGGCGCTTATCTGACGGATTTTCTGCGGAAAGCCAAAAAGTTAATATCGGAAAACAATGCGGAATTAAGTTTCGGTCCGCGTTATGATTTCAATATTTATCCTGAAAACTTTTTCGACTGGGCAGCGATGTTAAATGAAAAAATTGCAGATCAACTGCATTACGGCGCTACGGATAATTATTGCGACAAAAATAATATTACAAAAGAATGGCCTGAATTTTTAGACTCTCCTGGTCTTAAAAACTATTTCTTTTGTGTGAAAAGTAATAAAAACTCAAGTGATTTCATAAAGTCTTTTGAAGCTACCGGCAATGCCGGTTTCCTGGAAAAATTTAACGGGCTTACTATTTTTGAATCTTTTCATTTGAGTTTAAATCCGGAACTTTGGAATTTCGTTGATTATCTGAAGAAAAGCGCATCGTTTAAATAATAAAACAATATTTTACAGCATAAAAAACATAGTCGCGTTATCAATGAGGATAAATGATGAACCTGAAAGCTCTGCAGAGGAAGCCTGCCGCAACTGGAGCTTCTGCTGAAGTTATTGCAAAGTATACCGGAAAACCGGTCAAAATCAATGGAAAGATGGATGATGACTCGTGGGCAGTGACGCCTGCATATTCTCTGGTACTGCCGCTAAAATCATTCTCATCGATCCCGGCAGGCATGCAGAAAAACATTGGCGGCACTATTCATGAGCAAGGCTCGGTGAAACTGCTATGGGACGAGAATTACCTTTATGTCGGAGCGGAACTGGAAGATTCCGATGTTATGAACGAATGCATGGAGGATCAAGCCCATTTATATAAAACCGGCGACGTGATTGAAATTTTTCTAAAGCCGGCCGGCGAAAATTACTACTGGGAAATATATGGTGCGCCGAATAATAAAAAGTCATGGTTCTTCTTTCCCAGCCGTGGCCGGATATTGTTCCCGGCATGTGCCGGATACCTGCCGCCAGACTTTAATGTTGCCGCAACAATTGACGGAACGCTAAACAACTGGCTGGAGCGGGACAATGGCTGGACCATTGAACTCGTCATTCCAATCAAAGAGCTTACAGCTTACGGAGCAAAATTCGATAATTCATTCAACTGGACAGTACTGATCGCCCGTTATAACTATTCCGCATGGCTCCAGAAACCAGAGTTGAGCGCATATCCGCAACTGTCCGCCGTGAACTTCCATATCTACGAGGAGTACGCCAGACTCCGCCTGGTAAAATAACGCCGTGTGCAATTTTTTAAGTGAATAATTTATCGAATTGCAGAATTG
>JBAWXM010000028.1:0-25982 GCA_037144075.1 Lentisphaerota bacterium | reverse complement strand
TAACTGGTAACTGGTAACTGGTAACTGGTAACTGGTAACTGGTAACTGGTAACTGACAATTAACTAATCACTAATTACCAATCACTATTTACGATTAAAAGGGATTTATGGATGTGTTTAAATTTACTGAAGACCAGCAACTGGCGCTGAAACTGATCGGCGGGACGGTTCGGAAGGCATCGAAGCATTATCAATTGCTTCATATTTTTCATCAACCGTAACGGAAAATCCGCGCTCAATTCTGCACATCAGGTACACGGTACCGATGAGCAGGAAGTTTGTAATGCCATTTGCAATGCCGAATACGATAGCGCCGCCTTCCATGTTCAGGAAGACCGTCGATAACACTTGACACACCCAGACACCGATAGCAAGCAGAAATTTAGAACCAAGGATAATCAACATGCCATGATGAGGGATACCGTTGTGCAATTTGGAACCAGTCTTCGCCGCCACAATGTCCCTGCGGATTTTCTTCTTCAGTATTAACCAGCATAGCCATCCAGCGATGCAAAGCGGCAATACCGCCAGACCGTACCATTTGAATGCGAACATCTGTTGTTTCATATACATCCACCACATCAGCACGGGAATACTAAGTACTGATAATCCCATTATTCCGTCAAACAGCAGGAACGATACCTCCAACAATTTGCTCTGTGGTCCGATGATTGGTACCACAGGCATTTCCTCAAATCCTTTTGAGTTCCATTTTGCTGGAGGATGGTAATGCTTATCACCACCAAGCCGGTTCCACTCCAGGTACATTTTAATTTTAAAAAATGCACTAATTACAGAGAAAACAGTTATCCATAAAAAAATAAAACGATAGGCATATTCTGAACCGTTGAAAATATGTCTAAACAGATCTATAAAAAGCCCGGCCAATATTCCGGAAATTGCGGTGAAGGTCGAACGTAGCATTGCTTGCGCAGAACAGAACTGACCGAATCTCGACTTGGGAAAAACTCGCATTTCACTCGGAAAAGCGGCGACACCGACTATTGCTGTCAGGAATGTACTGATAAGAATATTGCCCATATTAAGCCAGAAAAAATAGTCACCAGGCAGAGACACAAAAATCCATACCATGGACATAACGCTTCCGAGTACCCCGAATACTGCTCCGTAAGCGGTGATACGCAACGGGTGCCAGCGGTCAACGAAGACGGCTACAAAATACATCGCCAGCATCAAGCTAATAGAAGTCACGGCGTTGATTTTTCCAATCTGATCCAGCGTAAGTCCCATTTCCCGGTTAAAGAAAATAGTGAATGTAACCATTGTTCCTGCAACGGCAAAAAATGATGTTGAGAGAAATGTAAACCTGTAAATTTTATGAGAAAAGGATTCGCTGAAAAAAGAAACAATGCCCTTTATTCCACTGCTGGAATTTATTTTTTCATCATCAAGAGCAGGATAGTCACCTTCTTTTATCATCAGGCAAACAATTCCAAATCCGATCAAATATAGTAATGCCGCACCGACAAAAATTTCCCGCATGTGTGATTCTGCAAATTTAAAAATGAAGAAATTATACAGTGCTACAGCCCCATAGCTGACAATTTTGATGACTCCCATAAATCGTGACAAAAATTGTGGAGGCACCACATCGTTGAACAAATACCAGAATACCGAGCTGACGAACATATTAAAAAATTGGAACATAATCAAAAAAACAGCAATCAGTAAGATAGTAATCGTTGCAGGCGTAAATTGCCGCAAAAATTCTGAATTTCTTTGCAACATACCACAAATATCATCTCCAAGTCCCATTAATATCAAACTGCCGCAAAGAAAAGGCATGGTCCAGATCATGAAAGGAATGCGTCGTCCCCATGTGCTGCGGCAGCGGTCACTTTTGAAGCTGACATAGGGGCAGACAGTCATATTCAGAACGCCGGGCGCGGCAGTCAAAATCGCACCCATCAGCCAGTTTGAGCACCCCAGACCTTTTAGCTTTAGTGGTAAGATGCTCGGCACTACTGCTTCCATCATGGTGAAACAAAAATCACCCCATAACAACCAGGCAAAAAGAACGAACAACCCAGTTTGAGTATACTTTAAAGTTCCGCAGTGATAGGATTTGCCGGAAAGTGGAACAGCGGGATTCGGTTTATCGGATTGTGATTGATTCATATTTATTATCTGAATTCTTATAATGTGATATAAGTTTTTTCAATTCATTCAATTTTTCTCTGACAGTTTTTTCTGTAAAAAACCAATCCTGAGCTTCTGAATGAAACCCTATTTCTTTTTCATTTATCAATAGCGGTAATGTCTTTTGTAGATTATGGCATTCTGCAGCAGCGAATCTCAACCATTCATTTGTTTCAAATTTGTCCGCATCGCAAAATTGGTAGGCGGCAAAGGTATAGTAAACACTTTTAAGGATGGCTCCGATTATTTTTGCATTTTTTAATTCTGCTACGGCATTACTACCATCGTTACCTGATAATGCTAAATCGTAAACGAGTAGTCCGGAATCAAATCTTTCAGTTAATATTTTCAAACAGTGCGTCATTGTTTGCAAATCAAACTGACCTTCGGTGGCTTCACAGGACATATCTTCTCCCTGCCAGAGATTTACCGCTTCTTTAAGTTTCGTTCCCAACACTTCCAATGGTAACCATGATTTTTGCATAGAAATTACTGTTGACTCCGGCTGTGGGAAAGGGTAACGCAGGACATAATTTATCGGACCTTTATAAAGGAAAGAAACACAGAAAGGATAATGTTCAAACGCCTCAACAAAAATCCTCCATGCCATTAATACTTTTACTGTATCTATTGCCTCTCCAAAATATTCTGACGCTATGTTTGACAAGATTAATTCTTCATCCTGATTCAAGTCATATTCCAAAAGCTTTTTAAATGCATAAGTATTAAGAGAAAATTGGTTTCCAAAATTCCAGCAGCAAAGTGCTCCTTGAATATTATGATTTTTCAACCACTTTAATTTTCTTAATAAATTAGGTATCAGAGGCAAATTTCTTACAGTTGCCAGTTCGTGTGTAGTTCCGATTTGCAATTTGGCATAAACTCTGATTCCTTTTTTCAGGCATTCATCACAAAGTACGGAAAATTTGTTGCTGGGGCCGACATATGACAGCGCATATTCATTTATCAGTCTTTCTTTCCCGGCAATGAACTTGTATCCACCTCGTTCAAAATCACCCATAATAATTACTCGCCGGTTAATTTTTGAAACAATTTCAGATTCAATGTCGGCAGGCCATTCCCAGTTCCATGCAATGACTTCGGCATTATTTGAAGCGGCATAAATACCAGATGCTATACTATTTATTACCTCGGAAATAACATCTGCCATGTTGCGCTTACTGCATAAGGGGCAAGTTGGAACATTATGGTGGGAATAACAATTTGTATGGTGCTCTGAACGGGTTATAAGAAATACGCCTCCCAAGCCAGGGCAATTAGTAAAAAGATTATTCATACCTTGATACAAAAAATCCAAAACTGGTTTATGTGAGGTGCATAATGCCCATGTAGTTTTCCAGTGATCTGCAGGGGATGAGCCAGGAGTCCCGCGAAGATTTGGATGATTCTCCCAGAATTGGTGTTGCGCAGGAAAAGTGAGGGGCTCATTGAAGTATAAGTAGACTTTAATGTTAAACTCGGCGCAACGGTGAATGATTTTTTTCAATATTTCCTGATCTTTATGAGAATTTCTCCCTAATTCCGGAAATATTGTTGTTGACGCAATATCACGCAAAATAGCCCGTAACCAAATAGCATTAAACCCGTTATCATATAATTTGCTTAAATAATCTTCATTGTATACCTCCAGCGCAGAGCTTATATCATCATTATAATAATTGCTGTCGGGGGATCGAAAAATTTTTGTATTCATTTTTAACCCTTTTTTGTAAACTATAGGACATTATCGATGATTCATAGATTTATAATCTTGCCTGTATTCCGGACTTTTTGCTTTTATTGCCTTGAAACCTCACCCATTACACATTCTTGTTGGAGAATGCAATACTACAATACTTACGGTGGAAACGATGGTAGCAATTCCGGTGATGCTTCTGCCAATCATCGCCACATCGTACTCCCATGAAATTGGAAGATATTTAGCCTTTTCAGTAATACTTTTCATTGTTTTCAATCCAATCAGTTATAAATTTTATAATTTAAAATCTCTTCAGGAACGCAAACCCAAAGAATGATATATGCTAAGATACCGATTCCCCAGTAAAACATAATTATTAAGAATAGCACTCGCCATGCCCAGGATGGAATCGGAGTTGATTCACTTAAACCTCCACAAATACCGCCAATCCACGCATCTTTCTTTGATCTATGAAACTTTTGAAGGAAGCGGAGAAAAGAATTTGTTGGCAGATTACTGCCTTTCTGATCAGATACGATGACAGTTGTTTTTGAAATAGAAAGTAAAGCAATAAAAAAGCAAACCATAGCTAATGTTCCAAGTATATGCACCATGTTGTTTGCATCGGTACCAATACCAGTCTGAATGTTTATATTTCCATTATTTGCTATACACTTGAAATGAAGAGCGTCCGCAGATGATAAAATAAATGCACTTATACTTGCAACCAAACCTAGGATAATAAGAAATTTACACATAAGATTAATCATATTTTTTCTTTTACAATTATTATTGACTATGCCTACTACGCTATTTATCATTTATTGCATTATTCCCAAGCCGACATCTTGTTTGTGAAATAAGTTTTTATCGCAGTGTCAAAGAAAAGCATGCTTCCAGCATGTCCATCAACGAACTGCAGATTGATCTCGCCGTGTCGCTTGATATCTTCCGAGGTACAACTGTTCCCGCTATTATCCTGATCACAATCAGTTGTGGGGAAAAAACTTTCCGGCGTTTCTTCAATCATAATGATTTGGCTTGGCGACATTTTTGCTTTGGCAAAATCTTTTAAGTTCCAGGCAATATTGGGATATGCAGACGTGGTCTTAAGATATATTTCCCGGACATTCATGCAATAAGAAAATTCGCGCCGCTGTTCGCGCGGACACTTGAATAAATTACGGAAGGTATCAGGACGTCCTCCCCCGCTATTCAACGCCAGCAAATAGGTCCAGCCGTAATTGGCGATATCCTTGCAGCCCCACGTCGGAGTTTTGTCAAAAGACGGATAATAACCATTGTTATTTTGGGTGTAATCGGCAGTCATCAACGCTATCTGGTGAAAGTTGCTCAAGCAACTGGCTCCAGCCGCTTTCAGGCGTGACTTATTCAGTGCTGGCAGTAGCATTCCAGCAAGAATCGCGATGATTGAAATCACCACCAGGAGTTCAATGAGCGTAAAAAGATGTAATTTTTTTGGGTTTGTAAACATTGTGTTTTATCCTATTTCTACTTTTGTTTTTCCTTTTCTTCCTCGAAGAAGTCAAGATAGATGAATCTCCATTCGGCAGATTTATTTTGATAAAGATCGCGGTCTATAAATACCGTTACTCTAAATTTTTGTAGTTTTTCATTTATCTTGATAGAAAAAATATAGGAAACCTCGACATCTTCATAACCGGTGCGTCCATTCAGGAACTTTGTCTTCAAGTTAGTGAATTCGCGAGATGCTGATTTTCCTTTTGACAGAATTTCACATAGATCGATGATCGTCTTCGGATTTTTTGCATTCATAACAAGGTATTTGTTCCAGTCAAAGTAATCCGGCTGTTGAGCCCATTCAGCATATTTCTGTTTGAAGAATGCGATGTCTCTGGCATCAATTCTCATAAAAACATCTTCCGTTACCGCCATGGCACGAAGCTTTTCATCTGCGGTCGACGGACGATTTAGCCAATTGACATTTCCAGAGAACCAGTAACTGGTAGCAAACACTTTGAATTGGGTATATCCGTCTGTTTCAATAATCATCCTTTCCGAAACATTCCTGTTCGGAGAAGATTTACTGAATTGGGAATTGAATTTCAGTTCGTAACGCTTCATCCCGCCAGTGACAACGTTGGGCAACTCCTGGCGTACTGCCAGACTGCGTGATTTGACTGTTCCGAGACTTTTCCTGTCTTGAACATACCAGTCAAACCACCCATTGGAAGCCACTATGTTTTTACGGCAGGCATCAAAATCCTGCCGGTCGGCATTTTCCAGCCAGGCAACGGCGGTATCGATCGCATAATCATTGTACCGTACCGTTATTTTCGGATTGAGCAATCCGTATATTACCCAGTAACCTAAGCCAGCAGTAACAAATAAGGTAATACCTGTTTTCAGGAGTACCTTGTTTTGCCACATATTCTGGGGCGCATTTACTGAATCTCTTTTTTTCTGTCCGAACATTTTCAAATTTTCCGTAATTATAGATGGGGGGGGTCGAGCTACAACGCTGTCATCAAACAACAATTCTTAAACATTACACATTTCCCCATTTTGTGTCTGGCTGTATTCTATAGTCAATATTCGTCACTCCGTGGTTTAAAAGAGTATTTTATATACCCAATGCACTCGTGTGCATAATTGCTTATTAAAATTCCAGTTAGTTTGTTCATCTTGTAGTTAATTCATGTACATATCTTAATAATACACTCGTGTGCATTAATTGTCAATACAATCCTTTTAAAAATATGCGGTAATTTCAAAAGTTTTAATTAAAACTTTTGAAAATCCAATATTCAACTTCATCCAACTCAAATCTGCTTTGATTTACTTTCCGATATTCCTTTTTTACAATGCCACCGTTAAATTCTGCAATCCTTTTGCTGGCATAGTTTCTCTTATCTACGGGATACTTCAAGTATTCAAAATCCAGATTCAAACGAGCCCAAGCGATAATTGCCGTTATGGCTTCAAGCCCATATCCATTTCCATGCGCTGTCTTTTTAATCCAAATTCCGAGTTCAGGATCAATTTGCCCGACATTGTGCAACCCTGCACCGCCGATAAATTCCTTTGTTTCTTTGTCTAATATGACCAGATTCAAATTTGTTCCGTCCTCCAAGCCCTTTAGTGCTGAGTTTATGAAGTCTAAAGTCTCGCTGATATACTTCGGTGATTTTGGAAACATATATTGGGTGATTTCGGCTGTAAAATTTCTGAAGATTTCCTCGGCATAGCTCAGATTAATTGGCACGAGCATAAGCCGTTTAGTAACAATCTCAGTCTTAAAAAGGTTCATAACGATCCCTATGTTTTATTAATAAATCATTTCAAAACAGATGAGGTAATAAATTACTAAACGACTTACAAATCAAATCTCCTGATGTAAAAGTAGCGTGTTAAATCAGTTTTACGAACTCCTTTTTCTACCATACGAACCTTGTCACTAAAAATGAGGCATAGTTACCAGCTTGCCAGAGTCTTTTTTAATTGAATTTCATTATCACTGGATGAACCGGGAATGAGCATAACCTGAATTGTTTGTTGCTGGTTTGGTTCAAGGTTGAATTCAAATCCGACCAGTATCGTTCCAGGATTCGGTGCGTCATAGTCGTTGGTTGGTTGGGTTGACCAGGTTTTAATGGTAAACTCAGCCGGACTGATAACTTTCAACTCCAGTGTCTTGCCATCTTTTGCCAAGGTTATGCTGTTTTTTGCTAATTTTGGAGTGGCAGTGGTGAACATTGACCAGCGAACAGTGGCGGGATTGGAGTTGGCAAACAGCTCATCTTGTATCACGACGACTTTTTGGTTGATGATGGCCACGCCGCGTTTTACGTTTGCCAGTTGATTTTCATAAACCGCGGACAAATCCGAAACTGCATACATGAAATCAGGATTAGCCGAAGATTTATCAATATGGGCAACACCTTTCACAACTTGCAGCTTACTATCAATGGTCAAAGTGTTGTGAGAAAAGTTGTTTAACCGGAAGACACTCCAACGCTGACTATCCTGAACGAAATTCCACAAGTCGACTCCTTTCGATATCAGCGAGTAGTAGTCCTGTGTATCAGGGTCAGAAGCCCAGCGTACTCCATCGGATTCCATGACAAAAGAACCGGCATCCATATGTGCATGCGATACTGCCGCTGATCCTGCCTTGAACCCTAGATAAATAGCGTCACGATTGGACCATGAGGTACGCATCATACATACCGGATTGGCTCCGCGACCACACCAGAATTTTACATCTGGTTCGGTTATTTGATTAATGGGTAAGTCTCTACACCAAATCATTAACGCCGGCAACAGTCTATCGCTGGTAAATTCTGAATAATTGTCGCGTTCGAGGTAGGCTTTTTCAACCCATAACGGTGATAAATCGTTGTTTCGTTTCGCGAACCAGAAAATGGTCGGGTTCAATGTTGTTTTCGTAGCACCATCGGCCCAATTGAAGTTTAGTCCGATATTTCCTACCATGTGCTGACAAAAATCTGCCGTCTGTAAAAATCCCGGAGTATTGCTCAAACCGAAGTCGGTGTTAAAGACTTTTTCCAAGGCACAGATGAACATCACATTGAACGATGTACCGTACCCCCAATAGGTATATCCTTCCGGATACGCGCCGTCTGGTTTGTATTCATCCATAGGTATGGTGATCGTTTGAATCGCGCGATCAATTATTTTTTTGGCAAGTTCCGGATGCTCTTCCGCCACGGCCAGAGCTCCATAGGTTATGCCGGTATTGCAAACCTGATTCCAGTTGCTCTTAGCTTTCTGCCAACAGAAATCGTCAGATTTTATCTCAGGATTCAATCCTTTGGACACAATGGCGTCACTAATTATTTTTTTCGAATCAACGGATAACTGCGGAAACAGCCAATCATAACCGATGGCGACTGCCATGGTCATTTCGGCAACGTCAAGGAAGTGGGACGGATTCCAGTCTTTAAAGTTTGAAACAGCGAGCAATTCCTTTTCACAACGGTGAAAGTATTTATCATGACCAGTCATGCGCCAGGCATATGAGAGATAAAAAATGCGTCGGAGTGCTTCGCGTGATTTATCCAGTAGTGTCATTCCATTCATCTGGCGTTCTAATTGGGGAAGCGTTAAAATTTTATCGCATTCATTCAGGATGGCTTCATGCAATTTAAGCCAGGTTGGATTGTTGGTAATGGTCTGCTTAATCTGGTTTTCTTCACCCTGCAGCAATAAAATACGCGGATGCTGTTTGTTAATCATAATATTTTCCTTGCCGACAATTGTACCTTTTTCTTGGCGTATCTCACTACCTGTAACTCCTGCTCCCATATAAGATGCGTTTTTTTTTGCCCTCAAAGAAGTATCCGAAAGTTACGCGACTTCGCGTTAAGCTCCAACACCCCAAGTGTGATAATACGGAATTCCTGCTGCCATAGACTTGCTTCCGCAAATTCCATCAGTTCCCGACCAAAACCGCGCATCCAGTAATCCGGCAGAATATAAATTCCACATATTTCTCCAGCCTCCGTTGCATCTTTATCACGACTTTTGCCGTATGTAATCCAGCCAACAATTTTTCCATTATCTTCCACGACATAATTGTCTTTAATATTTTGCGACAGGATTTGATGCCAGCGAGAGGCTCTTTGTTCTATGGATAACCCCCTGCAAAAAAGTATCATTAACGATTCCGGCGTAGGCATATTGCCATGTCCGGATGTGAACCGTTGCAATTTGATGTGCGTCATCAATTACTGCTTTTTAAATCATTTTTTCACTAAGAAGTAAAAGATCATTATTAATTTTTCTTGGTTAGACTAATATCAGGCTCTACTTTTTTGATCAGTAGGGGCCACCGTAGCTGCAGATTTTGCTGTATTACTGACTGGTTGCGGATAAATTTTTGGAACTCCAACTTCCCTCTGGTACAACATAATCGGCAGTCCGGGCGGATCAATTCGCACCACATCGCTGCCACGCCATGTAACATGGAGCTGCATTCCTCTTACCACTTCGTGCGCCACGCGTTCACCAAGACAATGCCGTATTTCAACTATCGAGCCGGCGACCTGATTTTCCACAAAAACACATCCGTCTTTATAAATTACAGGTTTTACCTGTCCATCAACAAAGAGAGAAAAGTTCTCGTTCATCCAGTCATAGGTACGGATGAACAGATTGGCCGGCTTATGCGGAATAACACGCAGCAGACCTGCGTTGGGATAGCCAGTTTCAATGGTCGCCAGCTCACTTTTCCGTGCAATGGGAAAGTTTATATAAAGCCCTTCATCCTTCTTTTCAAGCATTTTGTCAAATACTTTCCACAGGGCTACTGGAGCTGTTCCGACACAACAACCGGCAATAGAGCGGAAACGCTGAATCGACAATGAATTTGGCTCGCCGCCGCCGGACCAGCCGCCGACAACCCGCTTATCCATATTCTTCCAGGTATATCCATTTTCATCTTCTTTAGAGTTGACAACGCTGATGAAACAGCCGTCCTTGACTTGCTGTTCGGTCAATTGATTACGGGTGTAGGAATTAATCAGCCCCCAGTAATTACAGCCGCATTCCACGGCCTCTATCGCAAATTCGATCATATCCTTGATACAGCAGGTTTCGCAGTGCTCCTCTTCCATCGGATGCCATTGGGCATATTCCGGAACCCAGCCGAATTCTGAACTGAGCGATCTGACATATTCAAAAATCTGTACAGCTTTTTCAATATAATAATCATTTTTAAGCATTTTTCCCAGTTTGATTAAACCGATAGCAAACCAGACTCCGGAATGAACATGACCGAAGAATTCGCCTTTGTAATTAAAATAGCGTGAAAGTCCAAGCAAATGATTGGCAATGCCTTCGGCAAGATCAAGCGCCGCCTCATCGCCAAAATATTGAGCACGGGTTACCAATGGTTCAAGCAATACTGCATTGCGAATGCACTCCTCGCCCCGTCCGGTTATTCGTTCATCAACAAAACCATTGCCGGGGAAATACAAATCAGAGGGAAATTCATAAACCTTTTCAGCTATGGGAAAATCTCCTGACCAGAATGTTTTTATCTTGCGGTGCTTTACCAGGCTGCGCAAGCCCTGCACAAGATTTTTAGCCCTAGTGGCAGCTTCAATGTTTCCCGGCTCCTCGAAGCAGAGTCGGTTCATGCCTGCCAGAACCCAGCCCATCTCATGAAAAGATGAATGCGTGATATTGGACCACGGATATGGTTCATGGTATCTTAATCCTTTATCTCCCCAGGAGCGTAAAAGATGTTTTTTAAAACCGTCCTTGACTGCTTGAGAACGCGGCGATGGACCAGTGATTTTCTCCAATGCAACAATTGCTTCATACCAGCTTGCCACGAGTTCGGCGTCATCAACGCGCACATGTCGCGCATAAGCCGGATTCTCATTGATCTGCACATACCAGTACGGTAAATAATCAAATTTTTCATCAACCATGGATGTTATATAATTCATCCCCAGCTCTGCAACTTCATAAATGTCAAACGCTTCATATTGTCTCATCTTCTGCCTCCCAGCGGTTTTATTCAATCCTATGTTAATTAAGTGACCATAAATCATTTATTCATCAGAAACAATACCGAACACGCATATTTATTAAATGGTTTTGCGTCTGCTCCATTTGTTAATCATGGAAACAACAAACCATATCAACAAAACGTAGCCGAATATATGCAAAATTGTCGCGGGGACTTCTGTCATCTCTTTCCCTGTCGTTATTGAGAAAATGGCAAGGATAAGCTTCCAGAACTCACTGACGTAAACAACTTCCGATTTTTCCCATAACACACATGATAATATTAAAATAACTAAAAGTATAAACATTGATATTTTCCTTATCTTAATTCTATAAGAGAATTTTGTTAATATTTTAGTGGAGGAAGATTAACATATTCACGGTATGCATTAACCATTGCAAAGTAATTTTCTACAGGTACACTATCAGTTATAGCATTACTGGCCGTAAAAATATGTCCTCCATTTCCCATTCCATCTTCAAGGCATTGAATAACAGCTTTCCGTATTGAATCAGGCGAGGAAAAACTTAATGTATTGCCACAGTCAAAATTACCCAAAAAAGTGATTTTACAACCATATCTCTCTTTTAACTTTTTCAAATCCATTCCCGCATGCAAGTCAATTTCCAAATATCCGTCAACGTCTGTGCCTATGAGAAAATCTTCCATGACGTTCCAAAGGTTACCGTCACTAGTATTAACTGCATATGCATTATCACGATGAATTATTGCTGAAAGTTTTTTCAATTCAGGCATTATAAAGGTTCTGTATGATTCCGGGGATATCAAAGGGCGGTTACCCGCAAAATCACCGCCGATGCCTATCAAAGTTACCTGACGCATAAAATATGCATTAATCAACTTTTCACAGGATTCAGTTGCAATGGAAAAATGTTCATGCGCAATTTGCGGAGCCAAAAGCATGGTTTGCATAAGATCAGTATTAGTCCAGACTCCGTGCTTATATGCTGGTGCAATTATTGGTAGCTCAATACTTCTTTTTTTCATTTCCTGTTGAAGAAAGTCATATATAAGAAGGCAGTCTTCCGACAGTTGAAATGGGCACTCTCTGTTTTTAATATTTCTGTCGGCTATTATTTCCACAGGATCATCCGTTTTAGATATATTATCATCCGGCAATGTAGTTATTTTTGTGGTAGGGGCTTGATTGGGAACTTGATAAAGCATGTCATGCCCGAAAAATTCTGCGATATCTAATCTGTCAATTGCTAACTGGCGAACTGAATTTTCCCATCCAATTTCTTTTACATACTGCTCCCAATGGAGAAACGACGCAGGTCTTTTTAAAACAAAATTTGTTATACTTTCTGATGTAAAAAGATATTCAAAAATGGGTGTCCGATCCGGTTGCTTATGACTAAACGCATTAATTATTAATTCTTTAGAAATCATCTACGGTATCCTTTTTATATTCTGTAGCGGTAATTTCAAAAGTTTTAATTAAAACTTTGAAAAATGCGAAAGTAAGTTCTTTTTATACTCAAGCGCGGATTTTATTACCTTTTCTAATTGTCGAATAT
This sequence comes from Lentisphaerota bacterium, assembly GCA_037144075.1. Classification (GTDB taxonomy): domain Bacteria; phylum Verrucomicrobiota; class Lentisphaeria; order Victivallales; family Victivallaceae; genus CAIPAT01. Next base: position 13,060 of record JBAWXM010000028.1, on the reverse strand, counting down.
CTGTTGTTGCAGTATTTCAAGTCCCATACAACTGGCTATCGTCGTATTGGTCCACCCTGTATAAATACTTTTTGCTCCGCCTTCATAGCAGTCCCCGCCACCCCAGCAATTATTGGTTAAATCATACATGCCTCTCCAACAGCCGTTAAGGTGTTTTTCTTGTGATTGGTCCTGAATTTTAATTACCAGCCCGAGTAATTTCAGAAAAGCGTCTCGATATTTCATATCGTTATCAATGTTCTGAAGAATCTGGAATCCCAGCAATGCCCAGTTTACAGTATAAATCATATCAGCAAGGCGCTGTCCCTTGGGGGCTTCATAATGTTCTGCAGGAATGTTATTCGTTGCCGGATCCATCCTGGCGATAAGCTTGTTGCCGAAGAATTCTGCCAACTTGATAAATTTTTGATCTTTAAACGCATGATAACAGAAGCCAGCCCCAATTACTGCATAAGCCTGTTCACTGGTAATGAATGAATCCTTGTTGGTATCTAAAAACTGATAATATTTGTCAACAACTGATTTATATTCCAATTTTGGTGACGCTTCATACGCCTGGGCCATTGCCATACACACTAGAGAACCCCAGTGAGGCAAATTGAGATTCCCCATCCATTTTCGAGTGAAATCTTCTGCAGCTTGAAAATGGGACATGAACCCTGTCGCCATGTTGTCCGCCAAGAGTAGTGCCCAATTTTTCATGTTATATTTCTTATCAAGTTCCGGATATTTTTTACTTATCAGCAACTGAATAGTACAGTTCCAACTATTATCATCAAAATAAATTGGTTTGCTGATATGTGACCAGTACCATGCGCCGGAGAAATTTTCATCGGCCGGGGTTCGATTTAACATGCCGCTTCTAAAATACAAAAAATCAAGAATATTTATTGCAGTGTTGTAATATTTTTTTACTTTAAAAACCTCAGCTCCCAAAATAAATAAAAAGGCTGTCTCAAAATTGCAGTCTGCCCGGCGTTGTTCTATTATACTATGGTCAGAAAATTCAGTCCATGCCGGGAAAGAACGATAAATTTGTTCTATTGCACTATTTCCTTTTAGTGCAACTCTTTCGGCGACACCCCAAAGCCCATTATCCGGTATCATTACTCCGGAATTTTCAAACCAGGTCAGATTGGAACGTAACGCTCTTTTTAATGTTTTTTTACAGTACATTTATGAATTCCTTTGAGTTAAAATTAGTACCTGTATGCCACTTGAAAAAATTTCATCTGTTTAACGTTTGTAACTACTTTCTATATTATAGCCGATAACTATTGTGCGTAATTACTTCTCATTTGCTCAGTACCAGTTGACCAAACCCGGCAGGAGAATTAATTGGAGCATATCCGGATGTCCAGGAAAGGATGCGGCTTTCACCCTTAAATATATCGGACAGTTCCATGTTTAGCCCGATTGTACGGTTTTTCCCAAGATTAATCGCCGCCACCGGCAACTTAATCACAAGCATCGCGCCAACTGAATTAAAAACAACGTTTACATCGCAGTAACCGTGTTCCGTTCCATTGAAGTTTTTGATGGGTACCCTGAATTGTGACTTGGTTCTATCAATTGGAACAGTAACTATGAAGTCATCTTGATTAAATTCATCAGTGTCAAGGTCACCGGTTAGGTCGGCGTCAAGCTTAATTGTCAGAGAGGATCCTGTTTCTAATTTCCCTAGTGCGTTCACGCCAAAATAGATGGCATCAGAATTGTGGCATGCGTAAAATACCGCTGAAAGTTCATCTGCTTTTTCAATGGTGGCAAAGTTCTTAATTCCCTGCATGGCGCCATAGGAGCCGTCAAGGGAGGGAGTGGCATAAATAAAGGCTGGGACCGCACCTTGCCATGCGGCGTCGTCGAGCCGACCATCGAGTTTTGGTGCTGTGATTGACTCGCGGGCGACAGTACACCAGTTGTTTGCAAATTTTCGCCCGGACTGATCAAGAGAATAGTTGACCCCGGCCTCTTTGGGCAGAAGTATTTCGGCAACGGGGCGACCGTGCTTCATGGTAACGAGACGAAGCCGTCCATCGGGAGCATCCATAACAAGACGCCGTTCTTTGTCGGGAGTCGTAGTGCTTATATTACGAATTGCAGCGAGGAGAGCCGGCGTACCCATTCCCGCATCCTCAATGTATACAGCCTCCGCAGGGAGAAGCGGGTAAATATTAGTCGGGGTAATCGGGGTCAGAGTAAGATCATACATTTTTACCTTGTCAAGCGGTAGTGATAAGTTGATTTGCGTCAAGTTGAAGCGTCCCAGAGAACGCAACATAATACAGGCCCGACCGTTTTTCATCACATACGCAGCGCTTAATCCAACGGCCTTATCCAGAAGAATAGTATCGCCACGGGAACAATCGGCGAGGAATTTAACGCCGTTAATGTAAGCCGCGCCAAAAGGGCGTATAGAATTCATGGGTGAAAAGATAGAACAGTAATCGGAACCGGCATCAAACTTTGCCGTATAAAGGCAGTATTGTTCGACGCCAACAATCGCCATTTCCTCAAACAGGTCCGGAATTGGACTCCACGTTGAATTTACATAAACCGGCCATTTACTGTCGATGGGTTTAAAACTCTCAAAATCAATAAGTTCCACCCAGTCACGGGCAATCCAGCCCACCCCGATAATCCAGTATTTTTTGTGGAACTGGTCCTTGTCCAGACGGTCGTAGAATAACATATTGCGTTCTACCCCATGACGGCTGCCGCCGATTGCGTCGCCTGAGTCCAAACCCGGAGATATCCTCATCATTTCGCGAAGTCCTAGCGACTGAGTACTGAGGATAACGGTGGCATTGGGGACGTTTTTGCGTATTTCACTAGTTGCGATATCAACATATTTGACTGCCTCGGCGGGAGCACGGTGGTAACTTAATTCATCAGAAGCCATCCAGTATTTTATGTAACCAAGCTGCCTGGTTGCTGTATTCCAAAATTCTCTCCAGGCATCGAAGCCGATATTGGGCTCCATGTGTGCTGCGGCGCCACTGCGTGCCGGTACATTACTCGTCCAGCCTGGTGGAGAAAATGAGGGGCGGTCAAAAACATAGTCTATTCCGTACTGCTCCCAAAGTTTGAAATATTTGTCATAAAAACGCATTTCGCCTGCTTTGGGCCACATTAAGTTAAAATAGGTGAATCGATCATTTAGAGAAATCATCCGCCCGAACCCGATATGTCTGGCTATTTCCGCAGTTTCGACATTTGAAGAGCCAATAAACCCGAGAAGTGGAAGCGGTCCTTGCAGTTTTGGGGTGACCACAACCGGAAACGCCCAGGCCTGTTCCGGACGACCATCCACTTCATAAACGAACAGATACGCACCAAGTCGATTGAATGGGATATTTACCGGTCGACTGACAGTTTTGCCGGACTCTGAGTCAATTGTAAACTCACCGCTGCCACAAATTCGAAGTGCATAATCCAGTAGCCTATATTTTATATTGTAGTGTTCCGCCTTGGCAGAGGAAACCACCAACTCAAGGTCAAGTCCGCCGCCGGAATAAAATATATTGGCGCGTGCATGGCTTTGAAACCCGATTTCTAATCCATCAAGCGGAGTGTATGGCGTGGCAACTGTTCCAGACTCCAGCTGCATTGCATCGAACCAGACCGATGCATCACGATCAGAGGAGGTGAAACCGGCGATGTTTTCCATGGCACGGGCGGGATCAACAGAAACCTGATAGCGCCGCCAGTCGGTATGGCTCGCGTTAAAAGTTCTACCGGCGATATTGAGTTTAACCGGCTTGCCGTTGGTACGGGCAAAAATGGAAAAAAGGTGAGGCCCTTTGAGTAACGTGCGATTGAAGCGGTCAAATGAGGTAAGCTTGAAGCCGTTTCCATAAATAATGGGCTTGGCGCTACCGCTGTAATCATCAAACGGGTTTTGCACCATACCGTTGAGCTTAACCGAATAGCGTCCTTCAAAAGGCTTTTCGGCAGAGAGGCAATTTGAGTCAAGGTTATTACCAGTAAAGACAGGCATTTGTGAACCAAAATTGCCTTTTAGCGCAAGTTCAAAACCACTATTTCGCAACAGGTTGTGTTTGGGCACAAAACGCGGACGACTGGGGAGATTCTGATATTCGGGAGTTACCTCGACAGACGGATACGCAATCGTTTCAGCATTTATGCGCGGATCCATGGACTTGTCAACAAACTCAAGTGTATCACGGCCGCGGAGAGGATCCGGGATAAATTTAGTCTGCTCGTTTGTAATTATTATCGAGTCTAGAATTATCATCGGAAGTTGAAACTCCGGGTCGTCCCCGATTCCGAGTGACTCTACTAATCCGGCAGTAATGCGGAGCGATTTTACTGGTTGGTCTGTTTCAATCGTTGCCGGTATCCAGCCATACCCGCTGCCATTTTTATTGAAATCGATGTTGGCAGAGAATTTTTTCCCGTCAGCCGCAATCAGCGCTGCCTCGATAGTGTTATGCGTATTCTGTGATCGATTCCTCGCAAAACGAATGAATATTTGATATTTGCCCGGGGCAAGCAGACTAGAAAACTGTCTGGTCATAACAGAACCGGGACAATGAGTAACAGCCAGACCACCACCAGAGGCGTAATTATGACGCTTGGCGTACCATCCAGGCGCGTTGTAAAAGAAACCAGACTTAGGAATATCGTCAAAGTGTTCCGCCTCAAAAAAAAGTGATTCTGCATTGAGTGTAACAGTGGTAAGAAAAATAGTTGAGGCCAGGGCTATCAGTATATTATTTGTGTAATAATTTCGTCCGCAATAACTGCTTCCACGATAACAAGATTGAATTTTTTCTGCCATGACGTTTGGATTAATTAGTTTTTTAATTTCTCTTTCCCTTTTCATATTTATTAAGTTGAATATTAAACATTTTTTCCAATAATAACAAACTTACATAATCTTTCATATTTTCAAATTATCTGGTTTATCACTGTTCTGGCTTCTTGCGATTGTAATTTTACTTGCCATTGTATTCGAGTTTTAGTTCCGGGTAGACATCACCCCATCGGGTGGCTATTGGAACAATCATTGTGCGTGAAAATGCTATTCCTGGTTTTTCGTAAAGTGGAATTTTGAATTGATATTTGCCTCCCTCAAGTGGTTTTGCATCAATGAAAATCCGGGAACTTCGGTTGGCGGACAAAAAGAAGGTAGAAGCCAGGGGGTTCTCAGCGCATTTCAGCGTCAGGAGTAATTCCAGGCCGTTTTGTCCGACGATGAAATTTGTTTCAAAAGATATTTTTTCCCGCAAGCTGATTGACTTAATCTCATCGGGGTTATTCAACTCAATAAAAGTTGGATACGGGCCGCAGTAAGCGGATGAGAGCGGATTGCCAAAACTATCCATCGCCTTGCCGGGAAGCGAAAAGTCATATAGACGTCCGTCAACTGAGTAGATTATGGCAATCCAGCGTTTACCGCCCATATCAAATAGTCCAATCCGAAAATTCGGATAACTGTCGATGGACTTGACCGAAATAAAATTTCCTATCAACCGGTTTGCTGCGGAAAAATAATTAAAAATGGGCTTAATCTGTCCAGTTGAGTCGAAGAGATACATGTTTTTATCTTCGCCTGGCATTACTCCATAGTAAAAGTAATGACACCGGGCGCCGCCCCACACAATACCATCATAAAAAAAGTGAATACTTTTGTATTCGCCGGCGCGGTCTGCGAGAGAGCGGGGACTCCCGTTGACATCTGGTTCGCCGACGAGGCGGTTAGCGCAGGAAAAACAAGTAGGGGTAACCAGTGGAATTTTATGTGCTTTCAGCCAGTTTCTGAATTCAATTTCAGCGTTGGCGCTGACTGCGCCGGCATGCATGCTGCTGAGATAGGCATGGATTCCGTCTACATAATTTTCCGGCTTGCCGTCAGTTACTGATTTTAAGGCATCGAGAAATTTCTTGTTGTAGCAAAATGCATTAAAAAAGACCCGAGCATCAGGATCGGCAGTTTTGATTGCCTGGCGTGTGTCCAGATAGAAACGCGCATATTGTTCCGGAGTGTGGAAGTAGTAACTCGGTTCGTCCTGTACCACATATTTGCTGAATTTACCGCGGTAACGGGTAACGAAAGCATTGACATATTCCAGCCAGAGCCGCTTGGATATCTTCACCCATCCGGTATTGCGTCCGCGCATTTCATAATAGTTATCCGCATTGGTTTCGTTTGGAACGAGTGCCCATTTGGGCGGACCGTACCCTCCCTCAGCTATGTGAAAATTGCAGGTAATGTTTATTCCGGCTTCGTGAAAGCGCTTGATGTCATCGTCGGTTTTCTGCCAGTCATAACGGACTTTGTCGGCGGTTGAGTCGCGAGTTACGTTCATGTTCCAGCGCATCATTCTGTGGGCCAGAGTATTAAACTCCACAAAGCCAAATTTGCGGAGCGACTCCACATAGTCAAGAGACCCGGACGGTGACTCCGCAAGATAAGCACCGAAAATACTTATCTCCGGCCCGACCAGGGGCTTGAATGGATAAACCACATTGTAGCGGAACTCGTTAAACTGAGTGCGCTCAGTTCCGTCCTGGCTATAGTTGATGCGCCCGATCACGCGAAAGAAACCGATGCGATCTGTTGGCAATACGAGGGTATCCCCCGGTTTTAGCTGCTTTTTCCAGACCTCACGGTCAAAATAATCATAGGCCGTAAAAGTACAGTCTCCAACGACCACTCCTGGTGCAGCATAAGAATTAAAAATCGCTTCTAAACGACTACCAGTTTCACAAATTCCCTGAAAAACGGTGGAAATTAATCCGGCGTTGATACCAGCCAGTGGTACATAGTCGGTGAGTTTTTCACCGGTAACCAGCTGAACGGAGTCAACAAGAGTCTCCCTTCCATCTTCCGGGGGGAGAAAGCAGATTCGTACCCGGCCAGTCGTCGTCGTCGCGTCTGGAAGGGTAAATGTTTTGGCGGCGCGAGTCCAAACAGATTGGCTTTTATCGGGCTTGAAGCTCAATACAGGACTGGTCTTGCAGTCTGTGGTCTCGTATTCGATAACAGTGGCGGGTGGGTTGAGGTAATAGAAACTGAAGGTATATTGAGATCCGGGCTGAAGTTGAATCCAGTCGGACTGGATTTTCTTCATTCCGGCATTTAGTGAATAATTTCCATGGGCGGAACCGCCTGAATGGAGCAGTAACGGTTTGATTGCGCTATTTGAGCGGTAGTCATTGGCTGTCCAGTATTCGAGCCCGGCTTCAAAGCCGGAGTTTGGCACCAGATTGCCGAGTTCATTTATCTTGATTTGCGGTTCATATCGGATAGCATAGCGAATTTCTGTTTTTGGAGTTTTCATCATGTAATATTTCCAGCATGGATCGTTGGTGATAAAACTGCTGTACCAGATACTTCGCGCACTACGGCCATCTGCATTTTGGCTCATGAACTTTACAACGTCGGATGCTTCGGTCATATTCAGATTGATTTCCGCAATATGCTTATAAGTGTAACCTTTGGCAGGGTCGATGGTGATGGCAGCAGAGTCTTTTCCAATGCTTATGGTATAGGTTTTTGCACATATTTCCGGATTAACCCGGATATAGACGCGAACAGGCCCCGGACCTATCAGGGCCGGCAGACGTTTTTCGGCAGTCCAGGAGGGACCGGTGCCGATGACAGAAGCCCTGTCGCCAGGGTACTTACGCGCTCCGGTAACGACATCAACGTCGAACATTTTTATTTCATAGGAGAATTCAGCGCTCCATAACACACCTGCGAACATAAACACAAGCATCAGCGCTAAGCCAAGTTTTGTCATACCATGCCTCTTTTATTCAGTTGTAAATTACAATGGCCAGCCGCCGTACATCCGGTAATCTAAAGTCGCTATTTGACGACTTCACGGGAGAGATCATTGCCGTTGCTTCCGGAAGCAAAAGCTGACATTCCTTTACCCCGGGAATCCGCAATCGCAAATCAAGCGGGGTATTTCCGTCCGCACGGAAAATCACACAACATCCGGGAAGGGTCTCGATATAAACCTTTTCTCCGCCAAATACCTTCATCGCTGTAATTTCCGGGCAAAGCCAATTCAGCGCATCAATCACTTCTTCTGCATTGTACGGCTCTTTCCAGTAGCGTGAATCGATTCCATTATAATGAATATTGTAATTACTGGCAAACTCCCCTGGATTATGACGATAGCGAAGTAACGGCAGTAATACTGCCCGCCCCTGTCCTAATTCGGCATATATAGAGGATGATTCAGGACATAATGGCTCATGGAATTGCAACGCCGGGTCGAATACCGCAGTCTCCTTTTCAAACGCCGCCGGACGCTGGAATCCAAAAAGTTCAGAGAAGACCGGTTTGCCGCGTTTTCTTCCTGTGCCATTGAAGCGCCCGCTTTTTCCGGTAATCAGCACTGATTTGCCACTGCGGACCATCTCGACAATTTGTGCCTCCGCCGCTTCCGAAAGGTATTCCACATTTGGAACGATCAACAGATCACAGGTGTCAATGTCGCGATCTCCGACAATAGTAAAGGGTATTTTGCGGTTGAAAAGCAACTGTTCGATTATCATGGGTGCAAGATGAGTGTCAGAAGATATATAGCGCAATGCCTGCCGTCCCCGCCACACAGCCACCCGCGCGACTGGCGGCTTTAATCCAAAAAGATTACGATGCTTATTGAAAAATTTGAGCAGCATTTTGATTTCGTCAGGCAGCGGGGATTGTTCCTGCTGGTTATCCTCTGCGTATCCCCAGCCAGTATAGATGCCTGGAGAACCGCAAAAGGCGAGGTTGAACGCCAGTTCATTTGCATCTTTAAATGCGGTGAATACTAACTTCCCGAGCTGACGTGCCTGCTTCATGCCGCGAAAATTTCGAATAACTTCAGGTACTGCATCAGGAGTATTGTCAGGGCGACCATCAGAATTTTCATCACAGGCAATCTCAACTTCAGCCAGTTGTTCCTCGGCGTCAGCGCCATATAGAAATGCCTTATTTGCTCCGCTGATTAACTGTCCGTTGGAGTCCAGTACAATCTTCGGGTTTAGTGAGCGTGCGTACGTGCTTAGATCATGGATATATTCAGTAACAGTTTCGCAGCGGAAGTCTATAAAATCCTGGATAAGCGGATTTACAAAACGGTCAAAGCTCCACGCCGGCTGAAAATTAACATAAAATCCGGGAATCTTAAAGGTGGCAAAGCCTGTAAAGCCGAAACGTGCAATTTGTTCTTGTGCGGATGGATATTTTCGACCAAGGAATGTTCTAAATTTCTCTTCACACCAATGACAGTGACAGGCGTCTGGCTCCGGCCACACGGCCAGGTTGTCGAAATGCAAAAGGTCGGTTTTAAACTCAAGAATAGCTTTGCGTATAATTATCTTCATGCGTTCCCGCCAGCCGGGACTGTTAAAACAGGCTACCCACCGGAAAGTCTGCTCTCCTCCGTAATGAGCGAATTCCCCTCTGGCATTGCGGATAGCCCAGTCGGCGCATTCCGGATGATCTTTGAGCATAGATTCAAAATAGACCGTGTTTGCCAGATAGGACCCGTGCTTTATGCCATATGCATGACAGAGTGCTGTCAGTTCGCGTGCATTTTCATGCTCCGAAGCAGCATCGCTCTCGCCAAGTCCGCGGTCGAATTGACTCATCACCAAATCCACCCCGCTTGCTGCCAGATGCTTGACCCGCTGCTGACAGTGATTCCAGATGTATTGCTCCTCCAGTTCTTCGCTTTGATTGGCCGAACGCCGCAATCGGGCAGCAAGCGGATGCCATCCGCCGACCGCAAATATTCCCCGTTTCCACCACTCTTTCATCTTGCCCTCTCAATAAGAATAGATCAGCGATCCGTTGGCTAGCTTGGCATTCCAGACCTTGAGCACCATCGATTCCGCATGACCGTCGATAAAGGCGATATTAGCCTGCCCGCCCATGTAATTCCAGGCATCAGTAATCTGGGTGATAGATTTTGGGGCGACCGTTGAATAATTAGAAATGGAAATTTTTGCGCCATGCCGGAATAATGTCGGCCAGGAGTTGTTTTTCGTGCTTACAGCATAATAAAGCCCGTCCGCCAGCAAAACTGTCCCGGAACTATTTTTTATCGACGACATTTTCGCTGTACTTGTTTTTGCAGTAACAGTTGTGCCAACAAAAAAATGCGAATAGTTTGGATAACACCTCACTCGCGAGTCTCCAGGCCCGCTTCGCCAGTTATTAACCGTCCCCTCGCTGGTTTCGTAACGGCTGTTTACTGTGGCGATTCTGGGATCGGGACATCCGAAGAGGCCGTTCATGTTCTTGAGCGGGTCTTTAATACCGGAACCGTACCTTGCAAGGCTGCTAAGGATAACATTCCAGTCAGCAGAATTACCCGGCGCAATATAATCGTTATTATCAACAGCATAGCTAAAGTACGCAGTGCCGGTGCTCTTCTGGTTGTTGAGGCAGGATATCTGCCGAGCTCTATCCCTTGCCTTATTGAGCGCCGGAAGCAACAATCCGGCCAAAATTGCAATGATGGCGATGACGATGAGGAGCTCTATAAGTGTAAAATTGTTGATAGTCAACGCATTACGGCTTGTTCTTGTTAGATTCTTCATAGCTTCCTTTCCTTATTTGATGCGTTATTAAGAACGGTTTAATAAATTTAAAACATATCTAATGACTGTTTTTCTGTGATTCCTTTTTCACAGGTTAAATTATTACTTAATGTCAGTTGTGAAAGTTATCTATAATACTAGATTACCTCTTTTCTGAAGAAGTAGTTAATAAAAATTATATAGATATGAAAAATCCAATTCAACCGGAGCCTTTTTCTTCCAGGATTCAATCGCCCGCCAGGCCGTGAGATTGGCGACGGCCCCCTGGATGACATCCGTCTGCGACGGTTCGCCATTCCTGATCCATTGGCGGAATTTCTCCAGTTCGTTGTAGTGGCCTTTGTCAACTTTTACCTGGCGTTCGTAATAGTAGCCTCTGGCTTTTTCCTCTTCAGTAATTGACTGCCGCCAGTTCCAGGCATTGACGGCGGCCTCGCCGATCGAAGTATTGAGCGTCCGCCCGGCCATTTTATAATCATAAGTCCGAGTTATTCTGGTGCCATCATGGCCGTAAGCATTCAGTTCGACAAACTCGTCGCCGGTAAGAACGCTGAAATTGGTGTTTATCTCGATCCGCTCCTTGGGAAATCCGGCGGTGCTGTTATCCCCGGCGATGATTACCGCAGTGAGATCCTCCGGATAATTCAGCGTGATAATGTTATCCATATTGCCGCAGCCCGCGGTATACACCCGGAACGGAGTCATGTCCGTAAGCCAGTTGATAAGGTTGAAAATATGCGTGATTTCATGAATAATGGTTGATTCCTTGTTATGCACAACCGCATCATAATGATGCTTCGGCCAGAGTCTCGCTTCCCCGATGATCCGGTAAATTATCGTCGTATTGCCCGATCTGAACTTCTGGAACAGCGGTTTCAAGTCCTGCATCAACGGGCTGTAAGGGCGGTTGAAGCCGACCATGAATTTAACTTGCGAGCCGTTCATCAGCCGCACCATCTCTTCAACTTCATCCTGACTGTAGCACAACGGCTTTTCCACGAATAGATGTTTGCCGGTTTCTACCGCCTTGCGCATCACCGGCAGCCGGAAATCCGGCTTGGTCGCGCAGATTATCGCCTCTATCGCCGGATCTGCGAAGAGCCGGTCCATATCGGTTGTGACATAGCCCGGATGATAAGTATCCGCTAATTGCCGCAAATGCGTTTCGCTCAGATCGCAGAATGCCGCCAGTTCAAAATTCGGATTGGCCGCCGCGTTAGGAATATGATTGCCGCTGGAAAAGCCGCCGCAGCCGATAAAACCAAGTTTCATTTTTTCAGAGTTCATCATGTCTTTCGCTTAAATCTAGAGATTATAATGACGTTTTAATTATGAGCTCGCCAACAAACATGATCTTTGACGGAGTAGTTTGTTTCCCGGCAATCGCGTCGAGCAATAACTGCACTAACGTTTCCGCATATTTCTCTATCGGTTGCCGAATCCCGGTTAACTTATTTTCAACATAGTCCATAAGACAAGTATCTCTAAAACCTGTGATAGCAGGTATTTGGTCTATGTTGATTTTCCTTAAACTGAAATATTCCAATATTTTTAATGTGTTGAATTCGCTGGTTCCGGCAAGAACATCGCAATCATTTTTCAGCAGCCACTCAATCTGATCACTGCAATCTTTCGCACAGCGATATTTTAGCGGCGCACTAATTAATTTTAAATCGGTAGAGTTTTGTTCTAGAAATGCTTTTTCACGTTCAAAGCCATTTTCGTAGCAGACAATCCCTGTATTTTCATAACCCTTTTCCTTGATTAACGCAGCAAGAGCCCCGAAGGTCCGCTCATTGTCAAGACCTACAAAATGGAGATTGTCCGAAAGACAATTATCCACCGTAACAATCGGGATATGGGTATTAGCCGGAGGTTGGTAGGGAAGCTGTTTAAAAGGAGAATATATTATCCCGTCTACCCGGTAAGAAAGAAAGGCTTCCAGATTTTTGCGTTCATTGATGGTTGAGTCTCCGCTGTTTGCCAGTAACATCCTGTAACCATGCCGGTTTAAATCAAAGTCGATGAGTGAGGCCAGTTTTCCAAAAAATGGATTGCCAATATCTGGAACGGTTACTCCGATTAAACCGCCTTTTCCTTTTTTAAGCGCCGAAGCAACAGAGTTTTTCCGAAATCCATGCCTTATGGCATAAGACTTAACCAGTTCAACCGTTTCCTGCTTGTATTTGTATTTATCCGTCCGTTCATTGAGAATCCTTGAAACTGTAGAATGGTCCAGATCCAATTCTATGGCAATATCTTTTATGGTCAGCATTCGTTCCCTCACAGTTTAAAAGAGTATTTTAAATATTTAATGCACTCGTGTGCATGTAGTTCATTATGATTTCTACTCGCACATTCATCTCGTAATTAATTCATGCCAGTATTTAAATAATACACTCGTGTGCATTGATTGTCAATCGGTTCTTCAAAAAATCCAGCAAAAAAGAATGAGAATAAATTTTAAAGGTTCACAAACTCCACC
>JBAWXM010000027.1:0-26696 GCA_037144075.1 Lentisphaerota bacterium | reverse complement strand
TATTGCTTAATAGTCGTATAAACCTAAGCAGCTGCCGGAACCAAAGGGATACCGCCGTTCCGCCGGTGGATCAAGTTCTCCGTCCGCAGCATTACGGTAAAATTCCGGATTTCTGTTTTGCAGCTTGAATTTAACAGTAAGCTGAAGCATATTTGAGAAATGAAAACTAATACATGGAGTTTCGCATTTAAAATTGCGGAGTTTTTAATGTCCAAATATTATATTCTTCTTTTTGCAGCGGCGTGCCTGCTGACTGCGTCCTGCCAGCCGGTTATTTCCAAATTCACCATGCAGAAAATGGTGGCTATTGATGACGAGGGCGATCCTAAATTATATGCTTATAAAGATGATGACCGCATCATTGAGACGGATGAATATTCATTTGACAAACAGCTTGACCAGATGATGTCAGCCATACAGCAAAGCGGACGCAGGAAGATACTGATTTATGTCTTCGGGGGCATGAATTCGGTTGATTCAATGGTTTCAATAACTGACGAAATGGCGCGGATTATTTATTCCCAGTCGGATTATTATCCTATTTTTGTCAGTTGGGAATCTACTTTGTTTGAATGTTATCTGGACCATCTGTTCATGATCAGGCGCGGCGAGAAGAGTTATGGTTTCGGCCCGGCGCTGTCGCCATTTTATTTGACGGTTGATCTGGGTCGCGCGGTAACCAGGCTGCCGATAAATCTGGTGTACCAGTCGTACGGAGCATTTTCTACTGAGGGGGATTTCCCGGAAATGGACGCAAAGACCATTAAGAAAATTGAAAACATGAAAATGCGGGTTTATATCGGCAATGATAATTATCCGGCATATTACAGATATATGGAGCGAACGTCATATATCGCCGGTCTGCCGCTGCGGATAATTACCACTCCGGCGATAGATACCTGCGGCAAAAGCGCCTGGGACATTATGAGACGCCGCTCAAAAACCGCTTTTATCAAAGCGCAGCCGGTTGAATCAAGCGTTGAGAAAGAGATAAATACCGCATTGTCGCCGTCAGACGGCGCGATGTCGCGACTGATGGACCGCCTGTCCGCGCTCTACCGCGAACATCCGGATTATGAATTTACCGCCATCGGACATAGCATGGGACCGTTCATAATCAATGAAATGATTGCCAGATATCCGGAACTGCCGTATAAAAACATAGTATATATGGCCCCGGCGTGTTCAATAATTGAAGCAGCCAGAGCGCTAAAACCATATCTGGAGAATAATCCAAAATCAACTTTTTACAATCTGTGCATCCATCCGCATCGGGACACGCAGGATATGATGATTTACGGCTGCCTGCCGCGAGGCAGCGTGCTGGAGTGGATTGACCTGTATCTGTCAGATCCTGTTTCCGACGATGACTTGACCCTCGGCCAGTGGGACAATGCCGTTTTTATGCTGCCGAGGCTGATGAATACTGTGCAGAGTCAAATTGTGGTAAAAGCCTTCGGACTGAAGGATCCGGTCACCAACACTATTGTTCTTGATATGCCGGGACAGCATACGGATTTCGGCGAGCCGGTGCTGCGGTTCTGGGAACCGGTATTCTGGGAAATTCCAGTCAGCGCCAGCACGAAAAACGGAATCACGAAGAACGGAACGAATAAGAATGGAATGCACAAAGGCAAGTAAGACTACTGAATATATCGCAGTTATTTTAAAATATTATTTGAATTTATTTCCGGTTCAGACTAAAGTTGGATAGCTATACTCTGCGCAGTTGAAAATTAAACATAGATGAATAGGATTGTGAATTGGATTTTTTGGGTCCGACCGATGGGCGATATAAATATCGCCGGAAGGAGGATCGGGAAAAGACGGGCGCAAGACATTCATCCCGCAACTGCGGGATTGCGATCTTTTGATTTTAGATTCGCACTCTTCGAGGCCTTCGATACCCTGGTATCGGCAGCCTCTCAGAATACGAACCAATTCTCAAAATCTTCGCAATCTATGTTGAATTTTCAACCGTGCAGATTATATATGCTGATGTTTATTCAATATTTTTGCAACAGGTAATGTGTAAGTATGAAAAAAATAGCAGTATCAGTGCACGATGTTACCCCGCGCTTCAATAAGGAACTTGAAGAAATATTCACCGCTCTTGATAAGGCCGGAGTAAAAGTGCGTTCCGAACTCGTGGTGCCGGACTATCAGCGCCAATTCAATCTGTCAAAGCATCCTGATTTTGTCGCGATGCTAAAAGAACACAGAAGCCGCGGCTGCGATGTAAGCCTGCATGGAATATATCATGATTATGCCGAATTTTACCGTTTTGACTACGATATGGCGAAAGATGCTTTGCACAAGGGACTGGATATTTTTGGAGAGGTATTTAATTTTATTCCTCCCGGCTTCGTTGCCCCGCAGTGGCTGCAGAGTCGCGGCAGTTTGCGGGCAGTATGGGAAAATGAATTTGTTTATACTGCAACGCTGACCGGGGTGCATTTCAAAAGCGGCAGCACTGCCAAAGCATTTCCGCTGAACTATGACTGGGGCCCGCTGACGGTTGACCGCATCATCACCTGCTGCAACAACATGGCCTGTCACATCCGCCGCAGCGGGCTGATTCGTTTCTCCATGCACCCGATGGATATCCCGGACCGGATGTTCGAAGCGGAAATGAAGCAGCTTCACTTTCTGCTGGAACATGGCTGGGAACCGACTTCGTACGAACAACTGCAAAAAGAGGTGGATAATGTCTGAAAAACCGTGGGCCGGACGTCATTTACTGTTGCTTAGCGGCCCGATGGGGACAGGACATGTCCAGGCTTCGCTGGCGCTGGAGAAGTATGCGGCTGAGCGTTATCCTGAACTGAAGGTCTCCCATATTAATGTGGCAGACTTGATGACACCGGGCTTGAAAATTTTTTTCACGGATTTCTATCATTTCATGCTGCGTCATCTGTCGTTCATCTGGCTTTATATGTATCACTCGTCAAATGTACCGCCGGCGCATACTCCGCTTTTCCGGAAAATAATGATGAAATGGCGCCGGACATTCGAAAAGCGTCTGATGAAACGGATAGCTGAATATAATCCGGACTATATTATCTGTACTCATTTTCTGCCGGCGGAAATAATCGGCAGAGCCAAAAGCGAGCAGAAAATAAACTATTTCACGTCCAGCGTGATAACTGATTTCTCGGTTCACTGGGTTTATATACAGACCGGACTTGATTTGTTTTTTGTCGCAAATCATGACATGTCGCTGATTATGCACCTGCGCGGCATAGACCGGGAAAAAATCTATATTACCGGCTGTCCGATTTTTCCCGATTTTTCCAAATCGTACTCTGCGGAAGATAAAAAACGACTGCGCGACGAACTTGGTCTGCCGCAGGACGCCAATCTGGTCATGGTGATGATGGGCGGTGAAAATATCGGGCGCGTTGCCGCCATCACCCGGACTTTGCTGGACAGTTTCCCGGCAGTGTCCGTACTGGCAATGACCGGAAAAGATAATAAACTTTATCAGCAGATAGAGCAAATGAAGCCGAAATATCCCGGCAGGGTTTTTCCGGTATCATTCACCACCAGGGTTAATGATTACATGGCTGTCAGTTATCTGGTAGTTTCCAAGCCCGGCGGAATAACTATCTCCGAATGCCTGGCGATGAAAAAACCGATTATTGTCATGGATCCGATTCGCGGACATGAAGAAAAAAATGCTGCTTATCTGGCCACTCACGGACTGGCCGCTTTTTCCGAGACGCTGACCGATCTTACCTTGATGGATGCGGAACATGGAGCAACCTGGATGCAGATAGTTTCGAATAATCACAACATCTATGATCGACGCGACGCCGCCGGAAAAATTTTGAAAGTTGTCATTGAGTGGGAAGGCTGTTCCAATAATCAACATTAAAGATACAACTGCAACCTGTCCGTTTTTCTGCGCAAAGGTTCTTTGTCTATAATTTCATATCTTCCGTAGAGTGATAATTTTAAAAGTTTAAGAAAATGCCGGAGCAATACCCGGCAAAGCCAAAGAAAAAGGCGGCAGTTCATTAGCCGTCATCCCCGTATCCGGTTTGAAAATCTGCCGCTGAAGCATCATATTTATAGGATAATTAAAATAATATGAGGACAGTATGTTTAAAAATATGTTAAGTCTCTTCAGTCTGCTGCCGGCGGCGGCAATTTTAGTATCATGCACCACTCCGCCGCCGCAACCCGTTCCGCCGCCAGTCAAGCAGCCGCCCAAACCGCCGGATCCAGCGCCTTTAAATCCGACACCGACACCACCGCCCGCATATAAACCGCCGCTGACGTCATTCACCGCCGCCGCCGAAATAGAAGACGCAAATTCCCCGGCGGAGAGAATCGTTATGGCCAGAAGGTCCGTGCTGGGCCTTTACCCGGCAAAACAGCGGCTGACCAGAGAGCAGATTAATGAATGCATGGATATAATGTCCGATACATTGATGATGGAATACGAACTTTTCATGCGTCCACTCAGTTCATTTGAAACAAAACTGATTGTTAAAATGCAGAAACTGGATCTCCCGATTGCCGCCAGGACCAGGCTGGATCTCCTGCGCGGCGCGCTTAGAAATCAGGCCCTGCTGTCACAGTGCGAAGCGCAGCGACGCAACATGTCTCCTTCCGTTGCGGCAATGACCGGCGTTGAAGATAAACTTTTCGGCGGTTTTGACTGTGTCCCGGCGGCGGTTGGAACACCTGACGGCAATCCAGGTGGCGGCGATGTAATAATCCGGCTTAAACAGTCGGTCAAGACTATGGGCTGGGCGACTCCATGGAACGGCCTGGATTTCATGGCCGGCCCCCGGCAACTGGCCCAAAAACAGAATCCCGCCGATGTTTACGCGCAAGCCGGCAAAGGGCAGGAAATAAAAGTTGGATTTGATGATTTGAATCATCTTTCGCAATACGTCGTAATCGGCAAGGACTGGAACCGCGCGCTGGCCTATCAGACGGCGCTGAACTTGAGAAAAATATCCGCGTCAAAGCAGTCTCCTGAAATACTGGAGAAAACACTGCTTGAAGCTGATCCTGATGTCTTCTGGCGGACGCTGGCTTCTGAACATGCCGGATCCCGTCTTGAAGCAAAATTTCCAGGCAGCTTATCCGTGGATTATTTTGAAAGCATTGAAGTAAACGAAAAAGATCTGCCGATAGTTCTGGCCTGGCCGGAAGCCGCTCCGTATAAATCAATAATACGCGCCATTCCGGCGGCAGACGCTGAAAAGAAACGGGCGATTCATTGAGATATACTCTATAAGATTGAAATTTTAAAATAGATTGCGTAGATTTTGAGAATTGGTTCGTGTTCTTAGAGGCTGCCGATACCGTGGCATCGAAGACCTCGAAGATAACGAATCCGGAATGAAAATATCGCAACCGCTTTGCGGCAAGTGTCTTGCGTCCGTCTTTTTTCGTTCCTCATTCAGGCGATATTGATATCGCCAATCAGCCGGATCGAAAAAAACCAATCCACAATCCTGCTTGTCTATGTTAAATTTTCAACCTTATAGCTTACAGATGCGCCGTTCAACTGCGGTTGCCGGTCATGGCTTTCGCCCAGTCGGACAGGGAATTGTCGCGCGCCCCCATAATCAATATGATATCGTCTTTGGCTGCCGCGGCGGAAAGATATTCTTCAGCCTGAAGACGGTTCGGAAAACTCAAATAATGTTTTTCCCCCTTGCGCTTATACTCTGCCACGACCTCTTCCGAAGTGGGTTCAAATGAGCTGGTGCCGCCTGCATAAAACGGTGGCAGAAATACAAAGACATCCTTGCCAGTCAGAACTTTTTCCAGTGCCGGCAGCAGGTCTTTGCGCATGAATCCCAGCGGACCGAACCCATGCGGCTGAAAAACTGCATACACATTGCCGCTGACAAGCTGCCTGGCAGTTGCAATGCTGGATGCAATCTTTTCCACGTTATGGGCATAATCGTCATAAACTTTCGCTCCTGATGCTATTCTGCCCGCATAGTCGTTCCGACGCCAGACGCCTTTGAACAGCGGCAGCGCCGGAATGCTTTTCTCTTTCGGCATACCCAGCATTTCCATCATCGCTACAATGGACAGCGCATTGGCGGCATTATGAACTCCAGGTATCGGCAGTATAATTTCATGTTCATCGTTAATTACCGCATTTATGCCATCGGGGGAGCATTTATACGAAGTGATATGCCAGTGAACGCCTTCCTGATACGGGGAAACTGCGACATCTCCGCAGAATATTTTTACATCAAGATGGCTCAGACAACTCCTGTCGATCATATTGAATACATTTTTTTCCAGCACAACGCCTTTTTTAACTTTACGGATGAATTCGCTGAATACCCGGGCCAGTTCATCTTTGGAGTAATGATCCGTGCCGATATTCAGAATCAGCGCGTAATCAGGCTCATAGTTCAACAGGCTTTTGTCGCTCTCGTCGGCCTCAAAAACAAATATGCTGCCGGAACCGTGATAATAATTACCGGCATTGGCCGGAGTACGGAAGCGGTTGCCCAGTCCGCCGTTTAAAAAGGACGGATCCATGCCCTGCAGGAACATGGTCTCAGCGAGCCACGCGGTTACAGTGGTTTTGCCGCAACTGCCGGCTACTGCAATCTTGGTGACTCCTTCCAGTGACGCCATTGCAGAAGCCAGCGCCGCCGCGCGATGGATGCGGGGAATATTTTCTCCCGCCTTGAAGTCAGGGTTATCCTCCTCAATAGCGGTGGAATAAACCAGATAATCCGGTTTGCCATTTTGAATATAAGAGCCGTCCTGCGGGTATATCCTGATGCCCTGTGCCGTCAACGCTTCAAAGATTCGCTTGTTTTCCTGACGGTCAGCACCGCGATCGCTGCCGGAGACCAGGAAACCGGAAGCCGCATACATTTGCGCCAGTCCGCTCATTCCGATGCCGCCGATGCCGATAAAATGCAGTGAAGCTCCCGGCTGAATATTGCCCATCTCCGATTTTTTTGATAACTCTGTCATTTGTTAATCTCTCACTGGTAAGTCATTTTTACTATTTTTCTCTTTTTCCGCTTCTTCAAGCAGTTTTGGATCCGGTTTGACGTCAAGATAACGCAAAGCCCGCAATGAAATATTCTTGAAATACGGAGCAGCAACCGCGCCGCCGTAATAACTGCCTCTGGGTTCATCAACCGTCACCAGCAGCACAAATGCCGGATTTTCAGCCGGCACAAAACCGATGAACGATGAGAAAAAATTAGCGTGGGAATATTGTCCGTTAATGAATTTCTGGCTCGTGCCGGTCTTGCCTGCGACATTGAATCCCGGGATTGCCGCACCTACTGCAGTACCGCCTTTTTTGGTAACCAGCGACATCATATGGACTATTTTTTCAGGAGTGGCCGGATTGTTGAAAACCTGGAATGGTTCTTCGATAGACTTTTTAATGACTACTCCGGTTTCAGTATTTTCGACACGGTCCACCAATCGTATTTTACGCAGGTTGCCCTGGTCCGCCAGCGCACAATAGGCCCGGACAAGCTGAATCGGGGAAACACCAATCCCCTGCCCGATCGGAAAACGGGAAATGGAAAGCGCATCCCATTTATTCAGCGGCCGGAATATCCCTTTGGTTTCCGGGGTGACCGGAATGCCGGTTGAAGCGCCGAAACCGAACTTCCGCAGTACCAGGTGAAGCCGCTGTTCGCCCATCATAATCGCGATTTTAGCGGTACCGATATTGCTGGATTTCTGCACAACTTCATAGGCGGGCACAGTCCCGATGCGGTGAGAATCCCGCAACACTTTTCCGGCATAAGTCCATGAACCGTTTTCGCAGTTGAACATCGTATTCGGGCTAATGACGCCGTAATCCAGCGCACCGGAAATCGCCACCGGCTTCATCGTGGATCCAGGTTCAAAAACATCTTCCGTAATGCGGATACGCCAGGCGTCAGGAGACATGGTTTTGCGGTCATTGGGATTGAAGCTGGGCCGCTGCGCGATTGCCATGACATTGCCGTTTTTGGGATCAACCATGATCGCGTAAGCAGCTTTCGGACGCCACTTGACAACCAGGGCGTCGAGCTCCTCCTCCAGAATAGACTGGAGCGGTTCACTGATCGTCAGATAAATATTGAATCCGTTTTTAACCTTGTCCGCTTCCTGCAGGCCGTAGGAAAGCGGAATGCCGTCGCGGGCGCGTTCAAACCGTTCAGTAGCGTCGGATGATCCCATCTGTTTGTCAAAAGTTTTCTCGACGCCGATGACAGGAATATCTTTGCCCTGATCCGGCATAGTAAATCCAAGAATGTTTGACAGCAGGGTGCTTTTCGGGTAAAAGCGCCGGTAAGTATCGGTGAAAATAATGCCTTTCAGCTTATTGACTTTGACTATGGACTTAAGTTCCTCCGCCTCCTGAAGCGACACATTGTTGGCGATAACCACATAGCTGTTTTTAACTTTTTCGGTTTTGCCGCCGGCAAGTTTTTTAGTCCTGGTCTTCTGGGTCAGCCGGGAGTAGGCTTCGGCATACGTCATGTCCGTCAGATGATTGGCAAAAATTCTTGCGGCTTTGCTGGCGAATGGTTCATCTCCGGTAATCTGCGGATCAGCGGTAATATCAGCGCAGGGAATATTGCCGACCAGCAGATTGCCTTGAATATCGAAAATTTCACCGCGCCGGCCATAAGTCTTTTTTACTGCCGTGTATTGCTTTTTGGCTTTTTCGTAGAGTTCTTCGTGACGTTCAATCTGGACTTGGTAAAGTTTAACGGCGAGCAGACAGAAGCAGATGACGGCCATTGCGGCAACCAGCTTAATCCTGATCTTTATGGAGTCATTACTGGTCAACATCCTTCATCCTGTTCCTCCACTAAAGAGTTTAACGCGGTGAGAGCATTGCTGTCTTGCGCTCTCCGGAGGTCTTTTCCCTGCCGGCGGAATCATAGTTAACCGTCAAATTCTGCACCTGGAACGGTTCCGGCATCCGGAGCGCCAGATTAAATTTCTGTATGCGGTCTTTAATGTTGGGCCAACTGCTCAATTTCTCTTTTTTCAGTTTGTAATTTTCAATTTCGCGGTCAAGTTGCGCAATCTGCCTGACCAGTTTGTCCGCTTCGCGGTCTTCCGCAGTCGTCCACTGGTCTATGCTTATTCTCAAAGTGACAATACCGAAAATAAAAGCCATGCCGATAATCATATGGAAAACAATCCCGAATTTCAACAGCATCGCCTTCCGGGTTGTGTTCTTCTTACGGCTTTTGTTCAGTTTTATGCTTCTAGCTTGTATATTCATAAGAACGTTCCTGTTTATGATTCGCTCTTAACATTTTTATTTAAACCTTCTCCGCTGCCCGCAATTTTGCGGACGCGGCCCTCGGATTATCCCTTAGCTCATCTTCCTGCGCGGTAACCGGTTTCTTCGTCAGCAACCTCAGTTCCGCATGGTGTTTGCACATGCATACCGGCAAACCGGGCGGACAGATGCACTCCTGTGCTGCGTCTCTGAAGAAATTCTTCACAATCCGGTCTTCAAGCGAGTGGAAGGTAATCACTGCCAGGCGTCCTCCGGGGGACAATACTTTCATTGCCGCAGGCAACGCTTTCCGGAGTTCCTCCAGTTCGTTGTTCACGGCAATGCGTAAAGCCTGAAAATATAGCGTCGAAACCGGTAATTTTCCAGCTCTGGAACGGCCTAAAACCGCCTCGCAGAACCGGGCAAAATCGAGAGTAGTCGCGAAGGGGTTTTGTATCCTTCTCTCAACTATCGCTTTAGCCATTTTCCAGCTCTTGTCGCACTCGCCGTATTCCCGAAAAATTTTTTCAAGAATTTCTGCTGGTTCGCGGTTCAAAAGCCGGCTGGCAGTGTCAGAGGACCGTTGATCCATGCGCATATCCAGTGGGCCATCCAGTCTTAAGGAAAATCCACGCTGCGAATCATCGATCTGCGGCGAAGATATTCCAATGTCCAGCAATACCGCATCAGCTGAAACCCACCCAGCCTCAGCTGAAAGGTCTGCCAGATCACTGAATTTACCTCTTACGAGGCTGATACGGCCGGCGGCGAATGCGAGTTTTTCCCCGGCCCTTTTAAGGGCATCGCCATCACGGTCTATCCCCAACAGTTCTGCCTGCCGGTTTTTTTCCAATATCAAACAACTATGGCCGCCGCTGCCGACCGTGCCGTCTATCACCCGTACCGGCCTGTCGCCTTCGACTGCCAAATATTCAAGCACTTCGCGGTATAGTACCGGAACGTGTCTGAATCCATCGCTTGCAGCTTTAAACTGTCCGCTGCTCATTTAACTTTTCTTGCCGCCGCCGAGATTCTCGAGCAGCCGCATTAAGTCGCCGCCGTTTTCGCCGATCATCTTCTGGAATTCATCCAGATAAATATCGTCGTTCGCAGGTTCCTTGTTCCAGAACTGCGGCGCACACAGCTTGACATGGGTGAAAGCCCCGACCATTTTGATCTGTTCGGTAATGCCGACCCGGTCCAGCAGTTCGCGGTCAATCTTGATCCTGCCCTGTTTATCGCAGCGGCAGTCTCTTACGCGCGAACCAATATGCGCCAGCGCTTCCTGGGCGCTTCTGCTCGCAAATGCGGCTTTCCGCGCCGCCGCGAGAAAGTCTCTGAATGATTCAAATGGCAATAACAGCAAATCCTTCTCTCTACCCGGAAAAAGAATAAGCCGGGTCTCGCCGTCTTTCCGTCGCCATTCGCTGGGAATGGAAACACGGCACTGGGAATCCAGAGAATGCTCGTACTCTCCGCAGAAGAATAATTCTTCCATCTCTACCCTCGCGCTTTCTGTATTCACCTTTATGACCCTTTTTATCCCTATCCACTCCTAAATTAAGGCAAATCCATCCTTTTACAAGCAAATTTATAAAAAAAAATTAATTTTTTTTAAATTTCTTTTTTGAGCATAAATACAGTCGAATTTTAAAAGAAATATTCGCAATCATTCCGGCGATAATCACATATTTGATTTAAAATCAGTATTGAATTATACGGCAAATTCAATATATTTGTAATAACAGGGAGGCGGCAAATGAATGAGGAGAAGCAAACCAGAGTCGAAATCGACGGTGCGTCAATCAATGTTACCGGATGAAATGGCAAACAAGTAAACGTTGGTACTGGCGGAGTCCATATAAAAACCTACGCCTCCGAAGTCAAAGTCGGCTGGTCAGGCGTCAAGATCGCAAATGGCAGGGCAAATCTTAACATCAGTGTTTTAAAGCCGTTGATCGGCTGCGGAATCGCCGTTCTGATTTTCGTCGCGCTGTTGACTTTCGTAATCACCGCAATCATCAAGCTGATGCTGAGTAATTAGTGCAACTTGCGCGATAGCATTATAAGGCCGCCGGTATTTCCGGTCGCCTGTGGAGACTCCATCTTGACAGACAGGGGCTGAAAACCTGGACACCATGGACGATTCAATTTGCAGACGGAACAAGTCCGCGACGCATCGCCGGCCGGAATGATTATGCGGCTGCTTTGCCGGAAATTATTTATTTTTGCTGTTGAACACTTCCTTATAATATTCAATGGATGCGGATTGGATGTTTTCCATTTTCTCCCCATCCTTAAGCGACAGCAGAGTTTTTTTGTTTACGATGGCCGGTCCGTAAGCAGGATCTATTGCCAGCGCCCGGTCAAAGGCGGCTAATGCTTCCTGTTTTTCCCCCAGATAGGCATAACACAATCCGAGATTGCCATGTGACTGCACATGATTTTTATCAAAACCCAAGACTTTATTGAATCCTTTTATGGCTTTGTCATAGTTCCGGGCGCTCATCGCAGAGAATGCCTGAGCGAATTCATCTGACGACTTGACGTAATCATTTAAAGTCAAACCGGAACCCTTGTAAGCTACGTCTTCAAGATCGCGAAGCCGTTCCCTAGCGGTAATTACAAGTTCTTCATCTTTATTGCCGAACTCTATCACTTTTTGCAATGACTTTACGGCATTTCCGATGTCAGCCATGCGTATATAGGACATACCTCTATTAAGCCACGCTTCCAGACAGTACGGGAATATTTCAACGCTCTTGTCAAAATAGATAATTGAATCAGCAAAGTTGCCTTTCATTGCCTGCACTGTTCCCATGGCATATTGAATGGTATAAATGTCCGGATGTTCATTCAACAGGTCTTTTATCATCTTTTCAGCTTTTGCGATTTTGCCTTTTTCCACTAATTCCAATGCTTCGTTAACCGCTTCATCCACTTCGGGATCGATTCTGGCGATAAAACCTTTCGGCCCGGCGTTTTTTATTTTTTCAACGGCATATTTTTCTGACTGAACATAATGGAGGCAGCAGCCGCAATCCGGACTCCTCGTTTCAGCGCAGCAGCGCGAGCAGATTTTAGCTTCTTCTTTGAGTTTGCACTCGCGCCTGCCTTTGTCCTTTGAGCAAATTGAACATTTTTCTTTCATATTGTGCCTTAATTTTATACATATTAACGTTGTCAGGCATCCGCCCGGCGCTGAATTCTTTAAGATTGCAGATTTATTAAAGTTAATGTAAATGTGTATTTTTTCAAGCTATTTTAGTTCAAGTCAATAAATAATACCGGAGCAATTTTTCTGTTTTCTTCATTGCCATTCTGGTTACGGACAAAACTCGCTTGGAACAGAAGCGGACGGAACAGACAAAATGTACATGGCGAGAAGTCAAAGATATACCCATACGTCCTATAAGTTCTACACGTCCTATAGTTTTTATGAATAATCCAGGTTAAGAGTTGAAAAAGCATTCTTAACTCTTATAATAAGATTCTCCGAAAATTTGAAACAGATTGAAAAATCAAAAAGACAAGCCAAAATGAATATGACGGAACGGGATAGTTTTGAGAAGGAATTTTATGCGCAGAATCCGCCAGGAGTACTGGCGCGGCTGAAGGGTGCAACCGCCGGTATTGCCGGAGCTGGCGGACTGGGCTCTAATGTGGCGGTCGCGCTGGCGCGGGCCGGAGTGCATCATCTGATTATTGCCGACTTCGACCGGATTGAACTGTCCAATCTCAACCGCCAGCAGTATTTTCCGGAACAGGCAGGCATGTTCAAAACCGAGGCTCTAAAGCAGAACATCAACCGGATCAATCCTTACATCAATGTCGAAATCTTCACCGGCAGGGTTACTCCGGAAAATATTGAAACTGTGTTCGGACATGCGGAAATATTGGTGGAAGCTTTTGACCTGGCGGAAATGAAAGCCATGCTGGTCAGAAACTGGCTGATGCTGCATTCCGACCGTTATATCGTCACGGCCTCCGGCATCGCCGGGCTGGGCAGAAGCGGACTCTTGAAAACCGAAGTCCGCGGGAAAATGATCATCTGCGGCGATGGTCAATCCTCGCTCGAATCGGAAGGCGGTTACACCGCGCCCCGCGTCGCCGTCGCCGCCAACATGCAGGCTTCAGCCGTAATCGAAATCCTGTGCAATGGCGGAATCAGTCAATGAAGCAAAGTATGACGGAGAACTTGAAAATATATGGCTCTTCTCAATCACCCCGGAATGACATGACTGAACTGACTCCATACTCCAAGCCCGGCGGATATTTGATCGGCACCGTCGTCTTCGCTTTATTTTGGAATATCATTTTTCTGATTCTGTATAAAAATATGTATAGCAAAAATTCGATAATTTTACTCATGGTCTTATTTATTGCAGTTGATGTATATTTATTCATCACTTTCTGCTATTTTCTTGGATCTTACAGGCAGCCCAGGCTGAAAGTAAGTAACAAATGTCCACGGATTGGCGAAACCGTCACCCTGGCGTGGGAACTTCCAGATTACCGTTCAATAACTCGTCTTGTCATCACGCTGGAAGGTTTCGAACATATGGACGTTCCATTATACGATGCGCCATATACTTGCAGGAACGCCATCGCATCAATTATATTGACGGATACAACGGAAATACCGGAAATTAAAACAGGGAGCGCCGAATTCAAAATTCCGTGGAATTCAATGCATTCTTTTGATGACGGCAGATTCCAGATTGTCTGGCAGTTGAAGCTGCATGCGGAAAAAGCGTGGAAAGACCGCCGGATTAAATATATTATTAACGTACAACCCTATGAAGTGTAATTTATGGCAATTCAGATAAACATCAAAGATGACAATATTATATTTCTGCCGGGCGATGAAATTCAAGGCGAAGTACGGTGGGAACTGCCGCAGGCTCCGTCCAGGATTGTCGTGAATGTATACTGGTTTACCTGCGGTTCAGTATCCAATATTGAGCAGGGCCTGGAATTAACTTCCGCCGAAACCGCCGGAACTCTGCCATTCACGTTTAAACTGCCGGTGACACCCTACAGTTATTCCGGCAAACTGTTTTCGATAAGCTGGGAGATTGAA
This sequence comes from Lentisphaerota bacterium, assembly GCA_037144075.1. GTDB lineage: Bacteria > Verrucomicrobiota > Lentisphaeria > Victivallales > Victivallaceae > CAIPAT01. Next base: position 12,366 of record JBAWXM010000027.1, on the reverse strand, counting down.
GCGTACTCTGTTTCGCCGGGCGAACGCTATGCGCTACCCTTTATTATGTCGCCATATAATACCGTCGCAGAACTGCGCAGTCGAGAACCGATTTATACTCTCCAAAATTCAGACTATTGATGTCCTGCCGTAGACTTTGGCGATTTTTCTTAACATTTGCTTTTAGCGCTAAACAGGAATATATTGATTTTTTAGCTGAACATAAACAAAACACGAAAGTAACTTCGTCAAATATGAGCCATCAACACATTGGCAGACCGCCCAAAATAATCTTTCTCCTGCTTGCAGTTGCCTCCGCGCTGCTGTTATCTATCGGCTGGTGGACCGGAAACCAGCGGGCAGCGCGCATGGACGCCGAAATGCGTGCGCGCCTGCTCCGTCAGGTCACGGAGATAGCCGGCAATATCAACCCGAGCCTTATCAGGAGACTATCTTTTACCGGCGCTGACGTAAATACCCCTGCCTATGAACAGTTACGGGAACAAATGATCCATGAAGCTAAAATGATCCCGAATGCCAGATGGGTATACTCCATGAAGGAGCTCGACAACCAGATTATTTTCGGGCCGGACAGTGTACCGCTGAACGACCCGCAGTATACGCCGCCAGGCGATACTTATCAAAAGCCTCCTGCAGAATTATTGCGGACTTTTAAGCAGGCACGCCTGGCCACGGCCGGTCCTTACACCGACGAATGGGGAACTTTTGTCTCCGCGTTTGCTCCAGTTATAGACCCGGTCAACGGCAGGGCGCTGACGGTAATCGGGCTTGACATCAAGGCCGGCGACTGGCAGTCCAGCCTCAGCGCAGCCCGCCATATTCCTTATCTGGTCACACTTGTTTTGCTGCTTCTGCTGCTATTCGCCGGCTGCGCCATCGCCGCCTACTGGCGTAATCGCCGGATGAAGCCGGATGTCCTGAAACTGCGCGTCTGGATTACTGTTCCAACTGCCATGGCAATGCTGACCGGAATGGCTCTCTACGGAGCGTATGAGTATTGGGAATTCAAGGAAACATCACGCACAATTATGCTCCATACATCAGAACAGGCGCAGCGCGACTGGAATCGCAACCTCGCCCTGCATGTTCAGTTAATGAAAGCGCAAAGCAATCAAATCGCGGAGAACCCGGCAATCTTAAAAGCATGGCAGAAGCTGGATGTCCATGAACTAACCGCGCTGGCACAACCGATTTTTGAACAGTTAAAGCGGGAAAACGGCATCACGCACTTTTACTTCATCAAGCCTGACCGCACCTGTTTTCAGCGGATACATCAGCCGGGATGGCGAGGCGATATCATTAATCGCCAGATGCTCCTCGCAGCGCAGCGCACCGGCGAGGATGCGTGGGGCATTGACCTGGGCACAAAAGGGTCGCTCACCCTCCGTTATGTGCTGCCGTGGAAACGGAACGGCAAAATAATCGGGTATCTGGAACTGGGCATAGAAACTGCGCATCTGATCCGGCAACTTTCCGTAGAGATGAACCTTGACATTCTGATTGTTGTCAGGAAAGAGTACACCACCCAGGCAAAATTCGAAGCAGGACGGCAGCTGTTTGACTTCTCCGGGAAATGGAATGCCTATCCGGATTTCGTGGTAATCCACCAGACAGACCAAGCCATGTCTGAAGAGATGGCTGATTGGATTAAACAACACCCGTATGCAAGCGCAAAAGACGAAATCTTTACCGTCAAACAAGGGGGAAAAATTTTTGCATGCAGCTTAATCCGCCTGCCGGACACCGCAGGTCGCGAAATCGCGTATCTCATCGTTTTGCTGGATGTTACCGCCGAGGAAAATGAGGCATGGAGCAATTTAATGCTGAGCATGGGGCTGGCGCTGGCGCTGTTCGGCGGCGTGCTTGTCCTGCTCTGGTCAATATCCGGAACGGCGGAACGGCTGCTGAGAGCAGCATTTGCGGATGTTAAGGAAAGCGAGAGCCGCTTCCGTCAAATGGCGGACAGCGTCCCGGTAATAATCTGGATGTCCGGACTGGATATGGGGTGCATCTATGTCAATAAAACCGGCCTGGAATTTTCCGGCCGCTCTTTAAAGCAGGACTCCGGCAACGGCTGGCTTGACAATCTGCATCCGGACGATATGCGGCGTTGCCGGGAAATCATTTCCGGCAGTTTCGATGCCAGACAGAAATTCAGCATTGAATACCGGCTGCGGCGGGCGGACGGCGAGTACCGCTGGCTGCTCAACAACGGCATTCCGCGATTTGACGGCAACGAAAATTTCCTTGGTTATATCGGCAGTTGTATTGGCATCACCGAAGTCAGACAGGCGACGGCAGAACTGGTCTGTGCCAAAGAGGACTGGGAGCGCACATTCGATGCTGTTCCTGACCTGATCATGCTGCTTGACAAGGATCACCGCATCATCCGCGTGAACCGGGCCATGGCTGAACATTTAGGATGTTTGTCCGGACAGGTTGACTGCCATTGTTATAAAACAGTACATGGCTTATCCGAACCGCCTGATTTCTGTCCGTTTTCAAAAATGCTGAAAAGCGGGAAAGGCGAACGGGCGGAAGTCGTGGAAGCGCAACTCGGCGGCACTTTCGATATTTCCACTACGCCATTGCACAACAGCCACGGCGAGATTACCGGCTGCGTTCATATTGCGCATGATATCACCAGACGCAAACAGGTTGAAGATGATTTACGCAGCGCCATGAATAAAGCGGAAGCCGCCAACCGGGCAAAAAGTGAATTCATGTCCACCATGTCCCACGAAATAAGAACGCCGCTGAACGGAATTCTCGGATTCTCCAACCTATTGACTGAAGAGCTGCCCCAAACCGGCATCAGCAATATTGCTAAATTTCAGGATTATCTGAAAGTAATTAATCAGTGCGGAACATCGCTGGAGGAGATCATTAACGATATCCTGGAAATCTCCAGCATTGAAGCCGGACAATTCAATGAAATAAATGAAGTGTTTGACCCGGCTGAAGATATCAGGGGAAGCATCAGCGCTTTTGAATTCAAAGCCAGAGAGAAAAATATTACCCTGGATTTCAGTCCCCGGAATCTGCCGTCTAAAACCATTGGAGACCACCGCCGGCTGAAACAGATAATATTCAACCTGGTGGCGAATGCCGTCAAATTTACCGGACACGGCGGCGTTGAAGTAATCGCCAGTTATGCAAATGATGAATTGTGCATCACGGTTAAAGATACCGGCATAGGCATTGCAAAGGACAAGCTGACAAACGTTATGCTGCCATTCTATCAGGCTGACCAGTCCGCCACCCGGAAATACGGCGGCGCCGGACTTGGACTGACAATTGTCTCCAGACTGCTGCAAAAACTCGGCGGAACAATTAATATCGAAAGCGAGTTGAACAAAGGCACTGCCGTGACAGTAACTTTCCCGGTCAGACTGGCGAATCAGGAATGCCGGATACCGGCACGAGCGGGAATTAAACCGGAGCTGACATTGAACGGCCTGAATATCCTGGTCGTCGAAGATGATCCGGCCAATGTCATGTATCTGGATAAAATTATGGAAGATGCAGGAGCCAAATACGTCATGGCCGAATCATTCGCCGCCATGCGGAAACTATGCATGGACGGAATAACGCCGGACGCAGCGCTGATTGATATTTCTCTGCCGGATTCCGACGGGTTCGGATGTCTCAGCTGGTTGCGGGAAAAATTTGCCGGGCGGAAAATAAAATATATCGTTCAGACCGCGCATGTGCTTTCGGACGAAATCCCGCGTTATAAAGAAGCCGGGTTCGATGATTTTATCGGCAAACCATATACCAGAAACGAAGTAATAGAAATAATCATTAAGAATACGGGTTCCGCAGCGGAACAATCTAAGTGACCAGCCTTATTGCAGCCGGCTGATTATTTCGTTTGCCTTCTGCTCATAAATCCCCTGCCACTCCGGCGCCAGCAGGCATTCTGTCACCTCGTATCCGCCTTTATCGTAATAACTTGCGGGTGCGCCGTAATGCAGATAACCATTGGAATAAGCCGCCATGAAGGTGTGTTTACAAGTGGATGCCTTTTTTACATTCAGACCGACTTCCGCCAGCGCTTCCACCGGGGCGGAGATCAGAACGCAGCCGCCAATTTTAATACCCGTAACTTCCGCTTCAACGGTATCCTCCCCTGACTCTTCGTTTATCTCCATATGCTTACGCAGCGTGGCAATATCATCTTCAATTCTGGTCAAGGTTTCCATCGCCTGGATATTGCTCAGATATTTATCAATATTCCTACGGTTAAATGAATCCATTCCGGCAAACTTGGAATCACCCGCCTGCTGAGTCTGCAGATAACTGAAAGCATAATCAGACGGATAATCCGGATTCAGTTTGTATTTCATGTATAATGGCAGAAAACTTTTGAAATTCAGGCTGGTGAACCGCAGCGATTCCAGCAGCAGGCTTTGCTCTTTCTGCAAAGCTTTGATCCGTTCAGGAATATCAGTTCTCCGCGGCAGTCTTATCGTCTCGGAAATGACTTTGATTTCCGCCGTCTTTGTCTCAATCCCGCTTAAAGCCTTTAATGTGCTGAGGCCAAGCGCGGCGCCAAGCCATTCAACATCACGCGGGCGTTCAAAGGCCTTGAATGTCACATCGCAGACATCTCCGGCCGCGCCTTGCAGAAACAACGCCATCGCGCCATTACCTAAACTGTTCTCGATGACTTTGGAGGCGTACCCCGGTATGTTGGCCGTAATGTGTCCCTGATAATCACCAAACAGCAGATGACACGCAAAATTGTACACCACCGCCAGCGGCGTCCCGTCCATCCGGTCGATCCGGATAATGCCGATTTCAGGATCAAGCGGCCCCAGACCTTCAACCTCTTCGTCCGGCGGACACGGATTTGAATGGCGGATGGTCCAGTGCTGGCCGTTCTTCAACCGGAGCGTCCGGTTTATCGAAATCCGGTCTTCGCAGCCGGAACCGGAGCCGGCGCGGACTTCAACCATGTTTTCCATCGCCCGGCGCACGGCGTCAAAGGTTCTGGCGACCTGCTCGTCATCACTGCACAGCATACGCCCCGGCGGATGGGTATGCGACGCGTTGACCAGAATATTGCCGCCCGGAATTTTCAACTCGCGCTCAAGCCGTTTCCGCAGTTCCGGCAGAAACTCTTCACCCACGTCCGGCAGCATGCCCTGACTGATTTTTCTGCCGCCGATCGCCGTTACATCCATGGTAATGATAACAACTTTCGTTTTGCCGTCATCCAGTACCAAAGCTTTGGCATACAACGGGTCATTAATTATAACGCCCGGCTCACAATTAGTGATATCGCTTTGGGCCACACCGGCGCAAAGTATATTATTTGCCATTTTATCTGTCCTCACATTCAATGGCTTTAAGGTACTCCACAAAAACATTTTTTATAATATTATAATCATTTTTTGTAAATTTTCTAAAGACGGGCTTTACAAAACTCCGGTGCTGATAAAGGTTTTCCGCCTGATAAAGGCATGGGATTCCAATGGTAAGCTGTTCCTCAAGTTCCGTCATGTAATCATCGTCAATGGAAAATCTCAAATTGCCGTCAGTATCGACAGGTTTGCCCTTCATGGCAATTTTTACAATATCGGCTCTTTCGCGCAGAGTGTCAACCGGTCTGCCGTAAACGGTATAAAGATCGCCAAGTCTGACCATGTTGCATACATCGCGAAAATAGGGATTGGCGATGTAAAGTGAGATAAGGGCATCTTTTTTGACTGCAAGCGCCTTTTGATAAATTGTTTCAATATAGAGGTGCTGCAATTCGAAGCCATAGACTTCGCCATAAGTTTTAACGCCCCTGCCGCATGGTATGCCATCCGTACCGTCTATCTTCAGTCCATCGGCGTTCAAACCGCCGGGAGCGGAACCCAGCATATACGCAATACCATCCTCCAGTATTTTCCGGTATGACGGACTGGAAGGATCCTGCGCGACAGCTTTACCGTCTTTCGTAATGCAGAGTCTTCCATCAAGTCCTTCCATCGTCCATGCCTGCATCCATAGTAAAACTTTTATTCCACGCGCATGACAGGCATCGATGAACCCTCGCATATCAGGCCATTTGCGTTCATCCGCATCATACCGCGCTAGTTCCTTCTGCCATTTCGCATCAATGATCAGGGTGCCGAACGGGATTTTGTTCTTAAGCAGAACATCAACCCATTTTACGTGGTTCGCCTGAGTGCATTCGTCCATGATAAAACTGCCGCGCTCCAACTGTTCCTTCGAAAGGTTTCCGGCGTTCATTTTCTGTCTGCCGAGCGCCGTCTGTTCATGCCAGCCGCAGAATATCGGTTTCCGGTGCCACGGGTATTTTGTTTTGCCGGAATCCGCTTTAGAGATGGCTTTTTTCTTTTCCAGCAGACTGCAGTAGTCTGCGATAGCGGAAAGTTTATCTTTGGAAAAACCGATGAACAGACTGGGGCTTCTCCATTCGCCGTCAACATTCAAATGTCCTGAATAATTTATGGAAAAAGACTGGGTATTGAGTATGCTTTCACTTTCACGCTCCATTTCCGGCGGCTTATGGTTGAAGTCAAATGAATCAAAGCAGTTGCAGCCTTTTTCAACAACCAGTCCGCCCCAAATCTTCGTTCCGGTTTCATGCCGCGAGAACATGTACATAAACGGGCCGCTGCACAGCGAATGCCCCCAATGCGTGGTGTCATTATTGGCGCTGATGCTGAAAAACTCATTAGTGAAAAGCTCTTTTTTCGTGAGGAAGTTTGTGCAGCCGGGGATGAACGAGTCGAAACCGGGGACTGAACCGAAAAGCTGTTCATCAACTATGCCCGTGAAATAGTAAACCCGGTCAATGACAGCTTTGCCTCTGACTTTCACGAAATACTCCACCCTGTCTTTACTGAAAATCACATAAGCTTTTTTCTCCCGCCAGACCGTACTTTTAAAACTTATTTCAAAGATGATGCCGCCATTCCCGTCTTCCATCTTTTTTATTGCCGGAGTTCCAACAGTCTTGTCAACGGCGTTTATGGTATCTATCCGGCATAACGGGGTGAACCAGTAATAAAAATTTCTGTCTTCCGCCAGATGTATTCTGAACTGCTCGAAGTCCTCAGAGTAGTGATATTTATAGTGTTCTTTTTTAATCATGGTATCAGGCTTTTTCATAAAGGTTATTTGACGGTCCATTTAATAATTGCTGTCCATGACTGCCCCGGCGCGAGTTTAACCTTGCCGAAAACCGGTTCGAAAGTTGAGGCTTTCTGCTTGCCGGAATCCCAGAAGATCAAACAATACAGATCTTTAGAGGGATCCACTTCAGCGCTAAGCACGGTTTTACTCCAGGGCGCGGTAAATACTGTCTTCGGACTGGTTACGGTCGATACGCTATTCATATTGAACGCGCCTTCAATATCTTTATCCGGGCCGGCCGCAAACCGGTATAGTTTACAGATGAACATCCGGGGAAAAATCTCCGGCTTATCTCCGTTCAGCATTGCCGCCTGTCCGCCGGCGCCGTCCTTGATCTCAAATAGCCCCGGCATGTTGTGCCAGCGGAAAGAAAAGCTTATCTCCCTCTTCGTCTGGTTGATAATTTCCGAGGTAAGGGTAAAACCACTGGATGCAATGTCATAAGTTTTGCGGATTATAACTCCGGCAAGGTAATGATTGTCGGTGGCAGTAATTTCTCTTTCCAGTGTAATGCTCAAGCCGTTACTGGTTTTTGACTGACCAATGACTTTATACGGAGTATTGATTGCACAAGAAGCTTTGTCCGGCCACCAGAACCCGTCTACCGCCAGACCATTTTTTTCATCCTGACTGACTAATTCGTCTTTGCCTTTGGTCCAGCTCAGCAATCTGCCGCCTAGCGCCGGATCAATGGTAAGTATCATCTCGCCGGTTTTGAATTCAATGACAGGTTTTCCGGCAACAGTTTTTTTAAAGCAGGAAACCCCGGCGTTGCTCATTTCCTTGATTCCGGAATAATCCGGCATCCCGAGTTCTTTTGCCGTCTGTAACTGTTTGGCGGAAACAAGCTCCAGTTCTTGCTGAACTGCTTTTTTAATCGCCGGCAGGCGTTCATTCATAACTTTATTCATGATCGCCGGAGAAATAATCTCGCCATAGTTTTTTCCGGCTTCGTAATTTTCCAGCACATAGAAATTCCAGCGCAATGCCCCGACGTGCAGCATTATGCCTTTTTGCAATTCGGCTGCCGTGAGTGCGACATTGCCATTTACACTGGCGTAACAGAGTTTTTTATCCGGTTGAGTTAAAACATACTTCCGATCATTGTCTAAAGCACCGATTTTCAGGTTGAAGAAAATTTCTCCCTTCATCCAGAAATTACCGGCAGCGATCATTAAGCGATTGTCCAATTCATAACTGACGCATTGCAGCAGTGAAGCATTGACCAAATCAGGCAGCTTCTGAACAAAATTACCGCCCTCAATCCATGATTCAGGAAAGCTAGTCGGCGGCAATGGACTTGCCGCGGCGGCAGCAGCAGAGAAATTGCGCTTACCCTTGAGCACATAATTTTCATACTCTGCAATCATGGCATTTGCGACGGCCAGTTCCCGCCAGTAGCGCTGATCATAACCGCGAGGAAAATAATAGGCGAATGCACCTTCCCAGCCATTCAGGAAAAAGCAGAGATATTCGAAACCCAGAGCTTCAGGCTCAGTGACCCAGTCATTGAGCTGATAGCCGTGCGGCATGGCAATCAATTTGGGTCGCTGTGTCTGGTCAGAAACTCTGTCCGCTATAAATTTCTTGATATCGCGTGCCGCGATGAATGTAATCAGATGGATTCCGGTGTAATATTCATAAGGTTTGTTGAACGGCTGGAAAATATACGGTCCCCATACTTCGAGCCACGGCAACTTGGACAGGTAGTCTCCGGGATTGTATTGTCCGGCTTCGCTGTTGGAATTTTCAATAAAATGGCTCCAGGCCAGTTCCGGCATAAAGTGAGAATCTTTGCCTGCTTTTCTGCCCAGTTCGTTAATAGTTTTTTCAAAAGTTTCCATCATCATGCCATGCTGCCAGCTGCGGAATTTAATCCATGTGTCACGATAAGATGTAATAATTGATGCCGGCCACTTCTTTTCAACTTCTTCCGCCGGCAATTTACTGTATTGGATGAACTCCGCTTTGCAGCGGGGGCAGAAACAGCCTTTGAAGTCGTACATGTACGGTTCCCAGTTCGTCATAATATTGTCGGCGGTGTCCTTGCTGACCAGAAATTTTTCCAGCATACTGACAACATGCTCTTTATAGTACGGCCCCTGTTTATACACTTCCACCGGACAAATTGCTTCCACCGGTTTATTATAAGGTGCGCCGTCAGCCAGACGAAAAAGTGCGTCTTCACTCTTTTTGACCTCACCTATCCGGTAGCCGTCCTGCAAATAAGATGGTTGAACATAACGTGAAATTCCCGCTTTCTTAAATTCATCCACCAATACCCTGGATGAAACGCCATGAACACTGTTAAAGCCGTTGCCAATGTAGAAAGAGAAAAATTCTTTAACCCCGGCCCCCGAAAAATCGCTTTCACGGGATAACATTGCCGCAGAACGGAATATTTTGGGAGTTTTACCGGATGATGCCGGAATTACTTTAAGATTAAATTTTTCAGGGCCGCTGCGATAATTGCCGTCCTCCACCCAGTATTCCGCCGGATAAAGCATTTCACCTGCCTCTGAATCTGTCTTCAGCATTACCGATGCCGTATTGTAAGAATTGTAAGAGTTTTTGCTGATGTCATTCTTAAGTGCGTTAAAATCAATTTTGTAAGTGACATTTCCGTCATCGTCTTTTTTTATTTGGCCAATTTTAAGTATATTGCGGACATCCACCAGTTTAAATGCATCCGGAACTTTCAAATACAGCGCCGGACGATCCGGTTTCTTCGCGTTTTCATTGCGGAAAGCGAAAACCAGTGTTCCCGGCTGATTTGAGCCCAGGCAGAAAGTATTATCCAGGAAAGCGAAGGGAATGAGTTTGACGGTCACGCCCTCTTCCATCTGCGCCTGGCGGATTTCAACATCATCCAGAAAGGCCTCGCCGCAACCGTAAAGCGCCATAGAAATAAACATCAAACGGGTTCCGGCCGGAGCAATAAAATTTATCGAATTGCTCTGCCAGTCCGGTTTCAGGGTAAATCCGACTTCCACTACTTCTCCCAGTTGCTTGCCTTTTGACCTCTCTGTATTGTCGTAAAACATCACAAATGCGCGAAGGCTGTTTAAACCGGGAGAGGTTTCATATTTACCCCTTGATTTGAAAATCAGCTGATACTTGTGCGGTTCTGAACTTTCCGGCAGAGTAATACTCTGGTTAATCCGGTTGGAAATCTCCGGCTTGCCCTTGTCGTCGCGGGATTCGTTTACAGCAAGCGGTGTAATCAAAACAGCACAGCGAGTTCCGGATGCCGGATTGTCAGTATTGATTTTCCGGTTTATCAGCGGCAGCATTTTTTCTTTCAATGCGTCGCCGTCTTTCTGATGAACGTAAAAAGCTCCTGCCCAGTTATTGACCGGCGACTGTTTCAAATCAACTTTCACATCTTCAAAATCACTGAATTTCAGCAGGTTCTCTCCTTGTTGCGCTGCCTGTTCGGACAGGCAGTTGGCAAGATTGACACTGACCCCGCCGGAGTCAAATTTGCCGACTGGGGGGGGAACTTCCGGAGATTGAGCGGCGGCATTGCCGATTATTATGAATGCGCAGAATCCACCCAGCAGTAATGAGTCCATCTTTTTCATTAAACCCTCAAATTTTATAGTTTTAGAATGCAATTTATTTACTTTAGTAAATGAGGAAGATACGGGTTTATCCTGGATTTTGTTTACGGCATAAACCCGAAAGCCTGATTTATTATTGCACCTGGCGGACTTCAACATCATCCAGATAAGCCTCGCCGCAGCCGTAAAGCGCCATAGAAATAAACATCAAACGGGTTCCGGCCGGAGCGGTAAAATTTACCGAATTGCGCTGCTAGTCCGGTTCTAAGGAAAATCCTACTTCCACAGCATCCCCCAATTGCTTGCCTTTTGACCGCTCGGTATTGTCGTAAAACATCACAAACGCGCGAAGGCTGTTTAAACCGGGAGAGGTTTCATATTTACCCCTTGATTTAAAAGTTAACTGATACTTAACCGGTTCTGAACTTTCCGGCAAAGTAATACTCTGGTTAATCCGGTTGGAAATCTCCGGTTTACCCTTGCCATCGCGGAATTCGTTTACGGCAGGCGGTGTAATCAGAACAGCGCAGCGAGTTCCGGACGCAGGATTGTCGTCGCTGATTTTCCTGCTTGTCATGGGAAATATTTTTGCTTTCAATGCATCGCCGTCTTTCTGATGAACGTAAAAAAAACAAGCCCAGTTATTGACCGGCGACTGCTTCAAATCGACTTTCACGTCTTCAAAATCACTAAACTTCAGCAGGTTACCCACCTCTTGAGAGTTTTTTCCCATTTGACTTCCACCGCCTGCATCAGGCTTTTCCGGGCCTTTGTTGTCAGCTCCTAAAACAATTGTTACCGCTAATAGGAACATCGCCGACAGCATGAATTTTTCTGTTGTACTCATTTTTCACCTTGATTGTGATTATATAATTAAAATACGATTGTGGTAATATTTACGCTCCCGGCATCAAATCTGACTTTCAATAATTTGGCGACAACGGACTCCAGAAAAATGATTTTGTCCGGCAGTTAGTCCAGCCCGGGAAATCATCGTCGGGAATTGATCCCCATTTTCTACTTTCAACGTGCCCGTCGGCGAAGACAACATTTGCCTGCATGTTATGTCGGTATATGATTGGGGATTTATCCGTGACACCATCATCAACCCATGATTTGGTAGTTGAAGCAGCATATGCGCCCGAAACAGTACCTGCGATGTCCATAACTAACGAGGTCTCTGATACTTTCCTAAAGCTGGAGATTTTCCGGAAAATACCTTTTGTGTTGAGTCCAATTATAATATTGTATCCGTATGTAAATAGACGTGCATTATTAGCAATCGGCGTTTGTATCGGGACTGCTGGACAGCTTAAACTGCATCTTCCTGTACCATTAAGACTGCCAATATGCATTCCTGGCTTCAAAGTGGCAAGATATGGCTTGAGAAGTCCTTCAGAAGTATTTGATGAATGCCAATATCTTGGACCAGACATTGAATAAGGCGGTAAATTGTCAGCATTGTCATTAGTATAAAGCCCGAAAGCCTGCCCAATTTGTTTCAAATTACCAGTACATTCAATTGTTCTAGCTTTTTCCCTCGCTTTATTCAGCGCCGGAAGCAGCATGGCCGCGAGGATGGCTATGATGGCGATCACGACCAGCAGTTCGATTAAAGTAAAACCTCTAAGCATCAACGAGTTGCGAC
>JBAWXM010000026.1:0-27300 GCA_037144075.1 Lentisphaerota bacterium | reverse complement strand
ATGAGAATGACTGCAAGGAATTTCTCAGCGCCCTGATGGAGTTCCTGTCGACTAAACCTTACGCCGGACGCATTGTCGCCTGGCATCCGTGGATCGGCAGTCAATTGGACAGCTTCATCGGGGGGATCCAGCAAAATTTCGGCAAGCCGCGTTCTCAGATCAGCATCGGGGACTTTCATCCCGGCGCAATCGCAATGTATCAAGACTGGTTGCGCAATAAATATCACGGCTCGGTTGATGAACTGCGCAAGGCGTGGAAAAATGACCAGGTTACTTTTGCAACCGCGCGGCCGGTGATAAGCGAGTTAGTTAAGGAAGGAGCCAATGGCGGGGTGTTCCGTGATCCGCTGGTTTGCCCGGCAGCCTATGACTATCTGGAATTTTTCCCGTCATTGCTGGGGGCGTTTGACCGCCGGATCGCCGGATTCATCAAAGAAAAAACCGGCAACAAGGCCCTTGTGATGTTTCACTATGGCGCGGTTACCACAAATATGTGCAGTTCCCAGCCGAGCGGAACCCGTGCGCATGTCAACAATTTTGATTTGCCGGAAATGTTGAAGGACCCGAATATTGATATGTATGTTTACGCTCCGAATTACCATTTGCGTCACAGCGGTCAGCCTTATGTTGTCTGGCCGCCGGTTGATTCATTGACTCTGCATAATAGAATGTTTCTTGCCGACAATGACAGCAGGACTTTCTCCGCCGGGACTTTGGAGCACGGGCGGCATCGCGGAGAAAAAGAAACACGGGCGGTTATGATGTATGACATGACGTGGCATCTGCTGAAGAATACCGGCGCATGGTTTTCTGATATGAGTTATTATGCGCCGCATAAATGGAGCGCGGAACAGTACCCGTGGTTTGCGCAGCCGGCAACGACAAAGGCAATGCGCCAGACAATTGATATTTTTACTAATGCTCTAAAAAAAGAGCATGCTTCGGCTGCGGAAGTTGCAGTTTTTATCAGCGTGTCGACGCCGCGTTATGAGGATATATACATGGCCTCTCCGGTATATCTCAACTTGATCGAACGGATGCTTTTCAAAGAGATAAATATGCTTGGCGCTCCTTACGATATATATATGATGAATGATTTATCAAATCCCAGAATAAAGAAGGACTACAAACTTTATGTTTTTCTTAATCCGTTTTTCATGAATGCGGAAGAACGGCTGGAAGTTAATAAATTGAAAAAAGACGGAAAAACATTATTGTGGTTCTACGCTCCCGGATATGTAGATAAAACCCGCGGACTGATCACTGAAGGGATACAGGAGGTTACCGGAATAAAAATAAGCGCGAAGCCGGATAAAGAAATCCCTCAGTTGAAAATATCTTCAGCAACTCATCCGGTAACCCGGCAAATTGCCGGAAAAGAATATATTTCCGAAGGATACGGCGACGGAGTATGGGGCAAATTGCATCCGGCAGCATACAGCCCGATATTTTATGTTGATGATCCGCTGGCAACGGGTCTAGGCAGTTATCCTGACGGCAAAACGGCATTCGCAGTCCGTAAATTCAAAGACTGGAACTCGGTTTATTGCGCAGTTCCATTTCTGGACGCCAAGGCTCTCAGAAACATTGCGAACTTTGCCGGAGTTCATCTTTACTGTCATGAAAATGTGTTGATGGCCGCGGATAATCGTTTCCTGATGTTCAATAATGGATACGAGGAATCGAAAACTCTTACAATTTTTCTCCCGGGAAAATATACCGTTACGGATGCAATATCCGGAGAAGCTGTTTCATCAGGGCAGAAAATATTCAAATTGGAAATGAAAGCGCCGGAAACCAGAATCCTTAGTCTTTATTGATTCAATAAGTTTTTAATGCCAATTGTTACATCAATCATAAAACTGGAGATATAAAATGTCAAAGCTGGTTAAATCTATTGGTATCGCGGCAGTAACTTGCGGATGTATGTTTTCCGTTATCGGCCAGGACGCGGGAACAAATCTGTTGAAAACATGGAATCTATACGGCGCCAAAGGCAGCACAGTCATTGAGAATGACGGAAACATTGCCTGCGAGTGCAAAGGCGAAAAGGACTCCAGCGGAGTAAAGCAGTCCGTAGAACTTAATCAGACAGAAGCTAAAACTATAGAATTTTCCGCAGAAAGCAAAGCCGAAGACGTTTCAGGCAATGCAGATTCGAATTATTCTATCTATCTGGATATTGAACATACGGACGGGTCCAAAACCTATGGTGTGATAGCAGTATTCAACACCGGAACCCATGAATGGGAAAAGGCGTCATTGTCCTATACGCCATCAAGGCCGGTCAAGTCCCTGAATTATTATTTACTTTTCCGCAATAAGACTGGTAAAGTGTGGTTCAAGAACGTAGTTTTGATTCAAAAATAACCAATAATCTGGTTTCTTAATGGCATACAATGGAGCAGTAGAAGATTTTCGTACTATTCGTCAGTCGGGAACCCCTAAACAGGTACCTTGCGTGGCTCAAAGCGAAGAGTTTGACGTCAAGTGGTATGGGAAATATTGCTACGAGGAGCTTTGTCAATCTGGAAATAAAATATTTGAAGTCTGGTCGGCCGCGATCCGGGAGTTTGATTACGACTGGGCGTGGGTGCAGATTGATGATTGTTTAGAATTTGAGCCGCTGGGCATTAAATGTATCGGGCAGGATAACATTTTGCGCGCCACTCATGGAACCCTGCCGGCGGGCAAAGGCCTGGATCTGCTTAAAAAGCTAGACCCGTTCACTGCCGGCCGGATGCCGGAAAAGCTCAAGGCCATCCGGCTGTTGCGTGAAAAATTCGGGGATACTGTATTAATTACCGGCAGTTGCGCAGCTCCATTCTCGGCTATCGGGCTGATGTGGGGTATTCAAGAGTCGATGATGATGATTTATGATGATCCTGAACTCCTGCGCGAAAGTATGCTGATCTGGAAAGATTTCTATATGCGTTACCTGAAAGCCCAGCAAGAAGCCGGCGCTCATGCCATCTGGTTTGGCGACTGTAACGCCTTCAGCGGATTACTGTCAGTCGCGCAATACGAAGAGCATATTTTAGATATTACCCGCGAACTGGTGCAATACGCCGAAAAAGAGCTGGATTTGATGATATGGATGCATAACAGCGAAATCCAGGTTAAGCATGTGCTGAGCCACCTTCCGCTTGGAGTAAGCTTTGAATCGATCGGGCCGGCGGCAGATATTGCTGAAATCCGCCAGGCGACCAAGGGGAAACAGGCGATTAGCGGTAACCTTGACCCGATTGAAGTGTTGTGGCGCGGCACGCCTGAGAGCATCGCGGCGGAAGTCAAACGCATCATGTCCATATGCAAAGACGGCGGCGGTTATATTTTCGCTACGGGCGAGATGAATCCTTATCAGGCGCCTGTTGAAAATATGCGGACTATGATGCAGACCGCTAAAAGCATTGCCAACCTAACCGGAGCGAAATAAAATATGGCAAAACTTTCCATAACAGGTAAAATCATAAATCTTGACGAGTCAGAGATTTTGTTCAAAGATGATTTTAATAATAACGCGGACAATGCCGGCTGGGTTAAGACAGGGAATATTTCAACTACAATCAAAAACGGTGAAATAGAATTAAAATGGCAACCAGGGAACAGCCTTAACCACGGACAGATATTCAGTGAACAGGTCTTCCCGTCCGATGTTGTGCTGGAATTCGAGGTGGAGACCGTTCCGCCGTCCGATCATGACATTATTTGGTGGTGGAACGCGCAAATGGATCAGCCGGCGACCGACTGGGATAATGGTTATCTGGCTGCGCTGGGCGGCTGGTTTACCAATCAGGCAGGCGTGGAAAAGATATCAAAAACGGGGCGATGTCAAACCGCAAGAACTCCATTGTTCAGACTTGAATCCGGGAGAAATTATAAAGTGCAATCAGGCAGGATTGGAGATACCAGTTTCTTGTTTGTTGATGATAAATTAATTGTCGAATTTCAAGAAACAGAGAAAATCAACGATTCCTGCGGCAGAATCGGTTTTGGTGTTTATCAGTCTCATTTCAAAGTAAAAAGATTAAAAGTGTTTCGCCCTAAGTTCGAAACGGTAAAACTCATATATTAATGCCGGGTGCAAATTATTTTTTATGACTATTTTAAGCTTCATATATTCTCCTGTATATCTGTGTATGCTTGTCAAAAATGAAGCCGCCCTGGCGAACACGCGGCGCTCCCAGGATGAATTGCGGCATCCGCCTGGGGACGGATGCCTAAAAGAAATATCACTTGCCTGGCGATTTCAGTTCTTTCTGGGCTAATTCATGTCCCTGTTCTGCGGCTTTCTGATACCATTTCACTCCTTCGGCGAGGTCTTTGGCGACGCCGTCGCCGTTGATATAGAAGCTGCCGAGATTATACTGTGCGTTCGCAACTCCCTGTTCGGCGGATTTGCGGGTCCATTTTACGGCTTCGGTCATGTCTTTGGCGACGCCATTGCCGGTTGCATAGTAGATTCCCATATTGTGCTGTGCGAACGGATTGCCCTGTTCTGCGGATTTGCGGTACCATTTGACCGCTTCAATCTGGTTTTGAGCTACGCCCTCGCCGCTTTCATAGCAGGCCCCGAGCATGAACTGCGCGTTCGCATCCCCTTGTTCTGCGGCTTTCTGATACCATTTGACAGCTTCAGCCATGTCTTTGGCAACGCCGCCGCCGTTTGCATAGCAGTATCCGAGATTATACTGCGCATCCGCATTGCCCTGTTCTGCGGCTTTCCGAAACCATTTAACCGCTTCATCAATATTTCCGGTAACGCCTTCGCCGAGGGCATAGCATAGTCCAAGATTCTTTTGCGCCACTGCCACGCCTTTTTCTGCGGCTTTGCGAAACCATTCAACGGCTTTCACCGGGTCCGCTTCCACGCCTTCGCCTCTTTTATAACAAGACCCTAGCGAGAGCTGCGCCCACTCATGTTCCTGTTCTGCGGCTTTCCGGTACCATTCAACGGCTTTCACCGGATCTTTCTCCACTCCCTTGCCGGTTTCATAACACAACCCGATAGCAAGCTGTCCGGTGGCATTCCCCTGCTCTGCGGCTTTCCGGTACCATTCAACGGCTTTCGCCTGGTCTTTCTCCACGCCCTTGCCGAATTCATAACATTTTCCGAGCTCATACTGTGATTTTGCATCTCCCTGCTCAGCCGCTTTGCGGTAGTCTTTGGTGTCTGCGCCAAAAGCATAACCCGGGCAAAGACAAGCCGCCATCAACACGAAAACTACCAGATTCTTACGCATTTTACTTTCTCCTTGCACCTGAATAATTCAGGCTAAAATTATTTTTAATCCCTGGAAACACGCAAAATAACACGAAACTAAAAACCCGGAACTCTGCATATATACTCTGCACGGAGTGCGATTATACGCGGAGTTCCATGTATTTATGCGCTTCATGGTGAAGTGTATTATAAAGCTGTTCAAACGACCACGCCAAAGACCAAAGCGCCTGACAGAATACAAGTCTCGGAAAAACTGCAAGCAGGGATGCTTGCGCTACTCTTTAGTATCTTTGTTTTAGACTTCCATGGTTTAAACGTTTTAAAAATTGACCCCATTACCGGACCATTTATCAGGTAGTTGCGTTATTTAACACTCTCCATTTTTGATTCAGTTCCAATGTTTTCTGAATTTACGGTTCCCATTCTGACTCCTCCCTGTCTTTCGGTGCGGGCAAAACCCGCCTTAATTAAAATAAAAGCATTATGGCAAAAAGCAAATTATACTCTGCATAGCTGAAAATTTAACATAGATTGCGAATATTTTGGAAATTGGATATTCCGTGTTGGGAATTGGATATTCGGCCCATGATTTATACGTCCTGAACTGGCGGATGATTTATTTTCTGATCCATACCGTCTACTTTGCTTTGCGCTAGAAAGATCAGGCTGGTTAGCAGAATCACCAGATACGGCAGCAGATTGAAGGTAGTGTGAGCGGCAATAAATCCGAACGCGGGCGGAATCGTCATGACTCCGATCATTGCGGCGCCGCTTTGATAGCCGATTACGCTGGCGGCAGTAGCATGATCGAACCGTTCCGGTACCGCATGCATCATCGCCGGATAGAGCGGAGCTGAAGCAAAGCCGAGCAGTCCGACCGCCAGCAATGTCAGCGCCTGCGGTCCTGGAACCGCCATCATAATCCCGCAGACGAAGGCGAGCAGAGCGCCGCATTGAATCTGATATTTATTCCCGAGCCGGTTCGCGATAAAGCCGATCAGGAAGCGGCCGGCCGTGAGCATGGCGAAGAACGCCGTGGCGGTAAAACCGGCGGTTTCGTTTGATACGCCCCTGCTGGTAGTCAGAAAAGTATAGACCCACAGACCAATGCTTACCTCAAAGCCTGCATAGAGCCAGAACGTCAGTGTGCAGCACCAGAAACGGCTGTCCTTTTCAGGTTTCGTATTGGCGGAATGTGTTTCAGCCGAACCGCTGTTTGCTGTTGCGGCCGAGTCGCGCCAGAGTGAAAGGGTCGACAGGAATAATATGGCTAAAATGAATTGCACACCGCCGACAATCGCATATCCCCATCGCCACGAGCCGCCATGAGTAAGAATCATGGTTACGAGAAACGGGCCGCTGCATGCGCCGACTCCCCAGCAGCAATGCAGCCAGTTCATGTCGCGGCTGGTGTGATGCCTCGCCACATAATAATTCATGCCTGTATCAATCGCCCCCTGTCCGAAACCGAGAGGAATTACCAGCAGCAGCATACACCAGAAGGCCGGAGAAAGTGAGAAGCCGAGCAGGGCGGAGCCGGTCAGGAAGCCGCAGATCATCAGCAGTTTTCCAGTGCTGAACTTGCGCAGGAGTGCGCCGCTGGAAAAGCTGGAGACAGATGAACAAAAATAAAGAATCAGCGAGAGGATTCCGGCATAGGCCACCGGCTGATGCAGTTCGGAGCGGATAGAACTCCATGCCACGCCGAGAATCCCGTCCGGAAGCCCGAGACTGATAAAGCCGATATAAATAATAACCAGTAAAATGACGGAGCGTTTCTTGTCAAGCATGATTTACCATTGCAGGGTTCCGTCATAATAAAGCATGGCGAGCCATGAGCAGGCTATAATGAGCAGCATCAGAGTAATTAGAAAAAGCGTTGCCAGCCAGTTGCGGTTGACGAACAGGTAGGTTTTCTTCAGCGAGCTGGCGGCTTCGGCCTTGGGGGCATAACCGCCCAGAAATGCGAAAATATCCTCCCGGAGTTCATCCACCGACTGATAGCGTTCTTCCGGGTTTCTGCTCATGGCTTTAAGGACGACCGCCTCCAATGCGGCCGGAAGCTGGCGTTTCTGATTTTCCGCATCGGGGAAATTAATATTGCCATGAATCGTCTGGGCAATTATTTCATTTACCGGCCTGCCGCTGAGCGGGCTTTCAAAAGTCAGGAGCGCGTACAAAATTCCTCCGAGCGCATAAATATCCGTCCGTTCATCTTTCAGCCGGTTTTTGCCCGCGGCCTGTTCCGGGGCCATGTAGCCGGGAGTGCCTTTGGTGATGCCGTCCAGGGTAATATGACTGGATGCGCCTGTTTCGGGAAAGGTAATCATCTCGCCGTCATAATTATCATCAATATCCTCTGCCGCACCGATAAAGCGGGCCAGCCCCCAGTCCAGAATCAGCACTTCGCCGAAATCGCCGACATGGATATTGTCCGGTTTCAGATCCAGGTGAATGATTTTTTTCGAATGGGCGAACACCACCCCGTTAAGTATCTTCACATAGATGCGCAGCAGCCTGGCAAGGTCGAATTCTTTCAGGGTTTTATAATCATCCTCGCGCAGTTTTCTGAGAATCGCCGCCAGCGTCCGTCCGCGCAGCAGTTTCATGGTAAAATACGGAGCGCCGTTATCCACTCCGATATCATGTACCGGAACGATATTGGGATGTTCCAGGCGGGCGGTAATTCTGGCCTCCTGGACAAACCGGTTGATATCCGACTGCGGACGGTCCGCCGCGTCCGGGATTATCGCCATGGCCACACTGCGGGTCGTGTCCCGGTCTTTTACCTGAATAACGGCTTTCATGCCGCCGAATCCGACGCTCCGGATGAACTTGTATTTGCCGGAGGGTTTCGGCGTCAGTTGTTCAATATCGGAATTGCAGGCGGATATTGCATTGGGGTCGTGCAGCGCTTCAGAGGCGCCGGTCGTCGCCTCCAGCACCTGAGTTTTCGGCTCGGCGGAATGCTGCAGATGTTCGTCCAGCGTCACTTCCTGGAGAAGATGTTCTTTAATCTCCTCCAGATTCGGTGCTGAGTTTTGTCCGTTGATGTTCATAATTTTTTACAATAAAACAAAAGGCGGGCCGACGAAGGAAACGCCGACCCGCCATGAATTTTTTATTATTCTGAACGTTTCCTGTTCTTTTTCGTGAGGGCCGGTTCGGCTTCCCCCTTAACGACGCTTCCATTGATCACGCATTCAGTAATATTATCCACGGAAGGCACTGAATACATTATTTCCAGCATCAGGGATTCCAGCAGCGAGCGCAGACCGCGGGCGCCGGTGCCCTTGACCACCGCTTCCTCCGCCAGCGCCTCAACCGCGTCATCGGTAAATTTCAATGAAACATTTTCCATTGCCATCAGTTTCTGGTATTGCTTGACCAGCGCATTTTTCGGCTCGGTCAGAATCCGCATCAAATCTTCTTTTTTCAATGGTTCCAGATTCGCAATGATCGGCAGCCGTCCGACAAATTCCGGAATAAGTCCGAATTTAATGAGGTCTTCCGGTTCGTAACGCAGCAGCGGATTATCGTTGGACAACGTTGAGCGGACCGGCTTCTTTTTTTCCGGATCGGTGATCTGTTTGAATCCCAGCACCTGTTTGCCGACACGGCGTTGAATAATTTTATCCAGACCGATGAATGCTCCGCCGCAGATAAACAGGATATTGGTGGTGTCCACCTGGATATATTCCTGATGCGGATGCTTTCTGCCGCCCTTGGGCGGCACGTTGGCGACAGTGCCTTCAAGTATCTTCAGCAGGGCCTGCTGCACGCCTTCGCCCGACACATCGCGGGTTATGGATACGTTTTCAGTCTTTCTGGCGATTTTATCAATTTCGTCCACGTAGATGATGCCGATCTGAGCCTTCTGAACATCATATTCGGCTGACTGGAGCAGGCGCAGAATAATGTTTTCCACATCTTCGCCGACATAACCGGCTTCGGTCAGGGTTGTCGCGTCGCAGATGCAGAAAGGCACATCAAGCAGGCGGGCCAGAGTTTTTGCCAGCAAGGTTTTACCCGAGCCGGTCGGCCCGATCAGCAGCACATTGCTTTTTTCAATTTCGACGCCGTCGAAATCTGCGGCTTTCGGATCGCTGTCGCGCTGGGACTGCAACCGTTTATAATGATTATGCACCGCCACGGAAAGAAACTTTTTTGCCTGTTCCTGGCCGATAACGTATTTATCCAGAACGCTTTTAATTCCATCCGGCTTCGGCACATTTAATTTTGGGATGGGACTAGTATCAGCCGCCGCCGGGAACGCGGCTTTCTTGCCTTCTTTCTTGTACAGATCGGAACAGAGGCTGACGCAACTGTTGCAGATAGCAGCCCCCGTCGGACTGGTAACCAGTTGTCCGACTTCCGGATCGGATGCGTTTCTGCCGCAAAATGAACAGAAGAGATTATTCTCTCCGCGCTTGTTGTTTGTCATGGCAATCCTTAAAAATTTATTGTTTGACAGGCTCCGCCGCCTTGGCTCCAATGACCACGCTGTCAACCACGCCGTAGGCTTTGGCCTCGTCGGAGGACATGAAGTAGTCTCTTTCGGTGTCCCGTTCGACTTTTTTCAGGCTTTGTCCGGTATGTTTTGAGAGAATCTGATTGAGCATGGAGCGCATCCGCAGAATTTCCTGCGCCTGGATATTGATATCCGCGGCGGTGCCTTCATAGCCGCCCCAGGGCTGATGAATCATAATCCTGGCATTCGGCAGCGCATAGCGTTTTCCGGCAGTGCCGGCGGCCAGCAGCACCGCGCCCATGCTGGCGGCCTGTCCGATGCAGTAAGTTTTTACCGGGCAGGAGATCACCTGCATGGTGTCATAAATCGCCAGTCCGGCGGTAATGGAGCCGCCGGGACTGTTGATGTAGAGGTCTATTTCCTTTTTCGGGTCTTCCGACTGAAGAAACAGCAGTTGAGCCACGATCAGGTTGGCAATGGTATCGTCAACCGGCGTGCCAAGAAGGATAATCCGGTCTTTAAGCAGACGGGAATAAATATCGTAACCGCGTTCGCCGGTTCCGGTTTGTTCAACGACCATCGGGACCAGTACTGAATTTTTCATACATACTCCTCTTTATTGCTAAAGGTTACAGAAACACCCTTCACATTCAAATAAAGCCGTTCCGCGTAAGTTTGTTACTTCTTCGGAGCGTCAGCCACCTGGGCATTTTTGGCCAGAAATTCAGAAACTTTTCCGGTCAGGATATCCAGATGCATTTCCTCGACGCCGCCGGATTTTTCCAGCATGCTGCGAAGTTCTTTTTCTTTATAGCCGTAATACTTGCTCATGTTCTTCAACTCGCCGTCAAATTCATGGCTTTCAACCTTGATATTCTCTTTTTCCGCGATTTTGCGGAGAATGAATACCCGGCGCAGTCTCAGCGCGGCATTGACCGCGGCTTCTTTTTTATGCGTTTCAATATTCTTTTTGAATTCCTCGACGTCTTCTTCTTTTTTGACATTGGCCTGGACCGTGCGTTTCAATTCCCGCTCAATTTCGCCTTCAAGCAGAGCCGGCGAAATCTCGAAATGACCGATCTCGTTGGAAATTTTTTCATATGCCAGATTGGCCACTTCAGAACGTCTTTTCATCTCAGATTCGCGGATAATGCTGCTTTTCAGCGTTTCGCGCAGTTTTTCCGGAGAATCAACTTTCATTTTTTCGCAAAGTTCAGCCAGTTCCAGCGGTTTGCGGCGCTGCACGGTATTGACCGTCAGTTTATAGTTGACGCTTTTTCCGGCCAGCGCGGCTTCGCGGTAATCCGCCGGATATTCGGCCGTGAAGTTATATTCTTTGCCGGCTTCCGCGCCGGTAAGTGCGCTGATGGCGCCGGGGATCATTTCCGGTTCGCTCAACCACAGCCAGTTGTCATTGGCCTGAACCTGCCGGGCAAGGCCGGCGGAGGCGTCGGCGGCAACCGCGAAGTCGGAAGTATAAGACACTTTCAGCATATCATCTTTCTGCGCCGGACAGCTGACATCTTCATAGCCGGCATACATTTCCTGATAATAGCTTACCCGTTTTTCAACTTCTTCATCAGAGACTTCCGCCGCCGGGAGTTCCACTTTAACGCCCTTGTATTCAGGGAGTTTAAATTCCGGCGCAACATCGAATGTCAGCGCAAACTGATATTCGGCGTCGAGCGTCAGTTCGCCGGCCTCGGAAGGCGCGCCGTAAGAAACAATATCCATGGATTTGTCTTCCGTCGCCTTCTGGAAAGCCGCCGAGTAAATATGCTTCTTCAGCTCGCTTTTGATATCGTTTTCGTAGCGGGACATAATCATGCTGACCGGCGCTTTGCCTTTGCGGAAACCGGGAATCACGACCATTCCGGCGAACTCGCGGGTGATTTTTCCGGCTTCACGGCGGACAGTCTCCTGGTCCAGCGTGAAATTAAATTTTTTCTGGCATGGTTTCGTCTCTTCAACGTTGAAAGAGATTGCTTCGATAAGGCTTTTATTAGACATCGCCATTTCCTTTTTATGTTTAGCTTTAAAAAAATAAACTGTTGTTTTATTAATAATTTGTCAAAAAAACGTTAAGTCTTTTAATTTACTGTAATTATTGCTTTTTTCAATTTGAACAACTCTTCTTTCTTCGTTTAATCCATTTTTTCAGCGATTCAATCTGTCATAATAGCTATTCAATAATCATTTTTAAAAAAAAATCCTTTTTTTTTTGAAAAATTTGCATGAAACACTATATTTGACATGTGACTTTGAATTTTTCCTGCATTATGTTTTATTGTAAGCAGGATATGAAAATATAAAGAGGCAGAAATGGCAGGTACTCCAAAACTTATTGTTCTTTCAGAAAAATTGCGCGGAAAGACTTTTGAACTGACAAAAGATGTTCAGTCCGCGGGCAGAACTGAAGACAAGGATATTTGCATCAAAGACCCCACCATCAGCTCGCATCATTGCGACTTTGTCAAAACCGAGAAAAGCTATATTCTCCGCGATAATCAAAGCACAAACGGCACCCGCGTCAACAATGTGCCGATTACTGAGCAGGAACTGAAAAACAGCGATATCCTCCAGTTGGGAGGGGTTGAAATCCTTTACGACTGCGATGATGATACGGCAACATCCGTTACCAGGACCCAGACCGGAATAGATCTGGACAGCACTGAAATCGGTATTGCCACCGTAAAAGACCTCAATAATTTTTCTCCTTTCGCCAAAGACGAAAAAAGAAAAGGCGGTATCAGTCAGAAGATTCTGATTGCCCTGGTCGTCATGCTGGCCCTGGCCATCCTGATCCTGATGGTTTTTCTGATTGTGCTGGTCTTCCGCAAGGATCCGAATGCGGCCATGGCCATTTGCCGGCTTTTTTAACAAATATTGACAGTTTCACATCCGCCGTCTCGTAATAATTTAACAATGGGAATTTTTTTGTATGGCTTCCGACAACGACAATAATAACAAGAACGACAATAGCGGCAGACAGAACCAGAATCCAGGCGCTCCCAGAACGCCGTCCAAAGCGGCGTTCGTCTGGTTTATCATATTCATTGCACTGGGCGCGATGATTTTTATCCAGATAAGCAACAAAACCGGGGCGCAGGACAAGGATCAGGCGTTTTTTGAGCAGGAAATCGCCGCCGGAAAAATAACCAGTGTAAAACTTATTCCTGAAACCGACCGTATCATGTTCGCGGAATGGAACTCGAAACTCTCGCCTGAAGAGTTTGAAAAAGCCAAAAAGCTAAATCCCAAGGCCCCTAACTACAGAATGTTCAAGGCCAGGATTATTTATTCCGAGAACCTGGACCAGTTGCTCAAGCCGGTTCCGCGTAAAGTGGAGTCCAGGGACAACTGGTGGAGTGTTGTCGCGACAATTCTGCCGGTGCTGCTGATTATCGGCGTATTCTACTTCCTTTTTTCCCGTCAGATCAAAATGGCCGGAAAAGGCGCCATGCAGTTCGGTAAAAGCCGCGCCCGCATGATTATGCCGAATGAATTGAAAACCAAATTTGACGATATAGCCGGGGCGGATGAAGCCAAAGAGGAAATCAAGGAGATTGTGGATTTTCTTAAAGATCCGCTGAGATTCAAAATGCTCGGCGGCAATATTCCGAAAGGCGTACTCCTGACCGGCGCGCCCGGAACTGGTAAAACCCTGCTGGCAAAAGCGGTTGCTTCCGAAGCCAATGTGCCGTTCTTCTCCATCAGCGGCTCCGACTTTGTGGAAATGTTCGTCGGCGTCGGCGCCAGCCGCGTCCGCGATATGTTTGAACAGGCCAGGAAAAATATGCCGTGCCTGATCTTCATCGATGAAATCGATGCCGTCGGCAGATCCCGCTTTTCCGGTATGGGCGGTGGACACGATGAACGTGAGCAGACGCTCAACGCCATGCTGGTTGAAATGGACGGCCTCGAAACCCAGGCCGGCGTAATTATTATTGCCGCCACCAACCGTCCTGATGTGCTGGACCCCGCGCTCCTCCGCCCCGGACGTTTCGACCGTCAGATCGTTATGGATCTGCCTGACATCAAAGGGCGTAGAAAAATCCTTGACGTGCATATCAAAAATATTAAAACGAATGCGGATATAAATCTGGACATGATCGCCCGGACTACGCCGGGATTCAGCGGCGCCGACCTGGCCAACCTCTGCAACGAAGCTGCGCTGCTGGCCGCCAGGAGCAACAGCGAATCGGCGACCCAGGCCGATCTGGAGGAAGCCCGCGACAAAGTCCGCTGGGGCAGAGAACGCAAATCCCGCAAGATCAGCGAAAAGGAAAGAAAGCTCACCGCTTATCACGAAGCCGGGCATACTCTGATTGCCATGTACAGCGCAGACGCCACGCCGGTTCACAAAGTAACCATCATTCCGCGCGGGCAGGCCTATCTCGGCGCCACCATGACCATGCCGACAGAGGATTCCTATACCCGCAGCCGCAACGAGCTGCTCGACGAACTCGTGGTGCTGATGGGCGGACGCACCGCCGAAGAAATCATTTTCAATGACATTTCCACCGGCGCGTCCAGCGATATCGAAATCGCCACCCGGATTGCCCGGCAGATGGTATGTATTTTCGGCATGAACGACAAAATCGGACCGATACGATACAGTGAATATCATGAGCAAATGCGCGTCCGCGCCGACGCCCCGCCGTCGGAAACATACAGCCAGGAAACTGCCAGGGAAATTGATGTTGAAGTGAAAAAACTGCTTGACGACGCACACAATAAAGCTACAGCAATGCTTAAAGAGCACCATGACCAAGTGGAACTGCTGGCGCAGGAACTGCTGGAAAAAGAAACACTGTCCGTGGCCGAAGTCAGAACACTTATCGGCATGCCGCCGAAAGACGATGATCCGGTACAGGCGGAAGAAGCGGCGGTGCAAGCCGCCGAACCGGCTGCTGCCGCTGATACCATCACGGTTTAATTGTTTAACTGCTGTCAGGGGCTCAATATGGATACGGAAACATTGTCCGGCATCATAACCGGGCATCAGGCAGTTTGTGTCATTCCCTGCTGGATTCAGCCGCGCGCTTCCAAAACTTCAATTGTCGGGCTGCATGCCGGTTCCCTGAAGATCTCACTGGCCGCCCCGCCGGTGGACGGCCAGGCCAATGCCGAATTATGCAAATTCCTGGCTAAGAAACTGGATTTAAGCAAATCGTCGGTCACAATCTGCGCCGGCGACACTTCCAGACGCAAATCCGTCCGGATTGAAGGTATTAACAAAGAATTGCTAATAGAAAAATTAATTTTAAAGCAAGGCTGATAAATGAATAATTCCTGTGTTGATAATATCAATTTTCCCGGAACTAAATCCGACTGGAACGGCTTTGACCGTTTTGACTTTGAACTGGAAGGCGTTCCCTGCATTGTTGTCCGGCCGGAATATACGGCGGAAGGGCGGCCGTGGATCTGGCGTGCCCGCTTCTTCGGGGCATTTCCGTATGTTGACCTGGCAATATTGAAGCTCGGCTGGCATCTGGTTTATACCGATGTCGTCGAATTGTACGGTTCGCCGGAAGCAATGCGCCGGTATGACCGTTTTTATCATTTTTTGACCACGGAATACGGCTTCCCGAAACGTCCGGTGCTTGAGGGCTACAGCCGCGGCGGACTGCCGGTTTATGCCTGGGCGGCAGAAAACCCGGATAAAGTCGCGTGTATTTACGCCGATGCCCCGGTTTGCGATTTCAAGAGCTGGCCCGGCGGCAAAGGCGTCGGGCCCGGCAGCGCCGAATGCTGGAACACAGTCCTGAAAGTTTACGGACTGTCGGAAGCGGAGGCCGTGACTTATGCCGGCAACCCCATTGACCGTCTTGAACCGCTGGCCGCCGCCGGAATCCCGCTCATTCATGTGGTCGGGGATATTGACGAAGTCGTTCCGCTTAGCGAAAATACCGCTATTCTGGAGGCAAGATACAAAAAACTCAACGGCACAATTGAAGTAATTCATAAACCGGACTGCGCCCATCATCCGCATTGCCTGGAAAATCCGCAGCCGGTTGTTGACTTCATCCTGAAGCATTACAGCGCCCGGAAAGCATAACTTATCCGCGGCCGGTTTCGGAACTCCAGGGCAAGTGCTCTTCTAAGGTCTTGTGGTTAATTTCATGAAATTTTGCCTTTTTGGCGAAAACAGGTTTTCAATTATTCAAAACATAGATATAATTAAGCCATTATGAAAATGGTGCAAGTAATAACAGAGTTGCGTCCGGGCGGGGCGGAGCGGGTGCTGGCCGAGCTTTGCGCCGGACTGCGCCGGCGCGGCCACGAAGTGACCGTAATCTCTCTGCGGCCGCTGCCGGATGAGTCGGTTATTATTCATGACCTGCTTGCGCATAATGTCGGAATCGAATCTCTTGAACTGACTAAATCCGCCCCGTGGCGGATTTTCCGTCTGAAATCACTGATCCGCCGACTGCGGCCGGACGTGGTGCATTCCCATCTGATCCATGCCAATCTGGCGACCCGCATGAACGCTTTCGGTGCACAGTATAAGCTGATCAACACCGTGCACACGATGGAATCCAGAAAGACCAAAGCATGGTATTTTTTCCTGGATCATCTCTCTCTCATGCTGTGTGACGTCCAGACTGCGGTTTCAGAGGCGGCCCGTGACTTTCATGCCGCGAAGATGCATATAAAATCCAAGTCGATGCCGGTAATTTATAACGGGATTGTCGCCCCCAAAAGGCTGCGCCCGGAAGAAATCGCGCAGTTAAGAAATTCGTGGGGATTCGCCGGATGCGGCGCGGTTTTCGGCTCGGTAGGAAGGCTGGGCCATGAGAAAGGTTATGATATTCTGCTGAAAATGCTGCCTGAGCTTTCCCGCCATGTGCCGGCCGGGGAGAAGTGGGGGCTGGTGATTATCGGCGAGGGCGCTGAGCGCCGCAACCTGGAGCAACTGGCGAAAGATGCGCCAGGCAATATTCTCGTGAAGCTGCCCGGCTTCCGGAAAGACGCGTCAAATTGCATCGGGGCGTTCAATCTTTTTGTAATGCCATCCCGCTACGAAGGCTTCGGACTGGTGCTGATTGAGGCAATGGCGCATGGCGTGCCGGTCATAGCCAGCGAAATCGGACCGCTAAAAGAACTTCTCCGGAACTATCCCAACGGCGTGTTTTTTGACTTCAAAACCCAGCCGCCTGCAATGCTGGCTGGACTGATTGCCGACAAGATTATCAACGGCGCGGTTTCCAGTCCGGATTTGTCTTTCACATCCGAAAAAATGGTCGATGACTATCTGCTGCTGTATCAGCAGCAGATACTAACCTCAAAGAATGCCTTTTAATTAATAAATGTGATAAAAATGTGTAAAAGTTTGTATTGACAATCATAATTCATAGCTGTATATTGCATATATTAACAAGAGGTTTAAAATGGCAGTATTCAGAAGAGACAGCAGCACCGGGAAAACAAAAGAATACCATTATCGGTTCATGCAATCCGGCAAAGACTATTACGGAGTTTGCGAGGGATGCACCACAGAACGCGATGCTCTGGACTATGAAAAAGACAGAAAAGCGGATGCTAAAAAACTGGCAGAGCAAAAAAGTGTCAAAGCCCTGATTGAGAATTTCCGGGATGAACTGGCGGGCGGCGGCGAACCTATTGCTATTACAGACGCTTACGAGCTGTATTTAACAAAACCCTGCAAGCGGAAACCAGGAGCGAAACAAACAACGACTAAGCGTATTTATTTTAATGACTTCATTGCGTTTATGGCTAAAAATTACCCTGATATTACTTCATTGCGTTCAGTTACAAAAAAACATGCAGAGGAATATATCTATCTACTGAAAACCTCCGGAGCATTTACTAAAGATATTAAGCTTAACCGGGAAACATCAAAAAAAGCCAAAGAAAAGACATATCTAAGCAAAGCATCCAAGTTATCAGCGCGGACCATAAACGGAAGGCATATGCTTCTAAAATCAGTATTTAACAGGCTTAAAGATGATATCGGAATAAACTATAATCCTTTTGATTTTGTCATGATGGAAAGTGATTATCAATCGCGGGAGAATTTTTCCGATGATGAACTCCTGAAGATCGGGAATAATTTATCCATGCCATTTACAAAACCTATATTTATAATCGGACTGTATACCGGCCTGTCGTTATCCGATATTTGCTTGTTGAAATGGAAATCAGTTAAAGATAATTTTATCTGCACCAACCGGCGAAAAACTAAAGCTTACATTGAAATTCCGATATTACCGGCGGTGAAGAGATTTTTGCAAGAACAATTCCCAACTACAGGAAACGGCGAATATGTTGCTCCGGAACTGGCGCAAATGTATCTAAATAATCCGTCTGGACTAAATCACCTTATTAAAAAATTTCTTGAAGATTTAAAAATTCAAACTGCTATCAAGCTTGAGAACCGGAGCCGGGCAGTCTCAAACAAAATGGTTCACGCCTTGCGCCATACATTCGCATATCTGGCCGGAGTTAATGAAGTACCATTAATGATCGTGCAAAGCATTCTGGGGCATATGTCGCCGAAAATGACCGAGCTATACCAGAAGCACGCTTCACGCCATGACAAGCAGAAATTTTTATCTAAAATGCCTGCCGCTTTAATCGGCGATGTGGATGCCGTCATCATGCCGGAAGTTGAACCGGAGCGCGAAAAGTTCCGGCAGCTTGCAAATACCTTGTCGATTAAACAGATCAAGCAAATTTTAAAGAGCCTGGAGGCCGCGAAATGATAACAGAAAATGAATTACAGCGATTTGAAGAGCAAAAAGACTGGCTAGAAAAGACCATTAAAAAATTTAAAGCGATACCGTCCGGCGGGAAATTTTCGTATAAACCAGATGCGTTATGGCTTTCGCCTGTGCCTAAAGGTATTACCCCTGAAAGATTTGAAGAGATAAAAAAAATTGCATGGCTGAAGCATACCGAGGGGCATATCCCCTATAGATTTAAACTCAATGGAGGAAGAAAACTAAACCCCCTGATGACTGAAGAAATCGATCAATATTGCGATGATGCCCGAATAATTAAATGGTGGACTCCATATTCGCACGACCATTTAATATACTTGCGTCTTTTGTCTGAGCTAAAAGATATTGGAGCAGATGAGATTGTAAAAAAGAAAGTAAAACAAAGTAATTTACAGGGCAAAAACTCTGGAGAAACGCGCCTTAAAAAGTCAGAAGAAATTAGCGATACATATTGTAAATTCAGAGAAAAGCAAGAAGATCAAGGTTTTAAGGCTAGAGCTATTAATAATCAGTTCTATAAAAACAATCCGGATTGTGAAAAGACTTCAAAAACCTTGACTATTTGGTGGAATAAATATAAAACTCGAACATGAGTTACTCGTGTCCGTTTTAAGCTCAAAACTGCTATAGATTAACCTGCTAAAACATATATAATAACGTTTATAAACTGCAATGAGTGTTGCAGTAAAAACAATAAACGGAGTTATAAAAATGTTGAACCAGCAAGTACCGGAATCAATCGCCGCCGCCGTGGATGCAATCCTCAAGCCTTACGGCATAAACGCGGCAAGTCTCACGAACCCGAAACCCGCCGATGATGAACAGCGTTATTTAACCATTGAGGCCGCAGAAAAGTATTGCGGAATATCCCGCTGGACTTTTGGCCGGGCCGTCAAATCTGGCAAGTTGCCACAGATCAAACTAAGCGCGGCCAGAAGTGGAAAAATCTTACTTGACCGCCGCGACCTTGACAAATGGTTAAACGCTATGAAAAAGCGTAAAGCCGTTTCCTACACCGCCGCCGATATTGCTGAACGACTGAATAGCAATCAGCCGATAGAGGTGAAGTAATGGAAACTATAACCAATTCACCCGCCGCCATTGAATCGCCGGGAAAGAATGTTATTTCCGATGTTCAAAAATATCACGACTGGCAAAAAGCGGAAATTGAGAAACAGATCAGCCGGTTACTTCATGACAATATTTCTGCTCTGGAGTTTATTGTCGCGGAACATAATTTTTTAATGGCGTTGAAAGCTATTGAGGTGAACGCATGAATACCCAGATGCACACCCCCAGACCCCAGCACATCCCGGTTAACGCTATCAGTATAGACCAGCTTGCAGTCATACTTGATACCCCGCTGGATGAAGTGAAAGAGATCGTTAAGACTGTCAAAGAGGGCAAGCCGGGGAAAGACGCATATAGACAAGAAGCGTTTGAATGTGACCCCGGCGGCGCAAATCAGAAAACGACCGCAATTTATACCATAAGCAGTTCAAGCCATATTCCCGGCGGCCTTGCGTTATTCGTACAGACCGAAAGCGCGGCATTGCTTCAGGGCGTGAATGTTCTGATTGAATTTGAGTTGCAGATTTTAGGAACCTCAAGCCGCTGGAGCTTCAACCCTAACCCGGAGAAAGTATCATGAATGAAAAAATTATTTGTGACTGCTGCGGCGCGGTTCTGGACATACTCGAACAGGAAAGCAGCTTGTGTAATTCCTGTTTAAATCAAGTTACCGGCCATAATTGTCATTATTGCGGATCCGCGTTTGATGAAGTCAGGACGGACACCGGGAAAGGCATGTGCAGTGCATGCTGGGAGGAAATAAAAGATGTATGCAGATAACAAAAAAAATGCCTCAAAATTTCCTTGCAGGGAAATCAGAGGCTTCACAAAAACAAGCTGTATTCAATTTAACATGCTTCAGCGCAATATCAAGCCGACCTATAAGCGCGGCCCGGTACGGAGGCGTTTATGATGAATATCACGCCAAAATGTAGAATCTGTAAAAGGTTTATCGGAAATGGAAATTCCAGCGCGGGCAGAATCGGCGATTACGAAAGAGGGCTTGCAGTATGTGACTGCTGCCTGGTACCGGCGTGCATGAAAAATCAGGCTTGCCGATTGTCTCCGGCCTGCGGAAATTGCCGACCGCCTGAAAGTATTGAAAATATTATCAACAATATGTTGCCAAAACTTAGGAGTGTTGAGCTATGAGCAAAGAGTCGTTTCTAATGTACCTGTCATTCAATGACCCGGCGCAATTATTGACCGATATAGAACGCGGTCAGTTATGGAGCGCGGTTTTTGAATATGCTAAAAGCGGTCAGGAAATAGAATTGCCGTTACCGGTGAAAATTGCTTTTGCATATATCCGGGAACACCTGAAGAGGGATAACCAGAAGTATAAAAATATCTGTCTCAGGAATACAGAAAATATCAAAAAGCGATGGGATACCAGAAATACAACTGGTAAATCTGGGATACCAAAAAATACCAGAAATACCCATACTGATTCTGATTCTGATTCTGATAATACATTAATACTATCCGGCGATGTATCGCCTGTTACCGCGTATTCGTTTGAACAGTTCTGGAAAATCTATGATAAACCAGCCGACCGCGTAAAATGTATGTCAAAGTTTAAGAAATTAAGCGCGGCAGACAAGGAACTAATCCGGGACCGCCTGCCGGGATACGTTGCCAGTAGTCCAGACGTACAGTTTAGAAAAAATCCTTTGACGTACTTAAACGGCAAATGCTGGCAGGATGAAGCAGCAACTCCGGAAGCGCGTAAGTGTGCATTATGAAAAATTATTCTGATTATGGTATTGACGCGCCGGACGCTGGCAGCGGTGAACACCGGACGGCCTGCCCGAATTGTGAAAGCACCCATAAAACGCGCGGCCAAAAAGATTTATCCGTCAATCTGGCGGCGCAATCGTGGTATTGTCATAGATGCGGATTTACTGGCGGCCTGTTCGATGACACCCGGAACGGCATGAAATGCAATAGCGACCCCAAAGAAACGAAAATCCAGCCGTTTAAACCAGACAAGCCAGAAGACGCTTTTGCAATTCCTGATATGCAGATGTTAAACTATCCAGCGTTAAAATATTTAGATCAGCGCGGCATATCGGAAGAGACCGCAGCCGCCGCCGGGATAAAATCGGCGACAACTTATTTTCATAAGCTGGGAAAATCCGGCGATGCAATCGCGTTTCCTGTCTATCAGGGCGGGCAGATCGTGAACGTTAAATTCCGCTGCATTGATAAAAAAGACTTTACGCAGAGCAAAGGCGGCAACCAGAACGCTTTGTTCAATGGCGACAGTATGGCCGGCAGCGATACAATTATTTTCACGGAGGGCGAATTTGATGCTCTGGCAGTCATGGAGGCGGGCTATCCTTGCGCCGTTTCCTGTCCAAATGGAGCCCCGCCGCCGGAAGCAAAAAACGTTGCTGCAAAGCTGGCGTTCATTGAATATAACCGGCAGGCATTCACCGCCGCCGACCGCGTAATATTGGCAATGGACAAAGACGCTCCGGGGCTTGCCTTTGAAAAACTCATGGCGGAGACTATCGGCCCGGAGAAATGTTTTACGGTTGAATACCCGGCAGGCTGTAAAGATTGCAATGACGTACTTGTTAATCATGGTATAGCAATGTTAATTAGCTGCATAGACAATGCCAAGCCGTATCCGGTGAACGGAATAACAACGTTTGCAGATCACACAGCGGAAATCATACAGTATTGTAAAGATCGCGGACAGAGCAATCTATTCAGCACCGGGATTAGATCAGTTGATAATTGCTTTTGTCTCCAGATCGGAACGTTGAATATATTAACCGGTATTCCCAGTCATGGAAAGAGCGAATTTTTAGACCAGATGATTATTAATACAATTCGACTGCATGGCTGGAAATGGTCCGTATTTTCTCCGGAGAATTACCCGATTGAAAATCATTTCCAAAAGCTGGCGGAGAAATGGACCGGCAAGCCGCTTTTCAATCCCGGCGAAAATGCCCGCTGGAGTATTCCGGCGATGACGGAAGCCGATATTCAGGCCGCTATCAATCAATTATCGCGATGTGTCCAGATACTTACCATTACAGAGCAAGGCGCGGACATTGATAATATCCTGAACCGTGTTGCTGTTTGCGCTGCGAGGGATAAAATCAGGGCTTTTGTAATAGACCCTTGGAACGAACTGGAACACCGGCGGCCCGGCAATCTGTCAGAGACTGAATACATTTCAGAAACCTTGTCTAAAATCCGTAATTTTGCCCGGTTGCACAGTCTGGCCGCGTGGATAGTTGCACACCCGGCAAAGCTGGCAAAAGACCAGAAAACCGGTAATTACCCGGTCCCGACACCTTACGACATAAGCGGCAGCGCACATTGGAGAAATAAAGCCGATGCCGCCTTGTGTATCTGGCGCGATGTCTCCAAAGACAACGGAGAAATAGAACTGCATATTCAGAAAGTCAGAAATAAGAACGCCGGGAAAGCTGGCGAGATCGTGAATCTCAAGTGGACAAGGGCGACCGGCATTATTAACGATGCAAAAAGCTATTAACACAGGAAAATTTTATTATGAAAATCACAATTCCCGGAATACCAAAAGCAGTACAGAGCTTTAGATTTACCAAATCCGGCAGACGTTACCAGCCCGGCGAAGTGACAGAGTTTAAGAACTGGATTAAACTTCACGCCATAGACCAGCGGACAGAGGGCTACACGATGCCGCCGGACGCAATCGGTATTGATGTGCTCTTTGTGTTTCCGTTTCCAAAAGCTACCAATAAGAGAACACAAGATCGATATATTCGCGGCGCAACTATCTATAAGACGACCAAGCCGGACTTGACAGACAACTTGATGAAAGGGCTTATTGATGCCTAAACCGGGATAATCTGGGAGGGCGACCAGCAGATCGCGGAAGTACACAGCAAAAAGATTTATGGACATGAGCCCAGGATAGAACTAGAAGTATTTGAACTGCCCCAAAAGAAAGACGAACCAATAAAAAGCGATGAGGCATTAGAGACATTGCCGGAATGGTTTAAGAGGGATGACACCGAAAGGCAGGCTAGAAGATCAGGGCTTGAAAGAATATTACAAGGTTAACATCATGAAAAAAATTATAACATGCTGGCAGACATTCAAGAATACATTGATCGCGGCAATAGGACTATTCAGGGGCATATTTTAAGGAGAAAAGGGCAGGCAGGGGCACCCGGCCCCCCCATTATGGGTCCTGTCAAGCAATCGGCGGACTGGCTTACAGGGGCGAAATCGAGACATAAACTTAGTTAGTTAGTGAGTGAGAAAGTGCTGTTCATTCTGAACGCGAAACCGGAGACTCAAAGAGACGGCTAAATAAATGTTCAAATGGACAAGGAAACTACCAAATATAACTATGAAAGATTTCAAAATGAGCATTGAAATGATTGAGATTAAAAAAGTCGCTGAAATATTCGGAATATCCGCTGATAGTCTTTACAAAGCATGTAAGCGATGCCAGCGGAAAAATGAGCCGGTAATGGAAATTCAAGGGAAACATTATTTTGTGTTCAAGGGAACGGCTAGAATGTTTTTGATACCAACCGAACTACCAAGCAGCGCGAGTATTGAGAGAATGGAAAACGCGGCGGCAGGCAAGGCAATAGGCAGACTAATACCTTTTCTTTGTCCGGATTGTAAAAAAAGTTGTTCAAACATAAAAGACTATTATGAAAAAAATTAATTTTGAAAAAATCATCGAAACCGCAACGAAACGCGCGGAAATGGCCGACCGGAAATATAACCGGCGGAATCAGAAATTTTTCACGTCGTTTCAGGAATCCTTTGAACCGTTCAGGGCTGCAATCAATGACTTGAAGCTGGCCGCGGTCACCGCAGACAGAATAAATGAAATTTTCGATAATAGCGCAGCGGAACTCAAAAAAAGACTTATACCTGATTACAGGAATAATCCATATAATCCAAACTTGCCGCCGCCGCCAATAGTTTAGGTATTGTTGTTACAATGATACCTTCGGGTATTGCCACGGCGGCAACCCCTTTCAGTTATGGTACTAAGTACCACGACTGATTCAACTATGGTAATGAGTACCACAGTTGAAAATCTATATTTCCCGATGCCATGAAAAATACTCACGTCATAAAGCTGCTATCAGTCCGGCTGATGTCAGGGCTGATGTAGCTTTTATCTACTCCAGATCAGGGATATAACGAAACGTGAGATTGTCCAGGCGGTGATGTAACGAAACGTTACACCAGCCCGGCTATGATGTCGCGTTTTACGATACCACAGCAAAGGATGCCCGTACCGGTGGACACCCTTTTAACTGACCAGGGCAAAAGAATTGAAAAATAATTTGTCAGCCGTTCTATATATAATTCTACTGATTATTCTACTGTCCACCGTGTTTTCTTGTTTGAATACAAAATTTAATTCAGAAAAGCATCCCCCCGCCTCCGCTTTTGTGCAGTTTGACAAACTATTCATCCGCGATATAAATATAGTCAAACCAGTAACAACAGGAGCTAATCATGCCACTGGAACAATGCTACACGTTTGAAGAGGTGCAAAACTGCTTGAAAGTCGGGCGTTCAGCACTGCTAAGGCATATCGCCAAAGGAAAGATTCAATGTTTTACATTGCATGGCGGCGGAATGAGATTTAAAGAATCAGATATTGAGAAGTTTATTGAAAATAGCCGGAAAGTAATTACACCAAGGAATCAAAACAAACTCGAATAAGAACTTTATACGCGGTCTCAAATTAAGATAAATTTCAAAAAGACTGCTACCATAAAAGCAAATGTTAAATGTTTTTTGATACATAAATAGTTAATAATAAAGTATTTATATGTTCATTTGTGCTTGTAACGTCGCATAACAGTTATTATGTGAAGTGTTTTGAGGTTAAACATTGCGGCATTTTAAATTAAAATAGTACATAAATAAAATATTTGTACTATTTTAATAATATTAATTGCAATAATCAATAGTACAGATTATAATATAAAAGTACAACTTAACAAGTGAGGTGATAAATGACAGACAAAGAACTCATTAAGACCAGCCGGAAAATGTTAAACCTGAATCAGGGGCCATTTGCGGCATTGATCGGAGTTTCAATTCAGGCCGTGCAATCGTGGGAACTAGGACGGCGGAACCCCAAGCCTGAAGCATTCCGGGCAATCCTTGACGCGATTGTTACCAGAACCGTGTCAGCGGCCAGTCGTCAGGCGTTTATCAATGATACAGTCGAGAAACTCAAAGAAAAGGCAAAAGAATCATGACACGAGCAGAGAGAAAGAGACAACAGGAATTAGGCGTTGCGGATTATGTCAACGAGATTGCATCAAGACTTGAGAAGTTCGCCAGTCTGCAAGTCCGCCGGACGAAGCGCGGCTTTTGGGTCAAACAGATTTTTGACAAAGATACTGTTAAGCCAGAATCTAAGAAAAAAGCAACAAAGGCAACTGGAGGTAAAGCCGAAAAAGAATAACACGGAAATCAAAGAGGGCTGAATATTGCGAGTATCCAGCCCACCCGGTACACAAGGAATTGCAAAACCGGGCAATTGTAATATAACCCCAAAAACAAGGAATTGGAATGATGAAGAAAAAGAATTCTATCGCCAGCAAGTCAGATGTATTTACCGTTGAAGTGTCAAAGCTCTTTCAAGATGAAGTGCTGGCCGGGCTTGACGAAGTAACAAAAGAGCTTGGCATGAGTAAAGGGCATATTGCCGGCAATGCGTTAATTCAGGGCATTAATCGCGCTCGTGATATTATAAAAGAGCATAACGCAGATAGTAACGAACCGGAATGGAAGCGATGCAATAACCGGCGCGAAGAAATCGAATTAAGTATAGCAGATAGCAAAAGCGCCGCTTTGCAATATGCCATGACCCCTCGTAATTTTGAATGGATTAATAATGCATTGAATACCGCCATGAAAGCCGCTGGCCTGAATCTATCAGAAAACAATCTGGCAAAAATATTTTTAACAGAATATTGCGACTTCTCCAAAGATGCTTATTTAGGCAATGAGCGAGATAAATTTCAAATAATGCTCACTAAGCGGATTTTAGAAGACAAGGAAAAGCTGCAAGATGTCTTTCGGGCTCTATATTATGTTCAATGCCATATAGAGGAATATTTTTTTGCAGATAATGAGGAGCGCGATAGTGGAATAATCCCGGATGAAGCACTTAAAAGCATATTTGAATCCAGCTTTAAAGAGAAAAGACACCAGAGCGACACATTCAGGCCGGCCATTCTTGACCCTGCCGGAAAACTGCGTGAGCGTATAGAGGCGCAATTCAAGAAATCGGCGTTATCGCGTGAAGCCTGGTATCGGAAGTTTGCAGAAGCCGGACTTGCCGTGATGGAATCCAGGGAGGCCGCAAAATGAAACATAAAAAGATTGAACACGTTACAGAGAATACCGAAATTAAGGCTGTCTTTCCGCCGGAGCTTTACAATATTCTTGCAGACTATGCAAACATAAACTTTACGAGCATTCAGGCGGTATTGTGTCACACGACAGCGACTATGATTAAACCTAAACTAGATGAGTTAAGGAAATAAATAAGCGGATCCGCTGCCCTGTCTTAACCGGCAGGGCTTTTTATTGGTTTGAGCTCCACGCTCAAAATGTGTAAAAAATGTGTAAATCTTTGTACGAATAGCCATATTTTGCGGTATATGGCGGTATATAACAAAAACACCGTTTAAGCTTAAAAATAGAGCATAATACCATAATTTTAAGCGTAAAATGCTGCTGTATCAGCGGCAGATAGCGGGAAAATGAGCCTACTCTTCTTTATTTCC